>CAVCLY010000004.1:0-61523 GCA_963603165.1 Faecalibacterium prausnitzii
AACCCCTGACCTCTTGACTGCCAGTCAAGCGCTCTCCCAGCTGAGCTACGCCCCCGTGCGAAGAAGTACTATAGAGGAGTTCTCGAGTCGGCGCAACAATAAATTTGGGAAATTTTAAAACCCGTTTACGCCGATTCAAAAACAAAAAGGTCGGAACAATGTTCCGACCTTTGAGTTCGATGGTGGGCGATACAAGATTCGAACTTGTGACCCCATCCGTGTGAAGGATATGCTCTACCCCTGAGCCAATCGCCCGTGTGCTATTCAGCACAAAGAATAATAGCATGCCCGCGCCTGTAGTCAAACAACTTTTTTCACCAGTTTTTTGTTGGTAGGGGAGAGGATCGTAGCCTCCTACCGAATGCTGGTCATTTACCGCTGACCGTAAACTGTCGGCCGCTGGGATAACCATGTCTTAATGAATCCCTGGAATGCGAAAAGGCCCTTTTCGTTCCGGAGATCGCAGAAATGATGCGTGCGATTTGCTGAAGGATTGATTTTTCTACTGGGTCAAAAACACTGTTTTGCGTGATTGTCCGCTCGTATCTTAGGTGTCGCAGAGAAGGGCGCGACGGCGCCCAGTAGGGACGAGAGGAGACAAACCCCATGCACGACAACACCAAAATCAAATGTGCCCTGGACAGGGCAACGCTGGCCATAGTGCCGGCATGTTATGTGCTGCTGGGCGCGCTGTGGCCGCGCCTTGTACGAGCCATCCTGCCCAACGCGGGCAGGATGGACGCCATTATAGCCTTCGACGCCGTCATGGCCGCATGCGGGCTGCTCGTATGGCGTCGCGTTCGCGTTGAACGGGACAAGCGATACCTGACCGTGGCGGGCAAGGTCGGGTGCATGTCGTTCTGTCTGGCGATGTTCCTCGTCGCGCAGTGCGCGGCGACCATCGTCTACGCGCTGACGCAAGACGCTGCGTTCACTGCGTACTGGAGCGCGAGCCACGAGGGCAACGTATGGGGCGCGGTGATAGTGACGGTTGTCATGGCACCCACCGTGGAAGAGATTCTCTTCCGAGGTGTCGTGTTCGAGGCGCTGGGGCGCTACGTGTCGCTGCGGGCAGCGGCGCTCATCAGCTCGGTCGGGTTCGCCGCTGCCCACGGTACGCTCGTCCACATGTTGCCGGTGACGCTCATGGCGCTCACTTGCTGCGTTGTGTATGTCGTCACAGGTCGCCTGAGCTGCTCCGTCATGGTGCATGCCGCCTACAATGTCTTCAACATCGTGGCGCCAATGATGCCGGTGGCGAAGGTGCTGTTCGTGCCTCTCGTCACGCTGCCTGCGTGCGTCGCCATGGGCGCCGCGTGTGTCATGGGGCTCAAGCACACAGAGCTGCTTCGGGCCAGGCTCTGCAAGCCGAAACAGGCGTCCCCAGCAGTTTTGGAGCAGTGCCGATCTGACTGGTAAAGAACGTTGTATTTTGCTACTATTTGAATCGCAGAAGGCCCTCGAAGAAGGAGCAATTATGACCGAGCAGAAGCAAGTCCTTAGCGAGCGCGAACTCGAGCAGGCCAGCGGCGGCGAGAGCCTGATCAAGATCAAAAACAAGATGCGCGTCTACGACAACAAATCCCGCTGGATCGGCATGCGTTCTTGTGACGACATCGATTACTATCCCTGCGAGAAGTGCGGTCGTCCCACCCACTGCGGCACGTTCCATCGCTGGTACTGCGATCCGTGCGACACGAGCTACTACGATCCCGATACCAAGAGGTGGAACGGCACCGAGGAAGAGCTCAAGGCCCTGTCTCTGTAATCGATACTGCACTTAGGTCCTGTTTTTGCCAAGCAAGTTAAAGCTTGTTTGACAAAGAAGATTGTCGGCGCCGCGCCGGCGATGGCGAGGAATACGGGAAGACCCGCGCCTGTGCCGTCGTCGGCGCGGCGTTTTTGTACCCGGCCGAGGTATTCCGAGTACTTCGCGCGACTTTTCTGGGTTTAAATCTGCAACCGTGCAGTAGTTTTGGAGCAGTGTCGATCTGACTGGTAATTGGAACCTCTCCCTGCCCGACGCGGTCGGGAGGTCGAGGAGCCATATGTAGTACTCGGACTCGGTCTTCGGCATATCGTCATGCGCGGCCATCAGCGAGTTTCTTTACCATCCCATCGAACATTTATATGGGTCTGCTAGGCGCTTGCGCGCCTTGCTTTGGCATATTGTCGGCCAAGTTGCCAACCAGGCCGGCTGTCGTTGAGCGGCAGCGCCTTGAGACGAAAAAGACTGACGGATGCTGCATGTCTCTATAGGTGAGTCAAACAGCATCCGACAATTGGATATTCTACAGGAGCCTCCGCAGACGCTATCAGCCGCAACGCTTGCGAGGCTGGGGCTGCTCCGGTCCAGCCTCATGGCGGCGAGTACTTGTTCGAGCATGAACGCAACGTCACGCTCGCGGCTCCGCGCTCAAGCTCGAGGGCTATGGGAACGCTCTTGCCGAGATGCTCAAGAGTTCCTCAAGTAAGGAGCTGAGGGGAGTTAATCCTCACCCATTCATCGAGTTCCTTGAATACGATCACCTGGCTCTTCCCAAACGGCTTCGTGCTATCTATAAAGAAATGGAGAGACGGTAGAGGATGGCTTGATGGACAACGGTGACCTGACATATCGCGATTACGCGGGCTTGACGCGGCTTCCGCTCGATAAGCTGGCTGAGCAGTGCGAGGTGCAGGTGTTTCGCGCCACGGGCCCTGGCGGTCAAGGCGTGAACACGACGGATTCGGCTGTGCGCATGACGCATGTGCCTACGGGCATCGTTGTGGTGAGCCGCGAGTCGCGTAGCCAATATCGCAACCGTCAGATCTGCCTGCGAAAGGTCCGCGAAGAGCTTGAGCGTCGCAGCCGTCCACCCAAAGTGCGGCATAAAACCAAGCCGACACGTGCCTCTAAGGAGCGGCGCCTTACGAGCAAGCGCGTTCGCTCACAGCTCAAGGAGCTTCGGCGTCGTCCGAGCGACGAGTAAGGCTATGTTCAGGGTCGGCCTCGTTCGAGGCGGTTCCGTAGCGTTATCCGGCCGAAAAGGTTTCTACGGTGGGTATTAACGCGCCGTTGAGAGGACGGGCTCAAGCGGCCCGGGGTGACAAAACGTTGATGGTCGGCAGCTCCTTCCTGGCTGCCGCAGTTGCTAATCTTGCTTCAGCAAGTGAGGGCCGCGGACGAGCGGCCCGCAAACCAGACCGCTCAATACGGGAAAGGAACCTATCATGCAGGACACCAAGAACTTCGCCAACGAGCTTCAGACCGCCGCCTCGGGCTTCGCGCTCGCTCTTTTCGGCATGGGTTTCGTCTTCTTTGCGGCCCCCGCACTCGCCAAGCTCCCGCCGCTGCTCCCGATCTTTCTGGCGTAGCAATCGCTTCCGCGTGGCCTTAAAATCCCGATGAGGAAAGCTCATCGGATTTAGGAGGCCGCGTGGCTAAGACCCTGTACTATCTGCGACACGGGGAGACGATTTTCAATCTTGAAGGCATTTGGCAGGGGCGAGCCGACTCGCCCCTGAGTGCTTTAGGGGAGCGCCAGGCGCGTGCGGCAGGGGAGCACCTGCGCGGTCTCGGTGTTGCGTTCGATCGCGTGGTCCGCTCGCCTTTGGGGCGTGTGGCGCAAACGCTTGAGGTTGCAGACCCCGCGCTCGCTAAGCGCGCCGAGCCTTTGGACGACCTCATCGAGATGAGCTTCGGCTCGATCGACGGCACTCCTCACGAGCGCGATCCGCGGAGCTACGACTGGTCCTACTTTGCCACCATCGGAGGGGAGGCTCCCCAAGATGTGTGCGCACGCACGTGCTCTATTCTCGAAAACGTTATGTTGGAGCCGGGCTCCACGAACGTCTTGGCAGCTGGTCACGGAACGACGGCACGTATGTTTTGCGAGCATTGGGCCGAGAACTCGCGCGTCGTTCTTGATGGGGGCGTGCCCAACTGCGCGGTCCTCACCTTTGCGTTCGACGAGACCGTGCGGAGCTTTAGCCTCGAGGACATCTGGTCCCCGCAGATTGGGGAATAAAGGACGAGAAAAAAGGCCCCGCAGCTGCGGAGCCGTTCATTAACGTGGTGGGCCCAGCAGGATTCACGGTCCCGCTGCGCGGGCCCTGGGCTTCGGGCGCGGCTTCCGCCGCCCCCTCGCATGCTCGGCTACGGATAGGCCGCAGGCCTATCCGCTTCACGCCTCGCAACCTCATCGGTTCGAATCCCCGGGGCGGGCGCGGCAGCAAAAAGGCTCCGCAGCTGCGGAGCCGTTCATTAACGTGGTGGGCCCAGCAGGATTCGAACCTGCAACCCAGGGATTATGAGTCCCCTGCGCTAACCGTTGCGCCATGAGCCCGGTAACAAAACAGCCTCCGATTTCTCGGAGGCTGTAGCATTCCTTGGTGGAGACGAAGGGAATCGAACCCTCGGCCTCTGCCATGCGACGGCAGCGCTCTCCCAGCTGAGCTACGTCCCCAGGACAAGTGATTATTCTAGCGAAGCCGCTCCGTCTGTCAACAGGGATTTATGGGCAGTTTCGTTAGAAGTTGGAATACAACTGGGCTACTCCGACATCTGTGCCTGGACGGCGGTGATGGCGACCACGCCCACGATGTCGTCGGCGGAGCAGCCGCGCGAGAGATCGTTCACCGGCTTGTCGATACCCTGGAGCACCGGGCCGTAGGCGTCGGCGCCGGCAAAGCGCTGCACGAGCTTGTAGCCGATGTTGCCGGCCTCGAGGTCGGGGAAGACGAGCACGTTCGCCTTGCCGGCAACCGAGGAGCCGGGGGCCTTGAGCTGGGCCACCTTGGGAACGATTGCGGCGTCGAGCTGCAGGTCGCCGTCGATGTGGAGCTCGGGCGCCTTCTCCTTGCAGAAGCTCACGGCCTCCTGGACCTTCTTGGCGATCTCGCCGCCGGCGGAGCCCATGGTGGAGTAGGAGAGCATGGCCACGTGCGGCTCGGCGTTGCCCATGAAGGTCTTCCAGGAATTGGCGCTCGCGATGGCGATCTCGGAGAGCTCATCGGAGGTCGGGGCGATGTTGAGGGCACAGTCGGCAAAGATCAGCGTGCCGTCGGTGCCGAAGTCGGGAGTGTCGGTGCACATGACGAAGAACGCCGAGACGAGCTTGGTGCCCGGCGCGGTCTTGAGGATCTGGAGCGCGGGGCGCAGGGTATCGGCCGTGGAGTGGCAGGCGCCCGAGACGAGGCCATCGGCGTCGCCCATCTTGACCATCATGGTGCCGAAGTAGGTGGCGTCCATGACCTGGGCGCGTGCCTGCTCGATGGTCACGCCCTTCTTGGCGCGGAGTTCGGCGAACTTCTGGGCGTACTCCTCGTGCTTGTCGGCGCACTTGGGGTCGATCACGGTTGCGCCGGGGACGTCGATCTCGGCCGGGTCGCCGAGGATGACGAGGTTGGCGATGCCCTCCTCGATGATCTTGCGGGCGGCCTCGATGGTGCGCGGGTCCTCGCCCTCCGGCAGCACGATCGTCTTCTTGTCCGCCCTGGCGGCGGCCTTCATGCGAGTGAGAAAATCGCTCATATATGCTCCTTGTGCATATCGCGCTCGCGCATGTGCTCGGTCGCATGTACGCGCATCCTAGGGATGCCTCGCACGGTTAGGCTCGCGACGTTGCGCACGGTTGAGCATTCCTTGTGTGGCAGAGCCATTATAGGGCGCTCGAGCGCTATAATCCGTCTGATAAATTGGCCATTTGTGCCACCGATCGTTAAAGGGCTGCGTAAGCGCGAAAGCGTTTTCGTAGATTCCCCGTACAAGGAGTGATGATGGAAATTACCTCTGGGCTGCCCGAAGGGTTCGATCCCTGCGCGTATGACATGATCGTCGTCGGCGCCGGTTACGCCGGATCCGTTTGCGCACGCCGTCTTGCCGAGACCATCGGGTACCGCGTCGCCGTGTTGGAGCGTCGCCCGCACATCGCCGGCAACGCCTATGACTGCGAGAACGAGGACGGCATCCTCATCCACGCCTACGGTCCGCACATCTACCACACCTTCAACGAGGACGTGCACAACTTCCTCTCGCGTTTTACCAAGTGGACCGACTACCAGCACAAGGTGCTCGCCAACATCCACGGCACGCTCATGCCGGTGCCCTTCAACCACCAGAGCCTCAAGCTCGCCTTTGGCGAGGAGCGCGGCGAGTTCCTCTTCAAAAAGCTCGTCGACGCGTTCGGCCGCGACGTCAAGGTCCCCATCATGGACCTGCGCAAGAAGAGCGACCCCGACCTTGCCGAGGTCGCGGACTACGTGTTCGAGAACGTTTTTCTGCACTACACCATGAAGCAGTGGGGCCAGACCCCCGACGAGATCGATCCCTCGATCACCGGGCGCGTGCCCGTCTTTATCGGCGATGATGACCGCTACTTCCCGCAGGCGCCCTTCCAGGGCATGCCGGAGGAGGGCTACACCAAGCTCTTCGAGCATATGCTCGACCACGACCTCATCGACGTGTTCTGCGATGTCGACGCGCGCGACATCTTCGAGATCGGCGAGACCAACCTCTCGATCTGCGGCAAGGTCTACGGCGGCGAGGTCGTCTACACGGGTCCCCTCGACGAGCTCTTCGACCTCGATCTGGGTGCGCTCCCGTACCGCACGCTCGACATGAAGTTCGAGACCCTCGACGAGGATCAGTTCCAGCCCGTGGGCACCGTGAACTACACCACGAGCGAGGACTACACGCGCATCACCGAGTTCAAGAACATGACCGGTCAGGTCGTTCCCGGCAAGACCACCATCATGAAGGAGTACTCCAAGGCCTACACGCCCGGCTCCGGCGAGACTCCGTACTACGCCATCATCGAGGACGAGAACCGCAAGCTCTACGAGCGCTATCTCGAGCGCGTGCAGAACCTCACGAACTTCCATCCGGTGGGCCGCCTGGCCGAGTACCGCTACTTCGACATGGACGCCGTGACGGCCTCCGCGCTCGAGCTTTCGGACGAGATCATCGCCTGCCATGCATAAAGTCATAACTTTCGGCATCCCGTCCTACAACGCCGAGAACGACATGGACCGCTGCATCTCCTCGATCCTCGAGGGGAGCGCGTACGCCAACGATATCGAGATCATCATCGTCGACGACGGCAGCCACGACTCCACGCCCGCCAAGGCCGATGAGTGGGAGCGGCGCTACCCCGGTATCATCCGCGCCGTGCACCAGGAGAACGGCGGCCACGGCATCGCCGTGCTCTCGGGCCTGCGCGAGGCCACGGGCACCTACTACAAGGTTGTCGACTCCGACGACTGGCTCGATGCCGCGGCGCTCTCGACGATGCTCACGATCCTGCGCGGCTTTGAAGAGCGCGACCAGCGCGTCGATCTCTTTATCTCGAACTACGTGTACGAAAAGGTCTACGAGGGCAAGAGCGCCACGATCGGCTACAAGACGGCGCTGCCCCGCAAGAAGGTCTTTGGCTGGAACGAGATCGGGCGCTTTCGCCCCGACCAGAACCTGCTCATGCACAGCCTGTGCTATCGCACCGATGTGCTGCGCGCCGCGAATCTTCCCATGCCGCCGCACACGTTCTATGTGGACAACATCTACGCGTACGTGCCGCTGCCGCGCTGCGAGACCATGTACTACGCCGATATCGACCTCTATCGTTACTTTATCGGGCGCGAGGGGCAGAGTGTGAACGAGGCCACGATGGTCAAGCGCCTCGATCAGCAGTTCCGCGTGACGCGCATCATGATGAACGCGTTCCATCTGGGTGAGGACGTGGCGCAACCGCGACTGCGGAGCTACATGATGGGCTACTTCACCATGATGATGGCCATCTGCTCGGTGTTCAGCAAGCTCTCTGACGAGGAGGGGGCCGACGAGCGTCTGAAAGAGCTCTGGTCGGACCTCAAAGATTACGATCGCCAGATGTACCGCCATGCGCGCTACGGTGTGATCGGCTTCTTCACCAACCTGCACGGCCGTCCGGGCCGCGCGACCACGATCGGGCTCTACCACGTGGCGAACAAGATCTTTAAGTTCAACTGATACGAGAACCGCCGCCCCGAGGGACGGCGGTTTTTCTTTGGCTACACGGCGTGCTTCTGAGCGGGCGTGTTTTGGCATGGCGCCAATTGTCGTTGTGGGTGCTTTTCGGATGGGCGATCCGGCTCGCCATGTTGCGTAGCACGCGGATGCGGTGAGCTTGGGCTGCAGAGCGCTCTTGCCGCGCGCAGCGTGCCGACGTCGGAAAGCCTTGCGGAGCGGATCGCCATGGCGTACTTGCCGCATGTGCCCTTGGCCGGCAGCGGCAAGGGGAACGGTGGGCGAAAAGCGGCCGAGCTGTCGCCTCCGGGCTCTATGCCCCCAGCGCACGCAGCTCGCGCGCGAGCCGGGCGATGGGGAGGCCGACGACGTTGTAGAAATCGCCGTCGATCCTTTGCACGAGCATGCGGCCGCCGATGCCCTGGATGCCGTAGGAGCCCGCTTTGTCCATGGGTTCGCCGCTTGTCACGTAGGCTTCGATCTCCGAGTCGCTCAGCGCATAGAACGTGACGTCGGTCACCTCGGTGAACGACGTGCAGGTGTTTCCGCAGACAATGCAGACACCGGTTGCCACCTGGTGGGAGCGACCCGAAAGGCGTCGGAGCATCGCTTGGGCGTCCTGCGCATCGCGGGGCTTGCCCAGTTTTTCGCCGTCGATGGCGACGATGGTGTCGGCGGCCACGATGGTCTCGTCGGGACCGTTAGCATTGCCGGCGAGCGTTCGTGCGTGCGCGACCGCCTTCGCCTTGGCCGTGGCCAGGCGCTCCACGAGCTGCAGGGGAGACTCGTCTGCAAGGGGCGTCTCGTCGATATCTGCGGGCATGACCGTTATGTCGTAGCCGGCCTCACGCATGAGCTCGATTCGGCGCGGCGATTGCGAGGCGAGGATCATAGCTGGATGCTCGCCTTGACCTTCTCGACGGCGGCCTCGCCCGCGATGTCCTTGAGGATGGCGAGCGCAAAGGGGAGAGCCTGGCCCATGCCGGAAGCCGTGATGATGTTGCCGTCGACCGTGACCTTGTCGCCCGTGTGGGTGCCGGCGGGGAACGCCTTCTCAAAACCCGGGAAGCAGGTTGCCTTGCGGCCGATGAGCAGGCCGAGCTCGCCCAAGATAAAGGGTGCGGCGCAGATGGCGGCC
Source organism: Faecalibacterium prausnitzii (assembly GCA_963603165.1). Classification (GTDB taxonomy): domain Bacteria; phylum Actinomycetota; class Coriobacteriia; order Coriobacteriales; family Coriobacteriaceae; genus Collinsella. The sequence continues at coordinate 9,123 of CAVCLY010000004.1, forward strand.
ACATGCTTGTTCACGGCAAAGTCGGTCACCACGTCGCACACGCGCTCGTCGGCGCGCAGGTTCGTGGCGCCCGGCAGGCCGCCCGGGAGCACCACGTAGTCGTAGTCGTCAAAATCGACCTCGTCAAAGGTTGTGTCGCAGGTCACGGGGATCTGCTGCGAGCTCACGGTCTCGCGCGTGGACATGATCGAGACGAGCGTGGCGCGCACGCCGCCGCGGCGGAGCACGTCGACGACGGTCAGGCACTCGATGGTCTCAAAACCATCGGCTACGAGTACGGCAACACCGGACATAAGGGTTCCTTTCTAACGGTTATCGATGCTTGCGGCTGCTTATACCCAGCCGCTGCGGTCTTGGGATCTCTATTGATCTTTGCCTTGCGTGCGCGTGAGATGGACGACGGTCTCGCAGTGGAATGTCTGCGGAAAGAGATCCACAGGCGTGGCCGAGACGGGGCGGAAGGTGCCCTCGTCGCAAAAACGCCTCAGGTCGCGGGCGAGTGTGGCGGGGTCGCAGCTCACATAGGCCACGTCGCGTGCCGAGGTGCTCGCGATGAGGTCGATGGCCTCTTTGGCGAGTCCCGCGCGGGGCGGGTCGACCACGAGGATATCGGCATCTTGGTCGGGGAATTCGCGCACGGCGTCGCCCCCGATGACGTCGACGTTGTCGATGCGGTTGATCTCGAGATTGCGGCGCAGGTCGCGTACAGCCGGGCCGTAGGCCTCCACGGCGGCCACGAAGTCGCAGCGGCGCGCGAGAGGCAGCGTGAAGGTGCCCGCCCCGCAGTAAAGATCGATCGCGAGCTCTTCGGGCTGGGGCGCGAGCGCGTCCATCACCAGGTCCACGAGGATCTCGGCCGCGGCGGTGTTCACCTGGAAGAACGACGGAGCCGAGAGTCTCATCTGCCCGTCGGCGATGTTCTCGCACCATGAGCCCTCGCCGGCGAGCGCCTCCACGCGGCTCACGCGACGCGCGCGCTTCTCGCCCTTACTCATGACGCGCACGATGCTCGTGGCCTTGAGCGCGTCGCCGAGCACACGCGAGACCTGGGCGCGCGGGAACGAGCCCGTGGGCGTCCAGAGCGCCACCTCGACGGCCTGCGTGCGGCGCGACGCACGGATCCCGACACGCTCAAGGCCGAGGTCGCGCGAGTTACCGAGAAACCCGAGTGCGCCCACCACGGACTTGAGCGTTTTGGGAAACTTCTTCTCAAAGAGCGGGCAGCGGTCGATCTTCACGATCTGTGCGGGGTCGGTGCCGTGCATGCCGAGCGTGAGCTTGCCGTTGCGCACGACGGGCGCGAGCTCGATCTTGTTGCGATAGCCCCAGTCGTCCTTGGCATGGCGAATGGGTTGCACAAGATCCGCGATCTCGTCGTCGCCGAACTTGCCGATGCGCTTGAGCGACGAGCGGAGATTCTCCTCCTTGGCGGCTAGCTGCGCGGAGCGCTCGAGTGCGCCCCAGGGGCAGCCGCCGCAGATGCCCACATACGGGCAGGGCGCATCCGTGCGCTTGGGCGAGGGCTCCAGAACCTCGGTCACGCGTGCGCGCGAGAACGAGCTGCCGTCCGAGACGATCTCGGCTTCGACCACGTCTCCTGCGATACCGCCTTGGACAAAGACGGCCTTGCCATCCTCTGCGTGCGCTAGGCCGTCCGCCCCGTAGGTCATCGATTCGATTGCGAGCTTCATGCGGTTCCTCCGTGCGATGTTCAACCTGCTCAGTCTACCATCTCGCCCGCAGGGGGCCGTGTTTAGGCGGCATGCCGCACGCAGGCTACTTTTTTGTGGGGACCTTGCCCGTGATGAGCGTTTTGATGCCGAGCCCGATGAGCCCGAGGCCGAGCTGCATGCGCCCCGGCTCGCGCTTGGCGAGCGCCTTCTTGCGCTCCTTGCGGGGCCTCTTGGGCGCGCGCTTAGGACGGGCGCTTGCGGCATGGGCGGCACTCTCGGCTGCGGCCGGCGTTTCGTCCGCCTCGGCCGGGCCTGCGTCCTTAGTCTCGAGGATCTTCGCCTCTACGGGCATGACCTCGGGCTCCTGCGCGTGCACGGCCTCGGGCTCCTGCGCGGGCTCGGGCTCCGGCGCGGCTACGGCCGTGCCGGCCACGCTCTTCTCGGCATCAGCCGCATCGGCGTGCATGGTGCCGTCCTGCGCCGGCGTCGCGCTCGTCTCGGCGCGCTTTACCGCGGCCGGTTCCTCGGAATTCGCCGCCGCGCGCGTGTTCCCGGCGTTTGCATAGGCACGGGCCAGCAGGAACTCCTGCGAGTTGAACGGCTTCTCGCCTGCGGCACGCGGGACGGCCGCCCAGGTACCCTCGGAGGTGAGCATGCGCGCCTTGACGTTGTCGGCGAGCTGCACCTGCATGAACTCACGCACGAGCGCGCGGCAGGTGGGGTCGAGCACGGGGTAGGCGATCTCCACGCGGTGCTCGGTGTTGCGGGTCATCATGTCGGCGCTCGAGAGATAGACCATGTCGCTATCGATGCCGAACGCGTAGACGCGTGCGTGCTCGAGGAACCGGCCGACAATGCTCCTCACGTGCACGTTGTCGGTTTTGCCGGCAATGCCCGGACGCAGGCACGAGATGCCGCGGATGATCATATCGACCGTCACGCCCGCACGGCTCGCCTCCGAGATCTTGTCGATGACCTCGCGGTCGGTGAGCGAGTTGAGCTTGAAGAACACGCGGGCGGGCTCGCCTGCGAGCGCGCGCGAGATCTCGCGGTCGAGCCCGCGCATGATGAGCGGCTTGAGCCCGGTGGGTGCCACGCCGAGATAGCGGTAGTCGCCCTTGAGGTTACCCAGGGTGAGGTTGCGGAAGAACAGGTTCGCGTCCTCGCCGATCCCGGGATGCGCGGTCATGAGCATGAAGTCGGAGTAGAGCTTGGCGGTCTTCTCGTTGAAGTTGCCGGTGCCGAGCAGCGTGAGCCTCGTGAGCGCCATGCCCTCGCGGTAGGTGATCTGGCAGATCTTGGAGTGGCACTTAAAGCCCTCGGAGCCGTAGATGACGGTGCAGCCAGCTTCTTCCAGGCGCTCGGCCCACTCGATGTTGTTCTGCTCGTCAAAGCGCGCGCGGAGCTCCATGAGCACCGTGACCTCGCGGCCGAGCTCGGCGGCGTCGATCAGGCTCTCGCACAGGCGGCTCTGCTTGGCCACGCGGTAGAGCGTGATGCGAATCGAGATGCAGTCGTCATCGTGCGCGGCCTCGTGCACGAGGTCCAGGAACGGGCTCATCGACTCATACGGGTAGAAGAGCAGCTTGTCGCCCTCGAGCACCTGTTGGCGGAGCGACATGCCGCTCTTGACCGTGGGGTTCGCCTGCGGACGGAAGGGCTCGAACAGGAGCTCCTTCTTGGCGGCGTCGGGGAGCTTGCCCTCAATGCCGAACACAAAGCCGAGGTCGAGCGGGATGGAGCAGGCGAGGACGTTTCGGGCCGAGAGCCCGAGGGCGCGGCGGATCGTCTTGAGCGTGCGGCGCTCGAGTGCACCCGAGACGGCGAGCGCGACGGGCTTGAGGCGCAGGCGTTTTTTGAGCACCTTCTTCATGTGCAGGCGGTAGTCGTCGTCTTCTTCCACGCCCTCGCCGTCGGGGTCGATGTCGGCGTTGCGCGTGACGCGGATGAGCGCGCGGTCGAGCGGACGGTAACTGCCAAAACAGCTGTCGAGGCAGGTGAGGATCACGTCCTCGAGGAGGATATAGCGGAACTCGCCGTCGGGGGAGGGGATCTCTACCATGCGGCTCATGGACGCGGGGATCTCGATGAGGCCGAGGAGGTTGCCCTCGTCCTCGGCGCCTTCGAGCGCGCAGACCAGGTAGAGCGCTCCGTTCCTGAGATTGGGGAAGGGGTGGCGCGGGTCGATCACGAGCGGCGAGATGACGGGCGACACGTAGGCCTGGAAGTAGCGGTTCACAAAGGTGCGGTCGGCAGGCGAGAGCGCATCGGCGCGGGCGCGCGAGATGCCGTATCCCTCGAGCTCGTCTTCGAGCTCGCTGAAGATGGAGCCCCAACGCGTCAGCATCCCCGGGAGCCGCGCCAGCACCTCGTCTACCTGTTCGGCGGGGGTGAGATTGCTCTTGTTGTCGCGCGGCTGGTGCTTGAGCGTGGCGAGGTCGGAGAGGCCGCCCACGCGCACCATGAGGAACTCGTCGAGGTTCGACTCGAAGATGGCTGCGAACTTGAGGCGCTCGAACAGGGGAACGCTCGCATCGTTCGCCTCGTCGAGCACGCGCTCGTCAAAGCGCAGCCAGCTGAGCTCGCGGTTCTGGGTATAGCTGAAATCGCGCTTGGGCGTGCTCGCTGCGGCCTGGCGCGCCTTCTTCTCTGCCTTCGATCCCATGGTCTCTCCTTTGTTTATGGCGCGGGCCGCGTCTGCGCGCGGCCCGGTTCGGTCTGTAATCAATGTAGCCCTTTGGGCGCGTCGCGTGGCCCCCGTTGCAAAAAGGCTTATCAAGTGTTTACGCGTGCTCGCCCCGGTTTGCGCATGGGCGCGAGGGAACACTCCACCATGGTAGATTGGCGCGGCGTATCGGTACAGGTAGAATAGCCCGTATTCACGAACTGAACGGTGCCCGGCGTACGGGCGCGGACGGGCCGGCGCATCTTCGCGCGGCCGATGTAGAAGAGGGACCGTTATGTATCAGGGTCTGCACGTAACGTCAGAGATCGGCGCGCTCAAGCGCGTCTGCCTCCATCGCCCGGGCGAGGAGCTCCTGAACCTTCTTCCGTCAAAGCTCGGGAGCTATCTGTTCGATGACGTTCCCTATCTCGCCACCGCCCAGAAGGAGCACGACGCGTTCGCGAACGTGCTGCGCGGCGCGGGCGCCGAGGTCGTCTATCTCGAGAACCTGGTGGCTGAGGCTTTTGCCGCCGTGCCGGGTACGCGCGAGGAGTTCACGGAGCAGTACATCGCCGAGTCGGGCGTCATGGGCCGCACCATGCCCGGCATCGTGCGCGAAAAGCTCGACTCCATCGAGGACGACCTCGAGTTCGTCAAAAAGACCATGAGCGGTCTCACCGTGCGGGAGGTCGATATCCCGCTCGAGTCGTCGAGCACGCTCGATGCTCGCGTGAACATCGAGACCGAGCCCAATCTCATCATCGATCCCATGCCCAATCTCTACTTCACGCGCGATCCCTTCGCCGTGATCGGCAACGGCGTGGCGCTCAACCGCATGTTCTCGAGGACCCGCAACCGCGAGACCATCTACGGCAAGTACATCTTCAAGTACCACCCCGAGCTCAAGAACAGCTCGTTGTTCTACCGTCGCCATGCGGAGTTCCATATCGAGGGCGGCGACGTCCTCAACTTCAACGAGCGCACGCTCGCCGTCGGCATCAGCCAGCGCACGCAGGCGGCCGCCATCGACGTGCTCGCGCAGCGCATCTTCTGGGATTCCGACTCCAAGATCGAGCGCATCCTCGCGCTCGCGATTCCCGTGTCGCGCGCGTTCATGCATCTCGATACCGTGTTCACCCAGGTTGATGTGGATAAGTTCACCGTCTACCCGGGCATCGTCCGCACGCTGCAGGTTTTTGAGCTCACGGCCGGACGCGCGCCCGGTGAGGTCAAGATCCGCGAGATCGACGACACGCTCGAGCATATCCTCGCCGACGCGTGCGGGGTCGACGCCGTCAAGCTCATCCCGTGCGGCGGCGACGATCCGATCGCGGCCGAGCGCGAGCAGTGGAACGACGCCTCGAACACGCTCGCCCTGGCGCCCGGCAGGCTCTGCGTATACGATCGCAACTTCGTGACGAACGAGCTCTTGAGCAAAGAGGGGCTTGAGCTCGAGGTGATTCCCTCGGCTGAGCTTTCCCGCGGGCGCGGCGGTCCGCGCTGCATGAGCATGCCCCTCGTGCGCGAAGACATTTAAGCCCCCTTCGTCGCCCATACACACGCCCCGAGGCGCCCCTCGCTCCATGCGCTCTATCGTGATAAAGTGGTGAGCATTCGAGTGGAACCCGCGTGCGCAAGCCGCATATCTGGACGAAAGGAACACCATGGGCGTCAACCTCTCCGGCAAAAGCTTCCTCAAGCTGCTCGACTTCTCCACCGAGGAGATCGAGTACCTGCTCAAGCTCTCCCGCAACTTCAAGGACATGAAGCGCGCCGGCGTTCCTCACCGCTATCTCGAGGGCAAGAACATCGTGTTGCTCTTCCAAAAGACCTCCACGCGCACCCGTTGCGCCTTTGAGGTCGGCGGCATGGACCTCGGCATGGGCGTGACCTATCTCGACCCCGCGAGCTCGCAGATGGGCAAGAAGGAGTCCATCGAGGACACCGCCCGCGTGCTTGGACGCATGTACGACGGCATCGAGTTCCGCGGCTTCGACCATGCGGACGTGGAGGAGCTTGCCGCCAACGCCGGCGTTCCCGTGTGGAACGGCCTCACCACCGAGTGGCACCCCACCCAGATGCTCGCCGATATCCTCACCGTGCAGGAGAACTTCAACTACGACATCAAGGGCCGCACGCTCGTCTTTATGGGCGATGCCAAGAACAACGTCGCGCGCTCGCTCATGGTCGTCTGCGCCAAACTCGGCATGAACTTCGTGGCCTGCGGCCCCGAGTCGTGCATGCCGACCGCCGATGTCATCGACGCCTGCATGCCCATCGCGGCCGAGAACGGCTGCACTATCACCCTCACGCAGGATGTGACCGAGGCCTGCACCGGCGCCGACGTCATCTACACCGACGTGTGGGTCTCGATGGGCGAGCCCGACGAGGTCTGGGAGAGCCGCATCCGCGATCTTACGCCCTACCGCGTGACCGCCGACGTCATGGCGCTCGCCAAGCCCGAGGCGATCTTCCTTCACTGCTTGCCGAGCTTTCACGACACCAACACCCAGATCGGTGCCGAGAAGGCCGAGCAGTACGGCATCACCGAGCAGGAGGTCACCGACGAGGTCTTTGAGTCCAAGCAGTCCAAGGTCTTCGACGAGGCCGAGAACCGCATGCACACCATCAAGGCCGTGATGTACGCCACCCTCAAGTAAGCAAATCTCGCATAGAGCAGGTGCTTCGCACTCGTATGCCATGCCGATGCGCACGTTTGCCGCATCGGCATGGCTGTTTAAAAGCTCGTTGCGCGTGCCGTGTTTTGCGTGTGCCGATTCGCCTCGCGCGGGCGCTTGTTCGCGCGAAGGTGCGCCATGTCGCCAAAACGTTGAGGCGCCTCCATCAGGGAATCGATACCCGCTCTTTCGGGTACGGTAGGGGCAGATACGGCCACGACACCGAGGGGGAACCATGGCCAGGGAATCGCGCGGTATCCATGCTCCGAAAATCGTCTATATCCTGCTTGCTGTGGCGCTCGTCGCCGTCGGCGTGCTCGCGTCGCAGCTCTGGCAGCGCATGAGCGAGCCCTCGGTTCACCTCGACACCACGACCGTCACCACACAGCTCGAGAAGTGTCAGGATCTCGTTTCGGCAAAGCTCGAGTATCGCGGGCTCGTGACCTACGAGGAGGGCGACATCGACTGGATCAACAAAAAGGGTTTCACCATGGTCTACGACGCCACGGTCACCGCTGGCGTGGACCTGTCCGATGCCAAGGTCGAGGTCGACGGGCGCAAGATTTCGGTCGAGCTGCCGAGCGCCAAGCGCCAGACCGTGAGCATCGACCCCGATTCGCTCACGTTCTACGACGAGAAGTTCGCGCTCTTCAACTGGCAGGACCGCACCGACACCGCAGAGGCGCTCAAGCTTGCCGAGAAGGACGTCAAGGCAAAGGTCTCAAAGAGCAAGCTCATCAAGACCGCGAACAAGCAGGCAAAAGAGACCGTCGAGACGCTGTTCGCGCCCCTGTGCGGCGAGGGCGCCTATACGCTCTCGGTCACGGTTGCCAAAGACTAGCGGATAGCCCGACACCGACCTCCGGTCGCCGATTATTGCATGTGGTAGGAACCAGTAAGCCACTTTGAGCGACGTGTTCGATCTGTCGAAAAGCGTGAAGACCATGGGGAAATCGTGCAGAGCGATAACTTTGGGTGAACCGAGCGGGGTTGGCGGGGGATACATTTAAAAAGATGTACACTTTCGGTAACGAGGCGGCGCTCGAGCGTTTGCCGTGCGTGCTATGGGAGAGGCCGCGCGACGGGGAGAAGCGCTCCGGTGACCGCACTACCGCCAAGTCCGTTACGGGGAGATGCGAGCACGGGCGCGTGCAGCAGCTGGACGGAGCGACGGGCGATACGCAGGAGACGGAGAGAGACCATGGCTGGCAGGGGCCGAGCAAGCGTGGCTGACATGAAGCGGGTGGAGTATGCCGCCATCCGCGCCCTCGACAGGATAGGAGCGCTCGATGGTGGCGGTTCGGTTGCCATCTCGCGCCGCAGACTCGGCGAGGCCATCGGCGTCTCGGCGTTCAGGGCACGCGCCGCGCTCGAGCGCCTGCAGGATGACGGCCTGATCGAGGTCGTGGAGCGCTATGGCAGCGATGGTGCGCAGATGCCCAACGGGATCAAGCTCACCGAAGCCGGCCGATGGTTCCTCGAGGGCTTTGCCGCCGGCATGCGCGAGGCGGGGGAGAGCGCGCCGGTCGCGTAGGCGCCCTTGCACAATCGTCCGTCGTGCGGGTGCGCATGCGCACGCGATCTGTATTTTGTTTCGATTCGCTTGTGCCATGTCGCCCCCGCCTCTGGGCATGTACAATGAAGACCCGTGAAGGACAGAGAACCTCGACGGGAAAGCGCAGGTAACTAAATATGACCAAGCATGTATTCGTCACCGGTGGCGTCGTGTCGTCCCTGGGCAAGGGCATCACCGCCGCATCGCTCGGCCGCCTTCTCAAGGCGCGCGGCTACAAGGTGACCATGCAGAAGGCCGACCCCTACCTCAACGTCGACCCGGGCACGATGAGCCCGTTTCAGCACGGTGAGGTGTTCGTGACCGAGGACGGCTACGAGTCCGACCTCGACCTCGGCCACTACGAGCGCTTTATCGACGAGAATCTCACGCGCGATTCCAACTTCACCACCGGCGCCATCTACAAGAGCCTGATCGCCCGCGAGCGTCGCGGCGATTACCTCGGCGGCACCGTGCAGGTGATCCCGCACGTGACCAACGCCATCAAGGACAAGTTCCGCCGCGTCGAGGAGCAGACCGGCTCCGACGTGGTCATCACCGAGCTCGGCGGCACCATCGGCGACATCGAGAGCCAGCCGTTCGTCGAGGCCATCCGCCAGTACCGCAAGGAGGCCGGCCCCGAGAACGTGTGCTACATCCACGTGAGCCTCGTTCCCTACATCGCCGCCGCCCACGAGGTCAAGACCAAGCCCACGCAGCACTCCGTCAAGGAGCTTCGCAGCTTCGGCATCCAGCCCGACATCATCGTTTTGCGCTCCGACCACGAGATCGACGACGCCATCCGCTCCAAGATCGCGAACTTCTGCGACGTCGATACCGACTGCGTGTTCACCAACGAGGACTGCGCGAGCATCTACAACGTGCCGCAGCTCCTCGCGGAGCAGGACTTTGACCTGCGCATCTGCGAGCGCCTCGGCCTCGATCCGCGCGAGCGCGACATGGCCGAGTGGAACGCCTTCATCGCCAAGCAGAATGCCGCCAACGCCCATGCCGACAAGGTGAAGATCGCCGTCGTGGGCAAGTACACCCAGCTCCCCGACGCCTATCTCTCGGTTATCGAGGCCCTGCACCACGCGGGCGTCTTCTTCGACCGCCATGTCGATGTGCAGCTCGTCGACGGCGAGAGCCTCGACGCCGCATCCGTCGAGGAGGTCCTGGGCGATGCCTCGGGCATCCTCGTGCCCGGCGGCTTCGGCAAGCGCGCCCTCGAGGGCAAGATCCTCGCTGCCGAGTTCGCCCGCGAGCACAAGATCCCCTATCTCGGCATCTGCCTCGGCATGCAGGTGGCCGTCTGCGAGTTCGCGCGCCACGTCGCGGGCCTCACCGACGCCAGCTCCTCCGAGTTCGACCCCGACGGTCCCTATTCGGTCATCGATCTCATGAGCTCGCAGGAAGACGTCACCGAAAAGGGCGGCACCATGCGCCTGGGCGCCTACCCCTGCAAGCTCGCCGAGGGCAGCCTCGCCCGCGAGGCCTACAACGAGGACCTCGTCTACGAGCGCCATCGCCATCGCTTTGAGTTCAACAACGCCTACCGCGACCAGCTCACTGAGGCCGGCCTCGTCATCTCCGGCGTTTCTCCCGACGAGCGCCTGGTCGAGATGGTGGAGCTTCCCGCCGACGTGCACCCGTGGTATGTGGCCACGCAGGCTCATCCCGAGTTCAAGAGCCGCCCGACCAAGCCGCAGCCGCTCTTCCGCGAGTTCGTGCGCGCCTCGATTGCGCTCCACGAGGGCACCGACCGCCTGAGCGTGAACCCCAACGCCGAGGCCTAAGGTCTCGCGTGCCGCGCGCTGCAAAACAACAGACTGCATCTGCGCCCCCGAAGTCCGACCGTGCGACTTCGGGGGCGCCCGCGTCTGCGCTTGCGCGCGACCTTGCGACTTATCTCGATTACCTGAGCGTCGAGCGCGGACTCTCGCGCAACACCCTCGCAGCCTACCGGCGCGACCTCGAGAGCTATCTCTCGTTTTTGAGTGAGCGCGGCGTGGCCTCGCGCGACGAGGTATCCCGTCACGACGTGGAGGACTTCGTCGCCGACCGTCGCATGGGCGGCTATGCGCCGACCTCCATCGAGCGTGCCCTCTCGGCCGTCAAGGGGTTCCACAAGTTCTTGCTGCGTGAGGGGGGCTGCCGACGCGATCCGGCTTCTGCGGTCAAGCTGCCCAAGAAGGGCGAGCCGCTGCCCGACTTCATAGGTATCGACGCGGCGGCGCGCTTGCTCGATCAGCCGTTTGCCGATACCGCTGCGGGCGCGCGTGACCGTGCCGTGCTCGAGGTGCTCTACGGCTGTGGCCTGCGCGCGAGCGAGATCTGCGGCCTCGATCTCGGGGACGTGTTTCTCGACGATGAGTTTCTGCGCGTCTTCGGCAAAGGCTCCAAGGAGCGCATCGTTCCCATCATGGGCTCTGCCGCCGAGGCCCTGAGAGCCTATCTTGCGGGCGCGCGCTCCGAGCTGGCGGCGCACGCGCGGGCCAACGCGGTGCCGCCCGCAGTCTTCCTCAATATGCGCGGCACGCGCCTGAGTCGTCAGAGCGTGCACAACATCTGCGCCACCTACGGCGACCTGGTGGGCATTGAGGGACTCCATCCGCATACCCTGCGGCACTCGTTCGCCACGCATATGCTCTCAGGCGGTGCCGACCTGCGCGTGCTGCAAGAGATCCTCGGTCATGCGGACATTTCTACCACGCAAATCTACACGCATCTCGACCGCACTCAGCTGCGCGAGGTCTATCTTGCCGCACATCCCCGCGCCTGACGGGCACATGCCGCTCCCGCGCCGTCCGCGCGTCGGCGCGACTGTTTTTAAGTTCTCCACGATGCTTCAAAAATCGGTTCAACCTCAACTTTAAGGTTTAGCTTTTTGCCCCGCGGCCACCGCTTGGCGGGCGTTTTCTGTCAAAACACAATATCTTGTGTTTCCGAATATCTGTTCGGAGGGGGGATTTATTTCCGCGTGGTGTGAGAAGGGGGCGTGATGGGGGAGAGTGTGGGAAAAAGTGTTGCGAAAGGTGGGAGCTGCCCATATTATTAATTGCGTCGACAGGCGGGGTGGTGCCCCGCGAACGTACCTCTGAGCAACCGAGGGGAGGGCGCACATATGGGAATGACCGGTTCTTACGATCGAAATCTCGATGCCAAGGGCCGTCTCTCTCTGCCTGCAGCCCTTCGTGACGAGCTCGGAGAGCATGTTCGCGTGTTCAAAGCCCTGGATGTCGATGCCCTGTACGTGTTCTCTGCCGAGGCCTTCGATGCCTGGGTGAACGCGCTCTTCGCAGGTCGCGAGGGTCATGAGGGTTTTAACCCGAGGGATGCCAAGGACCAGAAGCTCATGAGGGCGATCAACAAGCGCACCACGCCCATGGACGTGGACAGCGCCGGTCGTATCGGTCTCTCCGAGTCTTTGCGCGAGGCTGCGCACCTGGACCGCGAGGTCACGGTCGTGGGCAACTGGGACCACCTCGAGATCTGGGACCGCATCGCCTCCGCCGAGGATGATGCGGAGACCGATGAGGACCTCAAGGACCTCTTCTTCTCGTAGGTCGAGCTGGAGATACGTATGGGAGTTGGAACGTTGACACAAGAATATCGGCATGAACCGGTCATGCTTCAGGAAGTGCTCGAGTCGCTCAGGCTCCGTCCGGGTTCGGTCGTCTGCGACTGCACCCTCGGCGGTGCCGGCCATTCGGTCAGGATGGCGGCCCAGGTGGGGACCGACGGTCTCCTCTTGGGCGTCGACCAGGACGATATGGCGCTTGCGGCCGCCGGCGCCCGCCTCGACTCGGAGGCGCCGAATGTGCCACACAAGCTCCTCAAGGGCAACTTCGGAGACCTGGACGAGCTCCTCTGCTCGGCAGAGGTGCCCGGGGTCGATGGGTTTCTCTTCGACCTGGGCGTCTCGAGCCCGCAACTCGATATCCCCGGAAGGGGCTTCTCGTACAACGAGGACGCCCCGCTCGACATGCGAATGGACGCGCGTAACAACACCTTAAACGCAGCTGAGGTCATCAACACCTATAACGAAACCGACCTCGCGCGCATCCTTCGTGTCTACGGTGAGGAGAAGTTCGCCTCGCAGATCGCGCGCCAGATCGTGCGCCGTCGCGAGAGTGCGCCGATCCGAACCACCGGCGACTTCGTGGAGTGCATCAAGGCGGGGATTCCCGCCGCGGCGCGCAGACACGGGGGGCATCCGGCAAAGAAGAGCTTCCAGGCGATCCGTATCGAGGTGAACCACGAGCTCGATGTGCTGGAGAGAGGTCTTGAGGCGGCCACCCGTTGGCTGAACCCCAAGGGACGCATCTGCGTCATCTCGTACCATTCGCTCGAGGACCGCATCGTCAAGCATCACTTTCAGAAGATGGCCCAAGGTTGCATCTGTCCGCCGGAGATTCCGGTGTGCGTGTGCGGGAACGTGCCGATACTCAAGGTCATCACCAAAAAACCGCTCGTTGCGAGCGACCGCGAGGTCGAACGCAACCCGCGTGCGAGATCTGCCAAGATCCGCGTGGCGCAGCGCATCTGAGCCTGCGCCCGCTCGTATTGGTCCGTCCCGCATAACAGAAACGTAGCTTAAACACACCACCGACGCACCTGGGATGGGAGGCGGCATATCATGGGTTACCACACCTCAAACGCAGCATACGCCTATGATATGCAGCCGCAACCCGTACCCGTCATCCATAAGCCGGCGGCTCCCGCTCGCGAGGAGCGCCCGCGCTTCGACGTCGTCACCGGTGCCGGCAAGGCCGCATCGCAAGACGTCAGCCCGCTCTTCACCCATGTCATCAAGGTCGCTGTGGCGCTCGTCGTCGTCGCGGCCGCGCTCTGCTTCGGGCGCATCGCGCTCGCGAGCGTGACTGCCGCCTCCCTGAACGCGAACGCCGAGCTTTCGAGCGCGCTCAGCACGGCCAAGTCCGAGGCATCGAGCCTTGAGGTCATGCATTCGGTCTATGACTCCGACTCGCGCATCCGTGAGCTTGCGATGGACTACGGCATGGCCGAGGCCGAGGGCTCCACGACCGTCGACATCACCTCCGCGCAGGCGGAGTAGGGGCGTTCATGCCAAGAGACGATTCGCGCCAGCGCCCCCGATCGGGCTCGCGCGCGTACGAAAATACATCAAAAGGTTCATATCGCAGCAGGCCTACGCAGCACAACGACTCGCAAGCTCTGCGCAGGCTCCGCCCCGATGAGGGTGCGGTCGAGCTCCGTCGTCGACGTCCGCGCTCGGAGCGCGCGCAGGCAGACCCTAACAAGAACGAGGGCTTCGACATTACGCGGCTCGCCTTTTTGGGCACTGCCGGCGTCGCCGCCTTTTGCCTTGGTTTCGCAAAACTGATCGACTATACGATCGTGAACCGCGACACCTACGTCGCGCGTGCGAACGCGCGGCGCCTTACGAGCGTCAAGCTGCCGGCCAAACGGGGAACGGTCTACGATCGCAACGGCAACGTGCTCACCAAGAGCATCGACTGCAAAGATATCGCCGTGCAGCCCAAGAACATCAAAGAGACCGAGAAGGCGGTGCGGGTGCTCGCCCGCGAGCTCGGCCTTAAGCGCAAGGACGTGCGCAAAAAGGTCACCATGGATGCCGACTGGGTCTATATCCAGCGCCAGGTCGATACCGATGTGGCCGAGCGTATCCAAGCGAAGTCGATCGCGGGTATCGTGATCGATGACGCCGTGCGACGGAGCTACCCGTATGGCAACCTGGCCTCGCAGGTGCTCGGCGTGGTGAACGTCGACGGCCAGGGTCTGACCGGTATCGAGAAGCGCTATGACAAGGCGCTCTCGGGTACGGCCGGCTCGGAGTACCGCGAGCACGGCAGGGACGGCGTCTGGATCGCCGGCGCCGAGTATCAGCGCGTCGATGCGCAAGATGGAGACGACATCGTGCTCACCCTCGATGCCACCATCCAGCGCGCGGCCGAGGACGCCATCGCCGAGGCGGTTGAGCAATACGGTGCGAAGACGGGTACGGTCGTCGTGACCGATCCGACGACGGGCGAGATCCTCGCCGCCTGTTCCTACCCGACCTATGACCCCACCGATCTTGCGCACACATCGAGTTCCGATATGAACCTGCGGCTTGTGACCGATTCGTACGAGCCCGGTTCGGTCTTCAAGACCCTCGTGGTGGCCGCCGGCATCGACGCCGGCGTGATCGACGAGGACACGACCTTCGAGGTGCCGGCCAAGGTCAAGGTCGGCGACGACATGGTCGGCGATTCCGACGGCCGCTCCTACGCCATGAGCATGACGGTCCGCGAGATCATCCGCCGCTCCTCCAACACGGGCATGGCGCTCGTGGGCGAGAAGATGGGAGCTAAGCTCTTTGCCGAGGGCGTGATCGAGAACTTCGGTATCGGCAGCAAGACGGGTATCGATTTTCCGGGCGAGGGCACGGGCATCGTCAAAAAGCGCAGCGAGTACGACGGCGCGAGCGTGGGCTCGATGTCGTTCGGCCAATCGCTCTCGATGCCCCCGGTCGAGACGCTGCGCGCGGTCTCATCGATCGCGAACGGCGGTATCGCCCTCACGCCGCATTTCCTCAAGTCCAAAAAGGGCAAGGAAAAGGACTGGGCGAGTACCGAAAAACGCGTGATGAGCGAGGAGGCCGCCCAAAAGCTCACCTCCATGATGGAAGACGTCGTGACCTCGGGTACCGGCCAGGGAGCCGGTATCACGGGCTACACGGTGGCCGGCAAGACGGGCACCGCCGAGCGCGCGTCGGAGGACGGCGGATACCAGTCGGGGCGCTTTATGGCTTCCTTCTTGGGTTTTGCCCCCGCGGCCTCGCCACATGCGCTCGTCTACGTCATGCTCGACGACGTCCCACATCTCTCGAGTGCGGCCCTGCCCGCGTTCAAGACCGTCATGGCGCGCACGCTCGACGTGCTTGGCATCGAGCCGAGTCCATAGGCGCGCCCCTCAGCTTGCGGCTCAAATCACAGCGCCTGCACCACCGGACTTGCACGGTCGGCTACAATAGGCGGCTGCATACGAGAAGCTCACGGAGGTTCCGTTCATGGTAGAGATATCCGCAGGACAGCTGGTCGAGGCGTGCGGCGCGCGCCTCGCCGCGGGCGTGCCCCAGCGCATGTGCCGCGGCTGCGTCATCGATTCGCGCCGCGTCGAGGTCGACAGCCTGTTCGTCGCGTTCCCGGGCGAGCGCGTCGACGGCAACGATTTTGCTCTTGCCGCCCTCGAGGCGGGTGCCGGGGCGGTCGCGATGACCCGCGAGCCCGCCGGCGACGTTATCGCCGCGGCCGTCGAGCGCGACGCCGCTGTCCTTGTCGTCGACGACGCGACCGAGTTCTTGTTGCGCCTTGCGTCGTGGTACCGTGCGCGCCTTTCGGCCGCGGTCATCGGCATCACGGGGTCTATCGGCAAAACGACCACCAAAGACGTGCTTTGCGCCCTGCTGGCCACGCGGTTCCGCGTTCATGCCACGCGCGGCAATCTCAACAACCTCATCGGCATGCCGCTCACCATTCTCGAGGCGCCCGCCGATACCGAGATGCTCGTGCTCGAGATGGGCATGAACCATCTGCACGAGATCGAGCGCTTGAGCGCTTGCGCGCGCCCCGACGTCGCCGTCATCACCAAGGTCGGCACCTCGCACGTGGGCATCCTCGGCAGCCGCGAGAACATCGCGCGCGCCAAGGCCGAGATCCTCACCGGCATGACCGCCACCGCAAAGACCGTGCGCCCTTCGCGCCTGGTACTCGCGGCCGAGGACGACTTTGCACCGTTTATCTGCGACAACTTTGCAGCCCCTGCCGGTGTCGATGTTCTCTTTGCGGGACTTGCCGAGGGCGACTCCGTGCGTGCGGAGAACATCGAGATCGGCGAGGACGGCTGCCCTGTCTTCACCCTCGTGCTCGACCATGACGAGCGCGTTCGGGCCAAGCTCTCGATCATGGGCGCCCAGGCTGTTCCGAACGCCGTCTATGCGGCCGCCATCGCGCATCTGTTCGGTATCTCCGGCGCCGCGATCGCCTCCGCGTTCGAAGATCTCCATGTTACGGGCCGCCGCCAAGAGATCCGTCGGGCCGCCTGCGGCGCGCGCGTGATCGACGACACCTACAATGCCGCGCCCGAGTCCATGGCCGCCGGCCTCGATTTGCTCTGCACGCTCCCGTGCGAGGAGTCACGCGTGGCCGTGCTCGGCGAGATGGGCGAGCTCGGTGATGCGGCGGAGCGCCTGCATGCGCTCGTCGGCGCTTACGCGGCCGCCAAAAAACTCGACTTCATCGCCTTCGTCGGCGGCGAGAACGCACGCGCCATGGCCGATGCCGCCGTGCTCATGGGCGCCGACGAGGACCGCACGGTCGTTGTCGCCAACTGGCGGGAAGCGCTCGACACGCTCGGTCCCGTGCTCCAGTCGGGCGATCTCGCGCTCGCCAAGGGCTCGCGTTTCGTTGAACTCGATCGTTTCGTTGAGGGTGTGTGCTAAATGCTCGGCAATCCTTCGTACCCCACCTACCAGGCGTTCCTCGGTCTCTTCATCGCGGCCATCATCTGCATGCTCCTCATGCCGCTCTGGATCAAGCTCCTTAAGTTCGAGGGCATCGGTCAGCAGGTCCGCGCCGACGGTCCGCGCCGTCATCTCGTCAAGCAGGGAACGCCGACCATGGGCGGTGTGGTGATCCTCATCGCGGTGACGCTAACCTGCATCATCATGGGCAAACTCACGACCGAGCTCGTGCTCGTGCTCGTGGCCACGCTCGCAACGGGCGTCCTCGGCTTTATCGACGACCTCACCTCGGTCACGCACGGCCGCTCTCTCGGCCTCACACCCACGGCCAAGATGGTCGGGCTCACGCTCATCTGCGTCGTCTTTACCCTGCTCGCCGTCAATTGGTGCGACGTTCCCGCCGAGGTGCGCTTTCCGGGCGGTTTCGCGATCGACCTCGCTGTGCTTTCGACCGATGTCGATATCGCCGGCGACTCCATCACCATTCCCTGGCTCTATCTCGTGTTCACCTGGCTCCTCATCGCCGGGCTCTCCAACGCCGTCAACCTCACCGACGGTCTCGACGGCCTTGCGGGCGGCACCTCGATGATCTCGCTGCTGGTGATGGCCGCCATGGCCTACATGCACCACGACCTCAACCTGTCGATCTTCTGCATGTCCTTCGCCGGCGCCTGCATCGGCTTTCTGTGGTTCAACTTCTACCCGGCGAGCATCTTCATGGGCGACACCGGTTCGCTCGCGCTCGGTGCCGCGCTCGCCTGCACGGCCGTCATGATCAACACCGAGATCGTCTCGCTCGTGATCGGCGGTCTCTTCATCGCCGAGACGCTGTCGGTCATGATCCAGGTCGCGAGCTTTAAGGCCACGGGCAAGCGCGTGTTCCTCATGGCGCCGCTCCATCATCATTTTGAGAAGAAGGGTTGGGCCGAGACCAAGGTGGTCATCCGTTTTTGGATCATCGCGGCCGCGTTCGGCGCGCTCGGTCTCGCTATGTTCTTCCAGTTGGGATAGTGATTCTAAAATGCCGCTTCCGCAAGCATTCAGTCTGCTCGTTCTGGGGCTCGGCAAATCGGGCCTCGACACCGTCCGTTGGGCGGTCTCGCATTTAGGGGAACGCGTGACGAGCGTCACGGTCGTGGGCGGCGCCTCCTCGTCGGAGTCCGAGGCGACCCGTGCTCTCGAGCGCGAGGGCGTGACCTTTGTCTTCGGTACCGAGAAGATCGAGGGCACGTTCGACGTTTGCGTTTCGAGCCCCGGAATCTCCGAGTTCTCTGATTTCTATGCAGCTGGTCGCGCGCATGCGACCCAGATCATGGGCGAACCCGAGTTCTCGTTCCGGCTCTCGCCCGAGCGCTGGATCGGCATCACGGGCACCAACGGCAAGACCACCACGACGGCGCTCACCGACCATCTGCTGAGCGCGTCGGGCATGCCCTCGGCAGCAGTCGGCAACATCGGCGAGCCGCCGATCACGCGCGTCGATGCGCGCGCGGCGGGGGAGTGGTTCGTGGCCGAGCTCTCGAGCTACCAGCTCGCCACCACCTCCGAGCTCCATCCGCATGTCGGCATCCTGCTCAACATCACGCCTGATCATCTTGCGTGGCACCGTAGCCATCGCAACTACGCTCTGGCCAAGACCAAGCTCTTTGCGAACATGGGTGCGGACGATATCGCCGTCATCGATGTCGAGGACGAGGGCATCGCCGAGGTCATGGACGTGATCGAGACTGTGGGCTGCCGTATCTGTCGCGTTGCGTTCGTCGATGCCGGTACGCCTGACGCCGCCTTTGTGCGCGATGGCGTGCTCATGGTTCGTCTGGCGGGCGAGGAGCACGAGCTCGTGGGCGAGGACGAGCTGAACATCTGCGGACACCACAACGTCATCAACGCGCTTTGCGCCGCCACCGCCGCGCTCGCGGCCGGGGCCGACGTGGCCTGCGTGCGCCAGGGGCTCGTGTCTTTTGAGCCGCTCGAGCACCGCGTCGAGCCGTGTGGCCAGATCGCCGGCGTGCGCTACTTCAACGACTCCAAGGCTACCAATACCGATGCCGTCGAAAAGGCTCTCTCGGCGTTCCCCGACGACGATGTGGTGCTCCTGCTCGGCGGTCACGACAAGGGGACTCCGCTTGCCGACTTCGCGCGCGTCGTGATGTCGAGCGCCCGCGCGGTCGTCTGCTTTGGCGAGGCGCGTGCGCGCTTCATGGCCGCTATGGACGAGGCCGACGAGGACGGCCAGGTCGATATCGCCGAGGCCGAGGACCTGCGCGATGCCGTCGACGTCGCCCGCTCGCTCGCCAACCGCGGCGATGTCGTGCTGCTCTCGCCCGCCTGCTCGTCGTTCGATGAGTTCTCGGGCTTTGAGGAGCGCGGACGGGCTTTCAAGGCGTATCTCGACGAGCTACGCGCGCTCGAGGGCGGGGAGTAGGCAACGTGAGCGAGAGGCGCGCGCCGCGCGCACGGGTCGCCGCGCGCCCTGAGTCTTCCGAGGCCCCGCGTCGTCGTGCAAAAACCAAGGCACCGAGCCATTCGTGGTGGAGCCAGTCGTTCATCGGCGGGGTGCCGGCACGCATCATGCGCCCGCGCCTGGTCTTCTGCACCTGCCTTTTTGCGCTCGTGCTCTTCGGCATCGTCATGATCTACTCGGCCTCGAGCGTCGAGGCACTCAAGGAATACGGGGACTCGCACTACTTTTTGGTGCGCCAAACCGTTTTTGCCATAGGGGGCAGCGCCCTGCTCGTTTTCTTCTCGTATCGACCGTCATGGACCTCGATCATCGACGGGCGTTTTCTCTACATAGCCTCGGGAGTCGTCCTCGTTCTGCTTGCGGGCGTTACGCTCGTGGGCCAGGCGAGCCGCGGTGCCCAGCGCTGGATCGAGATCGCGGGATTTCAGTTCCAGCCCTCTGAGTTCCTCAAGCCGCTCATCGTCCTCATGGGTGCCAAGCTCCTGCAGGAGTTCTTTCCGGTGCGATCCACGCACGGTCGCATGACCTGGCTGAACCTAGCGTTCGTCGCCGTCCCCCTGGTCTTGATCGCCACTCAGCCCGACTACGGCACGACGGCCATCATCCTCTTCACGCTCTTTGCCATGGCGCTCACGGGCGATATGCCGGCGCGTTACCTGGTGATCGTCATCGTCGTCGCCGTGGTGGCGGCCATTGGGTTCGCTGTCGGCGCGCCGTACCGCTTCTCGCGCATTCTCGTCGCCCTCGATCCATGGAGCGACGAGTACGGAACCGGCTACCAAGCGGTCGCCGCCATCATGGCGTTCGCTTCGGGCGGTATCTTCGGGCGCGGCGTGGGCAACTCCACCATGAAGTACAACTTCTTGCCCGAGGCCCATAACGACTACATCCTCGCCATCATCGGCGAGGAGATCGGCCTCATCGGCCTCATCGTCTTCTTTGCGGTGTTTACGGCGTTTATCGTCTCGGGCTTTTTTATCGCGCAACGGGCGCGCACCAAGCGCGACCGCCTGATCGCCACCGGCGCGTCCACGCTTTTGGCCACGCAGTTCTTCGTGAACGCCCTCGGCATCATCGGCGCCGCGCCCATGACGGGCAAGCCCCTTCCGTTTGTTTCGTACGGCGGCTCCTCGATCATCTCGTGCCTGCTCTTGGCCGGACTCGTTCTGCGCGTGTCGATCGAGGCGGGCCACGCTGCCCGGGCCGAAAAGCGCTCCCAGCCCTTTGCGGTGTACGATGAGAGCACGGCGGGGGAGGTTCACGCGCGCTCCGAGCGCAGGGGCCATGCGGCGGGCTTCAGCGTCGTTGACGGGGTCACTCGCGGGGGTTCCTCTGCGCGAACCGGCTCCGATACCGCCGCAAGCACGACTCCGCGCCGCGCGTCGCGTCCGCTCGAGACCGCACAACACCGCCCCTCACGAGAAAGGGACCTCTAGCATGTCCGATACCCGTACCGTCTGCATCGCCGCCGGTGGCACTGCCGGCCACATCAACCCGGCCCTCGCGCTCGCTGAGGAGCTGCGCGACCGCGGTTGCCGTGTGGTGTTCGTGGGGCAGGAGCACAAGCTCGAGGGAAGGCTCGTTCCCGAGGCCGGGTTCGAGCTCGTTCCCATCACGGTGACGGGGCTCGATCGCTCGCGCCCCTGGACGGCGCTCTCCGCGCTCTGGCGCGTCCGCAGCGCGCAGAGCCGGCTTGCAAAGCATTTTGCGCGCACCGGGCGGCCGGACGTCGCCATCGGTTTCGGCGCCTATGTGGAGGTGCCGCTGCTCAACTGGTGCAAGAGCGCGCACGTTCCCTATCTTCTGCATGAGCAGAACTCCGTGCCCGGTCTTGCCAACAAGATGATGAGTGCGCATGCGGCACGCGTGTGCATCTCGGTGCCCGCCGCCGAGGCCGTCTTCAAGCGTGAGGACGACCCCGACCACGTGCGTCTTACGGGCAACCCGGTGCGCAAGAGCATCCTCGCGGGAGATCGTGCGCGCGGCCGCGCGGCGCTCGGCATCCCTGCCGACGCCACGCTCCTGCTCGTCTTCGGCGGCTCGCTCGGCGCTCAGCATATCAACGAGGAGATGGTGCGCCTGCGCGACCGCCTGCTCGCGATCGATAGCCTCTACGTGGTGCATTCCACGGGCGCGGACGGCTTTGACGAGACGTCCTCGGCGCTCGCCCTCGATAAGGCGGCAGCCGAGCGCTATCGGGTGTGCCCCTATATCGAGAACATGGGCGACATGCTCGCCGCCTCCGATCTCGTGCTTTCGCGCTCGGGTGCATCTTCGGTGGCCGAGATCGCGGCGCTCGCCGTGCCTTCCGTGCTCGTGCCGTATCCGCATGCCACGGCCGATCATCAGACCACCAACGCGCGCTTTCTCACCGACGCGCACGCGGCCCTGTTTTTTAAAGATGACGAGCTCGGTACGGACGCATTCGAGACCGAGCTGCTTGCGCTTCTCAAAGATTCCGCACGTCGCGAGGGCATGCGGGTCGCCGCGGCGGGTCTTGGCCAAGACCGTGCGGCAGCGCTTCTTGCCGACGAGGTGCTCGGCTGCATCTAGCCGCTCGTCGTCGTCCGCATCTTGCACATAGGTTTGCGGTACAGTTAGGCGGTTTTGCATCCATCTGACTGATAGAGGTTTGAGCATGGCTGGATCTTCGACCAAACCGGACGCTCCCGCATTCGAGAGCGCGCACTTCATCGGTATCGGCGGTGCGGGCATGAGCGGCATCGCCCTCGTGCTCCACGAGCGCGGCTACCGGGTCACCGGGTCCGACCTCAAGACCTCCCGTTACTGCCGTCAGCTCTCGCGCGCCGGCGTCGAGATCCATATCGGCCACGAGGCCGCCACGATCGATACTGTCAAGCCCGATGTGGTCGTGGTCTCCACGGCCATCCCCGAGTCGAACC
The DNA here is from genome assembly GCA_963603165.1 of Faecalibacterium prausnitzii. Taxonomy (GTDB): domain Bacteria; phylum Actinomycetota; class Coriobacteriia; order Coriobacteriales; family Coriobacteriaceae; genus Collinsella. Next base: position 31,564 of record CAVCLY010000004.1, read on the forward strand.
CCGAGCTCATTCGCGCCCGCGAGCTCGGCATCCCCGTGTGGCCGCGCGCAAAGATGCTCTCGGCCCTGGGGCACGGTCACACCACCGTGGCCGTGGCGGGTACGCACGGCAAGACCACCACGTCGTCGATGTGCGCCACCATGCTCGACCGCATGGGTCTCGACCCGAGCTTTCTGATCGGCGGCATCGTCGAGGGCTACGACACGAACGGCCGCAACGGTTCAGGCGAGTACTTTGTCGCCGAGGCCGATGAGTCCGACAGCTCCTTCCTCTATCTCGACCCGAACGTCGTGGTCGTCACCAACATCGAGGCCGACCATCTCGACCACTACTCGGGTATCGATGAGATCGAGGCGACCTTCGTCAAGTTCATGGGACTTGTGGGCGAGGACGGCACGATCATCATCTGCGGCGAGGACCCGCATCTCGTCGACCTTGCACGGAGCTGCGGCCGCACGGTCGTGAGCTACGGCTTCGACTCCGCGTGCGATGTTACCTGCGTGCATCCCGAGACCGAGGGCATCCAGAGCGAGTTCTCCGTGCACTTTGCCGACGGCTCCGAGTACACCGTCGACATCAAGAGCAACCCGGGTCGCCACAACATGCTCAACGCTACCGCCGTTCTCACCGTGGCCCACGTGCTCGGCCTCGACATGGACGCCGCCGCCCGTGCGCTCTCGAGCTTCGATGGCGTGCGCCGCCGCTTTACCCACGTGGGCGATGTCGCCGGCGTCACCGTCATCGACGATTACGGCCACCATCCCACCGAGGTCGCGGCCACGCTCCAGGCCGCCAAGTCGCTCGGCTACAAGCATGTTGACGTGGTCTTCCAGCCGCATCGCTACAGCCGCCTGCAGGCGCTCTCGGAGGACTTTGCGCGCGCGTTCGCCGATGCCGACAAGATCCTCCTGATCGACGTGTTCTCTGCCGGCGAGATGCCCATTCCGGGTGTTACCTCCAAGATGCTCGCCGATACGGTGTCGGCCATGTATCCCCAAAAGGAGGTCGTCTACTGCGCCAGCCGCGCCGAGCTCAACCGTGAGCTCGACCGCCTTGCCGAGGAGGGCGACATCCTCATCACCATGGGTGCGGGCGATGTCACCACGGCGGGACCCGAGTTTATCGAGTACAAGAACGCTCAGGCCCAGGGCTAGCCTCCCATGGGACTCTTCAATGCCGTCATGGCTCTCTCGGGCATGGTCGATACCGACGTTGCCGAGTCCGAAAAGCTCGCGCGCCACACCACCTACCGCATCGGCGGTCGGGCCGATCTTTTTGTGACCTGCCACAGCTACCACGCGCTCAAGCGCGCGATCGACGTGCTCACGCGCGAGGAGATTCCCTGGGTCGTGCTCGGCAAGGGGTCGAACCTGCTGGTCGCCGACGAGGGCTATCGCGGAGCCGTCATCACGCTCGGGCGCGAGTTCCAGCGCACGGTCGTCTCGGATGACGGGTGCACGCTAACCGTCGGCGCGGGCGCCATGCTCGCGCGCGTCGTCAACGAGGCGCTCTCCAAGAGCCTCTCTGGTCTCGAGTTCGCGGTCGGCATTCCCGGCACGGTCGGCGGGGCAATCTCCATGAATGCGGGCACGCGCGACGAATGGATCGGGTCGCGCGTGCGCGATGTGCTCACCTTCTGTCCGGGCGAGGGGCTTAAACACTACGGCCACGAGGACGTGTTCTGGGGCTATCGCGAGAGCGGGATCCCTAAGAACGAGATCGTGCTCGAGGCTGTGCTCGAACTCGCGCCGGCCGACAAGATCGACGTGCGCAACAAGATGGAGCGCCTGCTCACCGCCCGCAAGCGCGCCCAGCCGCTCGGCGTGGCCTCGTGCGGCTCGGTCTTTCGAAACCCTCCCGATGCGAGCGTCGGCAAGCTCATAGACGACTGTGGATTGAAGGGTTTTTGCATCGGTGGGGCCGAGGTGTCGCCGGTTCACGCTAACTTCATTGTCAACAAGGGGACCGCATCCGCACGCGATGTGGTGCGCGTTATCCAGCATGTCCGTTCAAAGGTAAAGGAAGCATATGGCGTCGAGCTCCAGCCGGAAGTCAAATTCCTCGGCTTCTAGGGCCCCTCGGGTTCAGGTGCGGCGGGATTCTGTCGCTGCCGCCCGGAATGCCGGCGCACGCTTCGCATCCACCCGCTCCGGTGTTCGCACCGGCGAGAGCCATCGTCCTGTGCGGCCGAACTCCATGCGCGGCAAGCGCGGTCCGTCTCATGGGCCTGCTCGAAAGGCGCCGGCTCATCGTCGCTCCGGTACCGCGCTTTCCGCGCTTTCGGGCAGTGCGGCGGGAAAGGTCCTCGCGCTGGTTGCCGCCGCGGCCGTCGTCGTTCTCGTCGTCGGTATCGTGCTCTCGTCCTCGGGAATTTTCGCCGCCACCGACATTCAGATAAAGAGCAGCGAGCACGTCAGCAAAAAGGATGCCCGCGCGCTTATAAGCATCCCCGCAGGCACGTCGCTCCTGAACGTCGACGAGGACAAGATCGGCGAGGGGCTTGAGCAAAATCCCTGGGTCGACGGCGTCACGGTCGAAAAGCGCTATCCGCACACGCTTGTCATAACCCCGTCCGAAAAGCAGGTCGCGGCCATCGTGTATCTGTCGTCCGAGGATTTGGCCTGGGCAGTTGGCGAGGATCGCACCTGGATCGCGCCCATCACGCTCTCGGTGACGGTCGACAAAAAGGGCAAGCTCATCAAATTCGGGACCACGGGCACCGAGACGCCGAGCGCGTCGAGCGACGGTGCCGATACCGACGACTCCTCGGATGCGGACGGGAGCACGTCGACGGCGGATTCGACGTCCGATGCCGATGCGGCTGACGGCGCGGCGAGCGATACCGCCTCGACCGCAACAAGCGATGGCTCGTCGACCGACGTCTCGTCGGCAAGCGATTCCGAAGACGACGGCTCCGGCGATGTGGCACGCACCAACAAGGATGGCTCCCAGGTCCTGACGGGCCGCTCTGCAGCGCGAGCGATCGCCAAGCACTACGGCGCGCTCCTGCTCACCGACGTCCCGAGCGATATCAAGCCCGAGTCGGGCAAGACCGTCTCGTCGCGCGTGGTGAGCGCCGGACTCGATTATGCCGCAGGGTTCTCGTCGAGCTTTCTCTCGCAGATCAAGGAGATGTCGATCGCCTCGCGCGAGGCGATCTCGTGCACGCTCACCTCTGGCGTGGAGATCTCGCTCGGCTCGCCGTCCGAGATCAACAAAAAGGAGCGCGTGGTCACACAGCTGCTCGAGCAGGAGCGCGGCGTCACCTACGTCAACGTGCGCACGCCGGGGAGCTACACGTACCGGAGCGTATCGGGGTCTTAAGGCCGCGATTGCTCGTCTGGCGTCTGGCTTTTGCGCCATCTTTTACGTTGAGCTTGTTGTTTGAGCGGAAAGTTCGCACATGACTCGGGTTTTAATTGACGTGGGCGGGCATAATATGCAAACATAACGCGGTTTACCTTTGCATTTACTTTCAAGTAGAGGGTTAACGTTATAAGGCACGAACCCAGTTTTCGCATTACCGATGTTCGGAGGACCGACATGCACGAGACCGAGATCAACAACTATCTTGCCGTCATCAAGGTGGTCGGCGTCGGCGGCGGCGGCACGAACGCCGTCAACCGCATGATCGAGGAGGGCATCCGCGGCGTCGAGTTCGTCGCCATCAACACCGATGCCCAGGCGCTCGCGATCTCGGATGCCGATATCAAGGTCCACATCGGCACCGACCTCACGCGCGGCCTCGGTGCCGGCGCCAACCCCGAGGTCGGCCGCAAGGCCGCCGACGAGAGCCGTGACGACATCGCCGAGGCGCTCGCGGGCGCCGACATGGTCTTCATCACCTGCGGCGAGGGCGGTGGCACCGGCACCGGTGCGGCCCCGATCGTGGCCGACATCGCTATGAACGAGGTCGGTGCGCTCACCGTCGCCGTCGTGACCAAGCCCTTCACCTTCGAGGGCCGCAAGCGCAAGAAGTCGGCCGACGACGGCATCAAGACGCTCTCCGAGTGCGTCGACACCATGATCGTCATCCCCAACGACAAACTGCTCGATATCGCCGAGAAGAAGACCACCATGCTCGAGGCCTTCGCCACGGCCGATGGCGTGCTCTCGCAGGGCACTCAGGGCATCACCGACCTCATCACCGTGCCGGGCATCATCAACCTCGACTTCGCCGACGTCAAGACGATCATGAAGCAGGCCGGCACCGCCATGATGGGTATCGGTACCGCCTCGGGCGACACCCGTGCTGTCGACGCCGCTCAGCAGGCAATCTCGAGCCGCCTGCTCGAGAGCTCCATCGATGGCGCCACGCGCGTGCTGCTCTCCATCGCCGGCTCCAAGGACCTCGGCATCCAGGAGATTAACGATGCGGCCGATCTCGTCGCCAACGCCGTCGACCCCGAGGCCAACATCATCTTCGGTACTGTCGTTGACGAGTCCCTCGGCGACCAGGTGCGCATCACCGTTATCGCCACCGGCTTCTCCGACGCCAACGTCAACCGTCAGGACGAGCTCTTCACCCGCTCGCACGAGGCTCCCAAGGCGAGCGAGCCTTCCGCAAGCGCTCCGGCCGGCTCGGCTCAGGCCGCCCCGACCCGCAATGTCGGCGGCTCCGAGCTCCCGAATTTCGGTAACGAGCAGTTCGAGCTCCCCGACTTCCTCAAGCGCGGTTCGTTCTAGTCTGCACACGTCATCTAACGCTGCATAAGCGGTATCGGGCCCCTCACGCGCGTCCCCGTTGCGCGTGAGGGGCCTTTGCTACCCCTACGATCGGAGACTCACATGGCCATAAAGGTCGCAAATCTTCCCGGAGGACTCAAGCGCGTCGACCACGACGGTGTCGTTTTGATCGAGCGTCGCGACCCTGCGTGCGCTTTTGCCTTTACCGAGCGTTCCGGCGGCGTGTCAGAGGATCCGTATACGTCGCTCAATCTCGGCAGCCATGTGGGCGACGACCCGTTCTCGGTGGAGGAGAACCGTCGTCGTGTGCTCGAGGCGCTGGGCGTTCCTGCCGAGGATGCCGACAACCTGCTCGTTCCCAATCAGGTGCATGGCGATCGCGTCGTGTGCGTGCGCGAGAGCGGGGCGGACTATCTCGAGGATGTGCGCGAGCAGCTTGCGGAAGGTGCCGACGCTGTTGTGTGCACGGTTCCGCATGTGCCCGTCATGCTCTGCTATGCCGACTGCGTGCCCGTGGTCATCGTGTGCCCGGGCGGCTTTGCGATCGCGCATTCGGGCTGGAAGGGGACCCTGGCACGCATTGCCGGAAAGACCGCGCGGGCGCTCGCCGAGGTCAGCGGCGCGGCTCCGTCCGAGATGAAGGCTTTTATCGGCCCCCATATCCTGGGAGACGAATATGAGGTGTCGCAAGACCTCGTGCAGACGTTCTCGTTACAATTTGCTAACATAGATGGGTCTGGCTCGCGACTCCTTGACTTGTCGTGCGCCATCCGTCAGTCGCTTGAAGAAGATGGGGTTCTTCCGTGCGAGATATACGATCCAGGTCTTTCGACCATGCGTCTGAACGACCGCTTCTACTCCTACCGTCGCGAGGCGGGCACGTGCGGTCGTCACGCCGCCGTGGGCGTCATGCTCTAGCGAGCGCGCTCAGTTTCGTCTTGGCTGCGAGCCTCACGTTGGGGCTTGCCGGCTGCTCGGGCGATTCCTCCGCATCCAAATCCATTACCGTCGCCGGTTCCACCACCTGCTTGCCTATCGCCGAGATTGCGAGCGAGGGATTTAAGGAGTCGTCCGGCACAGACGTGCTCGTATCGGGCCTGGGCTCCTCGGCCGGCATCGAGGCCGTGAGCAACGGTACCGCCGATATCGCCACCTCGAGCCGTGGTCTCACCGATGACGAGCAGGACCTGGGCTTAACGCCCATCGTCATCGCGCATGACGGCATCTCCGTCATCGTGAACGAGGAGAATCCGGTCGACAATCTCTCCATCGAGCAGCTCCGCGACATCTATTCCGGCAAGATCACCAACTGGAAAGAGCTCGGCGGCGAGGATCTCAAGATCCAGATCGTCAACCGTGACGAGGCATCGGGCACCCGCGAGGCGTTCAAGACCATCGTCATGGACGGCACTTCCTTCGACCGCCGCGCCACGGTGCTTCCCGGCACCGGTCAGGTGCGCGACGTCGTGAGCCGTTCGCGCGGCGCGATCGGCTACATCTCCATGGGCTTCGTGGAGTCCTCGACCGCCACCACGAGCGTCAAGGCGCTCTCGGTCAACCACGTCGAGGCTACCGAGAAGACGGTCGCGAGCGGTGGGTATCCTATCTCGCGTGACCTTTATTTCTTCGTCAAGGGCACGCCGGGCACCGAGGCGCAGGCCTATATCGATTACGTCCTCTCCGACAAGATGGACGACCAGATCCGCGAGGCGGGCTTTATCCCCGTCGACCACACGAGCGAGGGGGAGGAGTAGCGCATGTCCGATTCGGTTGAACAGAGCGCATCCGAGGAGCAGCGCGCTCCCAAAAAGCGTGAGCTCGCGCTCGTCTCGCACAGCACGTACGTCAAGGAGAAGGGGCTGCAGTATCTCTTCTTCGCTTGCGCATTCCTGGCCGTGGTGACGGTCATCCTGATCTTCGTCTTCACCACCGCCTCGGCCGCTCCGGTCTTTACCGAGATCGGTCTCGGCGAGTTCTTCAGCTTCGATTGGGCGCCGAGCGAGGGCCACTACGGCATCCTCGCGCTCCTCACGGGCTCCGGGCTTGTGACCGTCGGTGCGCTCGTCATGGGCGTGCCCCTCGGTGTGGGCACCGCTGTCTATCTGGTCGAGATCGCCAGCAAGCGCGTGCGCCGCATCATCAGCCCGTGCGTCGATCTGCTCGCCGGCATCCCGTCGATCATCTACGGCTTCTTTGGCATGATCATCCTGCGCCCGTTCGTGGCGCAGCTCACCGGCGGGCTCGGCTTCGGCGCGCTCACGGCTTGGTTCGTGCTCGCGATCATGATCGTCCCCACCATCACCACGCTCTCCATCGATGCCCTCAACTCTATTCCGATGGGCATCCGCGAGGCGAGCTACGCCATGGGCGCCACCAAGTGGCAGACCATCTACAAGGTCGTGCTCCCGGCTGCCAAGCTCGGTATCGTCGACGCCGTCGTCCTCGGCATGGGCCGCGCGATCGGCGAGACCATGGCCGTCCTCATGGTCGTCGGCAACGCGCCCGTCGTCCCCGATTCCATCGCGAGCCCCATCTCGACCCTCACGAGCCAGATCGCGCTCGACATGAGCTACTCGAGCGGTCTCCATCGCTCCGCGCTCTTCGGCATGGGTGTCGTGCTCTTCATCATCTCCGCGGCGCTCGTGGGCATCGTGCGTCTGATCTCGAAGAAGGGGGAGTAGCCATGGCCGAGAACCAGCAGGGCGATCTCAGCTCGCGCGAGCGCATCAAGCGTGCCCTCTCGCATAAAAAAGAAGGTCGTGTGGGCAAGGACCTCACGAACAAGATCATGCTCGGCGTTTTTCGTCTGGCTGCCTACATCACCACGCTCGTGCTCGTCGCGATCATCCTCTACGTGGTCGTGAACGGTCTGCCGCATATCTCGCTCGACTTCATCTTCGGATGGCCGCACGGCGTCAACGCCGAGGGCGGTATCTGGCCGACCATCGTCTCTACGCTCTACGTGACGGCGCTCGCCATGCTCATCTGCACGCCCATCGCCGTGCTCGCCGCGGTTTATCTCGCCGAGTATGCCAAGCAGGGCAAGCTCGTCGAGGTCATCCGCTACGCTGCCGATACGCTCGCCTCGGTGCCCTCCATCGTCATGGGCCTCTTTGGCTATGCGCTCTTCGTCGAGGCCATGGGCCTCGGCCTCTCCATGGTCTCCGCTGCCATGGCGCTCGCGCTCCTCATGCTGCCGATCGTCATGCGCACCACCGAGGAGGCCATCCGCGCGGTTCCGCGCTACATCCGCTGGGGTGCCTACGGGCTCGGCGCCACCAAGTGGCAGGTCGTGAGCCGGATCGTGCTGCCCTCCGCCTTCGGGCGCATCGCCACGGGCATCGTGCTCGCCATCGGCCGCGCCATCGGCGAGACCGCCGTCGTGCTCTACACCATGGGTCAGGCCATCAACATGCCGGTCACTCCGCTCGATTCCGGCCGTCCCATGACCGTGCATCTCTATCTTCTTGCCAACGACGGCATCAACATGAACGCGGCCTACGGCACCGCGCTCCTGCTGATGGTTATCATCCTCGCATTCAACCTGTTCTCGCGCTATCTGTCGCGCAAGAAGCACTAGCCTCAAAGGAGCATCATGACGGTTTACCAGTCTGCGCCGAGCGTGGCCGAGAGCGCCATCACGGCCGAGGATTTTGAGTTCTGGTACGGAGACTTCAACGCGCTCACCGGACTCAACCTCAACATCGCCAAGAACAAGATCACCTCGTTCATCGGACCCTCGGGCTGCGGCAAGTCCACGTTCCTGCGCTGCATCAACCGCATGAACGACCTCATCGAGGGCACCCGCGTGGGCGGCACCATGTCGCTCGACGGCGCCGACATCTATGCCGAGGGCGTCGACCCGGTCGATCTGCGCCGCCGCGTGGGCATGATCTTTCAGCAGCCCAACCCGTTCCCCAAATCCATCTACGAGAACGTCGCTTTTGGCCCTCGTCTGCAGGGCGTGACTAGCAAAAGCGACCTCGATGACATCGTCGAAGAGTCGCTCAAGCGCGCAAACCTCTGGAAGGAAGTCTCCAATCAGCTTTCAAAGGACGGCCTTGCGCTCTCGGGTGGCCAGCAGCAGCGCCTGTGCATCGCACGCGTGCTTGCCGTGCAACCCGATGTCCTCCTGATGGACGAGCCCTGCTCCGCCATCGATCCCACCTCCGTTCAGAAGGTCGAGGATCTGATGGCCGAGCTTGCGCCCGAGATGACGATCATCATCGTCACGCATTCCATGCAGCAGGCCGCCCGTATTTCGGATTACACCGCATTCTTCTTACAAGAGGTTGCGGGTCAGCCTGCTACACTGGTCGAGTATGGCCAGACCGACGCTATCTTCACTAGTCCGAACGATAAGCGCACGGAGGACTACATCACCGGCCGCTTCGGCTGATCGCGGGTTATACCTGCGCATCTGGGGGCCGGTGCCTACTGGATGTGCGGGTTGCATGACCGCACCCTCTTGATTGGAGTGAACCATGCGCAAACTGTTCTCTTGTCAGCTCATCGAGGCGCGTCACGAGATGCTCTCGATCTACGAGGAGATCGACCTCGCGTTGCACGATGCCGTGCGCGCGTTCGTCACCGACGACAAAAAGCTCGCGAACAAGACCAAAAAGCGCACGATGGCGATCGACGCCCGCTGCGCCAACCTCGAGGCCGTGTGCTACAACCTCATCGCCACGCAGAGCCCGGTGGCCTCCGACTTCCGCCTGTTGCAGACGATTATCTACATCGACTTCAACCTGCAGCGCATGAACGACAAGGTTCGCGCTACCGCCCGCGCCGCCAAGCGCAAGGTCAAGGGCGATTTTGAGGTGCCGCAGGTGCTTGTCGACCTTGTTGAGAAGCAGGCCGCGGCCACGTACCGCGTGCTCGGCTCCTCCATCAGCGCGCTCGTGAACAACGACCTTTCCATGGTGTGCGCTCTTGCCGAGGAGGATGCACCGGTCCACACCATCTATCACGAGTTCTTCCGCACCTACAGTCGCTTGGACAACGTCGAGCTCTCTGACGACAAACAGTACGACAACCTTCGCAGCGTCGTCATGATGTCGCGCTATCTCGACCGTTTGGCCTCGATTTCGGTCGATGCCGCCTGCCGTCTGACCTTCCTGCTCACCGGCCAGCGCCTAACGGCCAACGACATCGCGAGTGCCGACGAGGACGAGCTCGAGAGCATGCGCATCCCGTCTGGCGAGGGAACCATCATGGACGCCAAGACCGATGCGCTCTATGTGGCCGAGCTTCCGCTCGACGAGGTGGGCGAGGACCTCAAGGTCCTCATCGAGCAGGCCCAGGCCGAGGCTGACGAGGACGCCGAGTAGCCTGCGCGGCGCCTTAGGGCTTTGTGCTAAATCGCGCCTTAGAGCCGCGGTCCCGTGTTGCGGGGCCGCGGTTTTGCGTTACAGTGGCCGCATACAACAGACCTAACGGGGGTTTAGATGGATATGGATGAGACCTACCTTGAGTTCATGCGCGCACGTCGCGTCGAGATCCTGGACCGCGTGAACGCAGCGCTCGACCGCGCGGGCCGTGCGCACGATTCCGTGCAGCTCGCGGCCGTCTCAAAGACCGTCGGCGTGCCCGAGACGCTCGCTGCGATCGAGGCAGGCTACACGCTCTTTGCCGAGAACCGCCCGCAGGAGCTCGCGCGCAAGCGGGCCGGTCTTGCCGAGGCAGGGAGACTCGATGCGGTGCGCTTCGATATGATCGGCAATCTCCAGACCAACAAGATCAACGCCGTGCTCGGTGCGGCCGAGTTCATCCACTCCGTGAGCTCTCTCCATCTGGCCGAGGCCATCGCATCGCGCGCCGAGCGCAAGCTCGAGGCCGGTGAGCTCGCTTTGCCTCAGAAAGTGCTCCTCGAGGTGAACGTCTCGGGCGAGGAGAGCAAGTCGGGCTTTGCCGCGGACGAGCTCCGTGCCTGCATGGACGAGCTCGCGGGCCTTCGCGGTATCGAGATCTGCGGCCTTATGACCATGGCTCCGCGGGGGAGCCTCGACGTGGCGCGAAGGACCTTTTCGGGCCTGCGCGAACTCAAGGAAGAGCTTGCGTCCGCCTATCCCGAGCTTTCGCTCACGGATCTCTCGTGCGGTATGAGCGAGGACTTTGAGCCGGCGCTAGAAGAAGGTTCGACGATTATTAGGCTGGGCAGGGTGGTATTCAGCCCTGAGTTCGAGGTAAAATAGCCTACAGTTACGCCCTGTTCGGTCTCTGATGATCGCAACATAAACACACCACTGCAGAGAGGCGATTGATATGGGGTTTCTTGACGAGATCAAGGAAAAGCTGAATCTCAACACCGGTGCCGGCGATTACGGCCGCGACGATTACGATGCCGGTTATGACGACTACGGTTATGACGATGGTTACGACAACGGCGGCTTCGACCAGGCTCAGACCGACAGTTACTTCTCGGAGCCCGAGCCCTCCAACGGCGTGCTCGGTCAAACGCGCCGCGGCGAGGCCGAGAGCGTTGCCGTCTACACGCGTTCCGGACAGCTCGTGGGCGATGACTCGCGTCATGCCACGACGTATAACCCGCCTGCGCGCAACCAGGAGAGCGGCGGTTGGCGCCCCGGCGCTTACGACACCCCCTCGACCTATGCCGAGAGCGTCCGCGTGCGCACCGCGGCCGAAGCCGCGCCCGCAGCGCCCGTGCAGCAAAACGCCGCTGCCGCCCATGCCAACGACATCATGAACGCCACGCCGCAGCTCCCGGCCTATATCCTGCGCCCGGAGAGCTACGACGACGTTGAGACCGTCGTGCGCCGCGTGCGCACCAAGCAGCCCGTCGCGCTCGTCTTCGTGGGCGTGCGCACCGAGGTCGCCAAGCGCGTTCTCGACTTCTCCTACGGCTTTGCCTGCGGCCTCGGCGCCTCGGTCAAAGAGGTCGGCGACCGCATCTTCATGGTTCTGCCGGCCGGGTGCGAGGTCAAGGATTCCGACCTCAAGAAGCTCCGCACCGACGGCTATCTCAAATAAGGGAGAGCATCATAGTTACGTACCAGCTCGTGAGCGTGCTCAACAAGCTCATCAACTTCTACGAGGTGCTCATCATCGTCTACTGCCTGTTCACGTGGTTCCCGCGCAACAGCGGCAGCCTTATGGACGACATCTTCTCGGTGCTCGAGAGCATCTGCTCGCCGTATCTCAACCTGTTCCGTCGGATCATCCCGCCGATGGGCGGCATGGACTTCTCGCCCGTTATTGCGATTATTGCGTTGAATCTGATCCAGCAGTTGGTTGTAGGTATACTTTTGTAGGAAAACGCACGGTAGAAGCCTTAAATCGGCTTGCCACGCGAATGATTGGAGTATTTGATAATGGCTATCACACCCGCAGACATCCAGGCCCAGACCTTCTCCGAGGCCAAGCGCGGCTACGATCCGGGCGAGGTCGATATCTTCCTCGAGCAGATTTCCGCCGAGGTCGATGCCATGCTTTCCAAGATCGTCGATCTTAAGAACCGCCTGACCGACGCCGAGCAGCAGCTCGCCGCGTCTCAGGATCAGCTTGCCCAGGCTCAGGCCCAGGCCCAGGCAGCCGCTGCCGCTCCGGCCCCGCAGCCGACGCAGGCCTCTACGACGAGCGCCAGCGAGCGCCAGATCTCCGCGGCCCTCATCGCGGCCCAGCAGACCGCCGACGCCATCGTGAACGATGCCAACGAGAATGCCGAGCGCATCAAGAACGAGGCCGACGCTAAGGCGCGCGAGGTCATCCGCCAGGCTCTCGCCGAGAAGCAGACCGAGCTCGAGGAGATCGACCGCCTCAAGGCTTCTCGCGAGGAGTTCAAGGCCGAGTATCTCAAGCTCATCCAGCACTTCATGGATGACGCGCAGAACGAGTTCCCCTCGAGCCTGCTCTCCAACACCCCGAGCGGCTCCGCTGCCGCTCCGGCTCAGCCCGCTCAGCAGGCGCAGCCCGTGGCGTCTCCCGCCGAGACCGTTCCGGCCGCGCAGCCCATTCCGGTTGCCGATCCGTTTGCGCCGATCGCCAACTTTGACGGCGACCTTGACTAGCCTATAGTCACCAACCGCTTAGAGGCTCTTTTCCCTGCGGAAGAGGGCCTTTTTGTTACCCATGCACCGCATCAAAGGCGCTGTTCTTCAGAAAGGATGCCCTATGTCGTTCGCAGAGCTCACCAAGGCACGTTATTCGTGCCGTAACTATACGGACCATTCCGTCGAGGCCGACAAACTCGAGGCTATCCTCGAGGCCGGTCGTCTGGCGCCCTCCGCGGTCAACAAGCATCCCACGCGTGTGCTGGTATGCGACTCGCCCGAGCTCCGCAAAAAGGCAGCCGCCTGCCAGCCGCGTTTCGATAAGGGCGGGAGCATCTTCGGCGCTCCGGTGGTGCTGCTCGTGTGCGCCGTGGTTGAGAACGCGTGGGTGCGCCCCTACGACCAGATGAACTCGAGCCAGATCGATTCGACGATCGTGTGCGACCAGATGATGATGCAGGCTACCGAGCTCGGTCTCGGCACCTGCTGGGTGGGGCATTTTAGTCCTGAGCGCGCCATCGAGCAGTTCGAGCTGCCCTCGGGCATCTACCCCTATCACATGCTCACGATCGGCTACGCCGCCGACGCGATCGCCGATCCCGACAAGCGCGCAGCCCGCACCATTTCCAAGGCTGACTTCCTGCTGTAGAGGGATCCGGCAACAAACTCCCGAGAATGCACGATTCAAACGGGATTTGCTAAGTAGTTCGAGCGGATGGGTGACTGCCAACTGGGCAAATGCGGCTAGTTTGAAGCCGGATAACCCCTCAAGTCGATTTGAATCATACATTCTCAGGAGTTTGCGGCCTTGATTTGCGTTTGATTGCCTTCAAAGCTTGTTTTTGAGGCGGGAGTCAACTTCTAAACAATTGATGTTTCGCTCGATTATTTAGAAGCTTGTTCCTCGCGCTGATAGAGGCCTTCGAATCTCATGGATTCAGTTCTTTGGATGGCAAGCAAGGGTCGATCTATAAGCCCTTCGCTGGGTTCGCGATGCGCCGTTGCGGAATTTCGAGTCTGGGCTTGCGCAGAGCACGTGGGATGAGGCCTGTTTGCGCGCGGGGACTTAAGCGTCTGTGCTAATATGCTCCCTTGCGAAGTGGGCCAGATGATCGCGCGACCTGTCGCTTGCGGCAGGCGTGAGGAAAGTCCGGGCTCCAGAGGGCAGGATGCCGGCTAACGGCCGGGCGGAGTGATCCGACGGAAAGCGCCGCAGAAAAGAAGACTCCCACTGGCGGGTTCGCCCGTTAAGGGAAAAGCTGAAACGGTGGTGTAAGAGACCACCAGCGTCGTGGCAACACGGCGGCTTGGCAAGCCCCATCCGGAGCAAGCGCGAATAGGAACGCTATGGGCCGGCCCGGCTCGCGTTCGGGTAGCGTGCGAGGAGCCGCGCGGTAACGCGCGGACGAGATAAATGATCATCCACGACAGAACCCGGCTTATCGGTCCGCTTCGCATTTTTTTGACATCGCTAACCCTCTGCGTAGCGGCTGCTCCCCGAGATATCGGGCGAGGTGCAAAGCTTGCATATCCGGCACAACACGGTGCGTATTCATGCCGAGGGTTTTTTCTCCACGGGTGCCTGCGTCGGCTCATCTCTGTTGCCCACGGCGCATCTCTGCCTTCAGTTGATTTGAATACGGAGGCTGACACGCGCAGGTCGGCTCATCGAGCTCGTCCTGGCCGACAACCCGATCGGAAGAAAGATGGCGTGAAGATGGGCTAAGATGTCGGCGAGATTCTAGGCGCTGACACCAACTTTCGTGACACTATTCAACTTGCTTCTCTGGCTCGTCTTTAAGTGCCGTATCATTTGACCGGTGATTTTTGTTGCTCTCGTAACGGGGGATATGTTGGATAGCTATCGCACGCTCAGGTCCGGCGCAGAGGCCACAGGGGAGTTCTTGGACCGCAAGTCGCGGTTTATCGCGCAGCTCGTGCATGTGGAGAGCGAGGAAGAGGCGAACGCATTTATCGAGAGCGTCCGCAAGCGTCACTACGATGCGCGCCACAACGTTCCTGCATGGACCCTGGTCGACGGCCGCGAGCGTCAGTCCGACGACGGGGAGCCCTCGCGCACGAGCGGTATGCCCACGCTCGAGGTGTTGCGCGGCGCCGGCCTCAAGAACGTCTGCTGCGTGGTCACGCGCTACTTCGGCGGCACGCTTCTGGGCCCGGGCGGGCTCGTGCGCGCCTACACAGCCGCGACGCAGGCCGCTGTGGCCGCGGCGCAGGATAACGGGCAGATCGCCGAGATGACGAGCGTCGTCGCTGTAGACACGGTTGTTCCCTATGCCATGTTCGAGCAGGTTTCGCGTCTGGCCGAGGAATGCGGCGCACATGTGGCGGGAACGGATTACACCGACGTCGTGACCCTGCATCTGGTGTTCAGGGCGGGGGAGCAGGCCTCCTTTGCGAGCAAGATGCGCGAGCTCATGGCCGGGCGCGAGAAGATCGAGGTCGGCGATACCGAGTTCGCCGAGTTCTAGGGTCTCGGGGCGCCGGGCCGTGCTCGTGCGGGCGTGCGCTTACTGCTGCGCGGCCAGCTCCGTGAGGATGCCGCAGGCGATCTCGGTGGCGTCGTCGATGCAGCCGGGGCAGCTGCGGAGCGGGCCGTGGTCGCTCCCGATGCCCTTGAGTGCACCGCAGACGGTCGAGCTGTTCTTCTCCTTAAAGGCGGCGGCGACCTGGCGGCTCAGCTTGTAGCTCTTGCCCTTGGTGGTGGGGTTCCCCATGCCCTCGCTCATCACGTAGCCCAGAATCGCCACGGCGCCCGAGATGGCGCCACAGGTCTCGGTCATGCCGCCCATGCCGGCGCCGAACGCCTCGGTAAGCGTGAACGCGACCTCGGGATCAAGCCCCACGGCGGGGGCGAGCGTGCAAGCTACGGCTTGCGCGCAGTTGAAGCCGCGGCCGTGGTACTCGGCGGCTTTTGCTTTGCAGGTTTCGGTATCGAGCAGTGCGATGTCGATGTTCTTCATGGTGGCTCCCCTTGGTGTGGCGGCACGCGACGGTGCATGTGGCTTTAAGGCGCAAGCGGGCGAAACGCTTGGCTTTGCCTATGGTACGCCATGCTCATGTTCCGGGGTGCGTCGTTCGTCTGGATTTACTGGTTCGAGCATAGTCGGAACTTGCCTATCTTGCTGGTAAACCTATGTATACAGTGGGTTGAGGTGGCGCCCGGCCGCGGGTATCGTTGCCCTAACTGATCCCGAAAACGCGCAGACGATAGGAGAGATACATGAGCGAGCAGAGTATAGGAACCACGTGCGTTCAGGGCGGCTATCATCCCGGCGATGCCGAGCCGCGCCAAGTGCCCATCTACCAATCTACAACCTGGAAATACGATACGTCCGAGCATATGGGACGCCTATTTGATTTGGAGGAGTCGGGCTACTTCTACAGCCGCCTGCAGAATCCCACCTGCGATTTGGTTGCGGCCAAGATCTGCGAGATGGAGGGAGGTTCGGCGGCCATGCTCACGAGTTCGGGCATGGCGGCAAACTTCCTTGCTATCTTCAATATCGTCGAATGCGGCGATCACGTGGTGGCGAGCTCGGCGATCTACGGCGGAACCTACAACCTGCTGGCGCATACCATGGGGCGCATGGGTGTTACGTGCACGTTCGTCGCGCCCGACTGCACCGATGATGAGCTCGAGGCGGCCTTTTGCCCCAACACCAAGCTCGTCTTCGGTGAGTCGATTGCCAACCCGGCGCTCGCGGTGCTCGATATCGAGCGCTTCGCCAAAGCAGCCCATGCGCACGGCGTGCCGCTCATGGTCGACAACACGTTCCCGACTCCGGTTATGTGCCGTCCTTTTGAGTGGGGTGCCGATATCGTAACCCACTCCACCACCAAGTACATGGACGGGCATGCTGCCTATCTCGGCGGCGTTATCGTTGATGCCGGCAAGTTCGATTGGATGGCGCATGCCGACAAGTTCCCGGGCCTCACGACCCCCGACGAGAGCTATCACGGCGTGATCTACGCCGAGAAATTCGGCCTTGAGGGTGCCTTTATCACCAAGGCGACCGCTCAGCTCATGCGCGATCTGGGCCCCATGCAGAACCCGCAAGCGGCGTTCTATCTCAACAGCTCGCTCGAGAGCCTGCACGTGCGCATGCCGCGCCACTGCCAGAACGGTTTGGCCGTTGCCCGCTTTCTTCAGAACCACCCCAAGGTGCGCTTTGTGAGCTATCCCGGACTCGAGGGCGACAAGTATTACGAGTCGGCCCAAAAGTACATGCCCAACGGCACGTGCGGTGTGGTGAGCTTTGGGTTTAGAGGCGGGCGTGCCGCGGCCGAGACGTTTATGAAGAATCTCGAGCTCTGCCAGATCGCGACCCATGTTGCCGATGCCCGCACCTGCTGTTTGCACCCGGCCAATGCCACGCATCGCCAGATGAATGATAGCGAGCTCGAAGCCTGCGGCATCAGCCCCGATATGGTTCGTCTGTCGTGTGGCCTGGAGGACGCCTCCGACCTTATCGCCGACATCGAGCAGGCTCTCGCGCACTGCTAAGCACAAACAGTCGGTGTGTTCGCGTTGCCTCGGCGCCCGAACTTCTAAAACCAAGTCGGCGCCATGCGATAAATAGCGGTTGTTCAAAGCCCGCTGTCAATCGCATGGCGCCGACTTTTGCGTAGCGGGAATGAGGAGCGCCAGAAGCGAGCCGACGGAAAGGCGCGGACCGCTGACTCCCTAGATATCAGGCGCGATCTTGAACGCGATGGAGTATTGGTTGATAAGCGGCGCACTCCGGCTAAAGAACACGCGGCCCGCAACGGGGGAGACCAAGCGGTCCTTTACGTGGCTGTCGAAGCAGTCGCGAATGCAGGCGAGCTCCTGCCCGGCCTCGACGGCCTCGCCCGGGGTCACGCTCGGCAAAAAGATGCCGCCGGCCTTCTCGCTTCGCACGTCCACGAGGCTCTCCTCGTCAACCTGCAAAGGGAGCGTCTGCCCGTTCGCGCCGGTCTCGCACGTTTGCAGGGCGTCCTCAAAAGCCGCGCCGATGCGCACCAAAAAGCGCACGATGCCGTCCTCGGCCTCGCGAGCGCTCTTCTCGTCGATCGATCCGGTCTCCTTGCTAAAGAGCGAGAACGCGTGCGTGTCCCATACCTGCCAGTTGTAGTTGAGCGTGGTGGTGTCGAACGTCGTGGGCTCGCGCATGAGCACGCACGGCATGTCAAAGAGCTCGGCGAGTTCGCGCGACTCCTGGCTGAGCTCGCCCTCGTCGGTGATGCGCACGTGGGGGAGAAATCTTCCGCGCAGGTAAAAGCTCGCGAGCTGGATGCCGAACGGATAGCCCTGCACCGCCTCAAAGAGCCCCGCGGCGATGCGCTGCGTGGTCTCGCCCTTGTCGTAGCCCGGGAACATGCGGTTGATGTCGGTGTTGTCGACCGGCCAAAAGCGCTTGTGGATGTTCATGGAGAACGCGTTGACGGACGGCACGACGATGATCTTCTTTGCGGGGTTCAGCAGGTGTGCCCCTTCGAGTGCGGCAAGCCTGCGCACGAGATTGGCCGCGATAAAGGTCTGCTGCACCTCGTTGCCGCGCATGGAACCCACCACGGCGCAGCAGGGCTCGGCGTCCGCATCGCCGAATACGGCCGCGCGGATCGAGAGCGACTCGCGATACGGCGTCTCGAGCGTAAAGAGGGTCTCGTTTTGCACGGCTATTCACCTTCCAGAATGCGGCCCAGGAGCGAGCCGGGGTAGACGACGGGGTATTCACGCAGGGTAAAGAGCAGGCCCGACGCGGGAGCCGTGACCTCTTGGGCCACCGTGCCCGTGAGCGGGTCGGCAACGAGGCCGATGAGCTGCCCGGCCACCACGGGGGTGCCGTGCTCGGCCTTGGGCAAAAAGATGCCGCCGGTCTCGGCGTTGAGGTAGCTCACCGCGCCGTCGCGGCTCACGATGGGGGCGCGGTAGGAGCGGAACTCGCCTGCCCACATGCCAAAGTGCGCGGCCATGCGGAGGATGCCGTCAACCAGGCGCTCGCAGTACTCCTCGGTTATGCGCATGCCGACACCCGTCTCCACCACGAACGTCTTGGTGCCGATCTCGTTCAGCGCGTAGGCGAGGGTCGACTTGAGCACGGTGGAGCTTGCGTGCACCCATACGAAGTCGACGTTGAGGAGCGGCGCGAGCGGCAGCAGCTCGTCGGCCGAGACCTCGTTCACGCGCACCTGGGGCATCTCGCGCAAGAAGATGTTGCTCGCGTGGATGTCGATGGCGGCGTCGGCGCCGCGGATGTCGTTGATCACGGCGGCTGCGAGTGTCTCGGTCACATCGCCCGCGGCGTTGCCGGGAAAGGTGCGGTTGAGGTCCACATCGAACATGGGCACGCTTCGCTCGATGCAGTTGATGCCGAGCGGGTTGATGGCGGGATAGATGTCGATCGTACCGGTGAGGAGCTCGGGGTGCTCCTGCAGGCGACGCGCGAGCTCAAAGGCGACGTATTGCCCTTCGAGCTCGTCGCCGTGCACGCCGGTGACGACGGCGATGCGCTTGCTCTCGGCGACGGCGGCGCTGCCTGTGCCGACGATGCGGTTCTTTTGGATGAGCAGGTGCTCCGCCACGGGGAGCTCGGATGAAAAGACGGTCTCTATGGGCAAGGCGCGCTCCTCTCACGTGCGGTCTGAGGGCGGGGCGCAGGCGCCAGAGGCGGGGCCGCGCTCCCGAGTTCGTGTGATGAAGCGAGTCTAGCGCGCCCGGGCAGGGCGTCCGCACATGGTAACAACCACGTAACAGGCGAAACGCGCCGGAAACAACAGGGCTTCCGGCGCGCGTCTTTGTGCTTTTAGATTTTCAGGACCGGGCGCGTAGCCCGCTGTGCCTGATTGGGCGCGTGCGTGGCGATTGGTCATTCGGGGTTGCAAACTGGATGAGTGGAGCAGGGCGCCTGGGGACCGTTGCACACAGACCGCTGCCGGCCCGCACCGCTCCTCTTGGACCCGCGAACGGCTCACAAAGCGCTTGCCACGCGGAATTCATAACTCGCCGTCTCGCGCTCTCGGCTTACTGCTGGTCCTGCACCACCACGCGCACGTTCTGGTCCTGCCGTGCGCCGCCGCGGAACACGCCCGACTCGATGGGGCAGTCGGCAAAGTCGCGTCCGTGGGCGATGGCGATGTAGGAGTCGTCCACCACGCGGTCGTTGGTGGGGTCGACGCCGCGCCAACGCAGCCCGTCGTGCATCTCCACCCAGGCGTGCGTGGCCCCCTCGCCGAACATGAGGCCGTTCACGTAGCGCGCAGGAATCCCCTCGCCGCGCAGCAGCGCGATCAGAATATGCGAGAAGTCCTGGCACACGCCGCTTTTCTGCGCAAACGCCTCGCCGGCCGTGGTCGCCGTGGTGGTAGAGCCGGGAGCGTATTCCATGAGCTCATGGAGCGCTGTGGCCAAGCATGCCGCCTTTTGCATGGCGGGGGCGTTACGGCGCACGCGGAGCACGCCGGCGGCAAAGGCCGTAAGCTCGGGCGTGGGTGTGCAGAATCGCGATGGACGCAGGTAGATAGGGTGCGCGGGCGCGGGGTGCGTGTCGGCGTCGTCCACGATCACGAGCCCCGAACTCACGAACGAGAACCCGCTATGCGGCCGCTCTATGCGCCCCACCTGGATGAGGTTGCCAAAGCCGTCGGTCTGGCTCGCGAGCGAGCACTCGGGTGTGATCACCGTCTGCGCGTCGAGCACCGTCTGCACGTGCGTGCTCATGGGCTGGCAGCGCAGCACAAAGTCGTGGTCGGTGATTGGGCTGCTCATGTTGAGCTTTGTCTCAAAGCTGTAGTTGAGGATCCGCATGGGCCACCACGCGCCTTAACCGAAGATGCGGGCGACGACTTCGAGCAGCTCGCCCAAGGTCTCGTAGGTGGCGTTCTCGGGGAACCCGGGCTCGAACACGATGTCGACGAGCTCTTTAAAGGCACGTGCGTTGTAGGGGGCGCCGGTGCGGTCGATACGGCTCGCCAGGCGGTGCACCTCCTGCTTGATCGAGTCGAGCTTGTAGGAGAGGCGCGCGTAGAGATCGATGCGCTCCACCGAGATACCGCACTTGATGATGTTCCGCGCGGCGTCGTCGGCCACAAAGTCGTCCACGCAGCCCTTGAAGGCCATGATGTTGTCTTGTACGAGCTGCAGATCGAGGAGCGGCGAGTCGGAGTGCTCGGCTGCGGCGATCTCGTCCACGGCCATCTGCACGTAGCTCAGCGACTCGGTGCCGAGAACGTCACGTAGCATCACTGCGTTGTCGTAGGCAGCTCCCATGGAGTGCGCGAGCGAGCAGGGGGTCTCGAGGTTAAAGAGGCAATCGCGGAAGAACGCGAGCGGCTCGTCCATCTCGGCCGAAAAGCCGAGCTCCTCGAGCTGGCCCTTCCAGTTGCCCTCGGTGGAATCGATCGCCTTGTCGTAGGTGGCGATGATAAAGCGCTGCGTGGTAAAGCTGCGCTCGATGTAGCGGCCGAGCCACAGCAGGTGGTCGACCTTTTCTAGCGAGAGAGTACCCATGTGTCCTTAAAGCCTCCTCCTTGGCTCGAGTTGACGACGGCGGAACCTTCCTGGCGCGCGTAGCGGGTGAGGCCGCTCGGCCAGACGGTGGTGCGCTCGCCCGAGAGCACGAAGGCGCGCAGGTCGGCCTTGCGCGGCACGAGCTCGCCGTCGATGTAGGTGGGCAGGCACTTAAAGTCCACGACCTCCTGTGCGATGAAGCGGCGCGGCTCTGCGCGGATGAGGGCCTTGAGCTCCTCGAGCTTCTCGCTCGTGAGGTCGCATCCGAAGACCACGCCGTAGCCGCCGGCCTCGGCCACGTCCTTGATCACGAGCGTGTCGGCGTGCTCCTGCACGTACTTCATGTCGGCGTCGTAGAACGGCAGGTAGGTGGGCGCGTTCTTAAGGATCGGCTCCTCGTGCAGGTAGTACTCGATCATCTTTGGCACAAAGTAGTAGATGCCCTTGTCGTCGGCAGCACCGTTGCCCGGCGCGTTCACGATGGCCACGTTGCCCGCGCGATACGCGCTCATGAGGTTGGGCACGCCGATCAGGCTCTCGGGCTCAAAGCAGAGCGGGTCGAGATACTCGTCGGAGAGGCGGCGATAGACCGCGCCCACGAGCGTGTTGCGTCCGGCGTCGCGGTAGAAGAGGCGCTCGTTCTCAACAAAGAGCTCGTTGGGCTCGGCGAGCACGCATCCGGCCTTTTCGGCCAGGTAGGCGTGCTCAAAGTAGGCCGCGTTGTAGCGCCCGGGCGTGAGGATCACGTTCACGCCGCCGGTGTTCACGTTGTCGAGCACCGCGCGCAGGGCCGCTCCGTAGTCGCGGTTGTCGACGAGCGGGGTGTTGCGGAACGTGGTGGCGTCGCAGCGGCGGCAGAGCGTGCGGGCTATGAGCGGGTAGCTGGCCCCGCTCGGAATGCGCAGGTTGTCCTCGAGGATGTACCAGGTGCCGTCCTGCCCCTCAACGAGGTCGATGCCCGATATGTGGCTATAGATGTCCTTGGGCGGGCGGATGCCCTCGCACTGGGGGAGATATCCCGAGCTCGCAAAGGCAAAGTCCTCGGGGACGACGCCGTCGCGGATGATCTTTTTGTCGCCGTAGACGTCGGCCAGGTACAGGTTGAGCGCGTCCACGCGCTGGATGAGCCCGCGCTCAAGCGTGGCCCAGGTGTCGGCGTCGATCACGCGGGGCACGGCATCAAAGGGGAACAGACGCTCGTTAAAGGTGCCGTCCTTGTAGATGCCGAACTTGACGCCGTAGCGCGCGAGCTGCTGGTTGATCTTGGGCGTGTGCTCCACGAGCCCCGTATAGGGGGCGCTCGTGTCGAGCGGCACGGGGACTTTCGGGTCCGATACTGCCAAGGTGCGCTCCCTCCCTCATGCCGCGTGGTGCGGCTTGCCTTTTCCGTAGGTGCCATTTTGGGAGGGGAATATTTCGGACGTATGAACAAGCCCCAGTTAGCGCCCTATGTTGCCGGGGTGTTTCGGGGGAGGGCGTTGACGAGCTCCAGCGAGGATCGTGGCAGCGCTCCTCGTGCACCTAAATGATCGGTGTGGATGCGCTCGATCGATTAACAATCGATGAAGGTACTCGCAAGGAGATGGTCAATCTGCAGCTCGCGCCCAAAAAGAGGGGGGGGATGTGATAGAAATAAGAAGATTGTGTTCATACCGGAAGGCGCTGCTATGAAGTTCAAACGTACCCTCGCGGCGGTAACGACCTATATGATGGTCGCCACCATGATGCTCCAACCCTTTGCTGTTTGGGCAGAGGGGGTGCAGCAAGAGGCCGCTCAGGAGCAGAACGCTACCGAGAGCGCGTCTTCTGACGATTCCGCCACCACCACGATTCCGCTCGACGACGGGTCCGAGGACTCCGATAGCGCCGCTACAGGCGACGACGACGCGAGTTCCGACACCGAAGCTTCTTCTGCAGATGATGCCGCCGCTACCTCTGAGAGCGCAGCCGTCAGCGCTGCTTCGTCCACGCAGCTCGTGGCCGATACGGATGCTGTCGAGTTTCTCTATATCGACCTGCCAACGGTCAACGAGGGCTGTGAGCAGAACGTGGCCATCTCGCTGAATGATGTTTTTGGCACCATCAAGAGCGCCGCGCTCGAGCTCAAGAGCGGCGATACCGTAAAGACGGTCGAGGCCACGGCGAGCGATGGGAACGCCTTTCTCTACACCATGAGCGACCTTGCCGTTGGCACCTGGACCGTCAATGCCGTGAACGTTGAGTCCGACCAGGGCAGCCGCCGCGTTGAGTTCACGACGGTCGAGAACAACGAGTTCACGGTTGAGCGGGGCGAGTCTTCCGAGGTGAGTGCCGAGGACGGCACCGCCGTGACCGCCTATACGCTCGACAAATCGGGTGAGCTCACCGAGGCCGATTCCATCAGCGATGCCATCGAGACTGCCGAGAAGTCGACCGATGAGGCTGCGGATGCGACGTCGAGCAAAAATTCCTCGTCGGTGACGGGTATGATCGGCACGAGTGTCCTGGGGCTGGCTTCCAAGTTCTTTAAGAGCATCAAAGCCGATACCGCGCGCTCGGGCGGCACCCTCACCATCGCCATCAACCCGGGCCATGGCGGCGGCGACACTGGTGCTACGGGCATCAACGGGTCTCACGAGGCCGATCTCAACTGGAAGATCGCCAACTATCTCAAGACCGAGCTTCAGACCTACCGCGATGTCAACGTTGTGCTCACTAGGAACACCAAAGATGGCGTGTACAGCAGCGATATGGCCACCGAGCTTAAGGCACGTGCCCAGCGTGCAGCCGACCTCGGCGCCGACGTGTACGTGAGCATCCATCTCAACTCCACCGGCAACGGCAGCGCCAAGGGTGCCGAGGTGTGGGTTCCCAACAACCGCAACTACAACAACTACACGCACACCGTCGGCAAGTCACTCGGTAAAAAGATCCTGGCGCAGCTGACGGCGCTCGGCTTGGGTAACCGCGGGGTCAAGACGCGCAGCTACGACAACGGCAACATCTACAGCGCCGATGCAGATGGCTGCGGCCAGGCGCAGGACTACTACGGCGACATCCGCCGTGCGCGCGAGCACGGAATCCCGGGCATCATCATCGAGCACTGCTTTATCGACAACGCCGATGATTACAACCGCTATCTCTCGAGCGAGGCCAAGCTCAAACAGCTCGCCGTGGCCGACGCCAACGGCATTGCCGAGCAGTACGGCCTCAAGCGCAACGGCACGTATGTGAGCGCGCAGGCGCACGTGCAGGATTACGGTTGGATGGCCTATTCCACAACACAGGCCGGCACGGTGGGCGAGAGCAAGCGCGTGGAAGCGCTCCGCCTTAAGTTCGAGAGCGACAAGTGCACCGGCGGGGTTTCGGCCGAGGCCTACGTGCAGAACAAGGGCTGGACGGGCTACAAGACCCAGGGCAACATCGTGGGCACACAGGGCCAGTCGCTCAGGCTCGAGGCCATTCGCATAAAACTCACCGGAGATGCCGCTAACAAATTCGATGTTTACTATCGCGTGCACGCGCAGAACTTCGGCTGGATGGGATGGGCCAAGAACGGCGGGAATGCCGGTACAGCCGACTACTCCTATCGCCTCGAGGCCGTGCAGATCAAGGTTGTTGCCAAGAATAGCGCCGCACCCGGGTCCACGGCGGGTGCCTTTAAGCAGGCCGTGCAGGGTGTGACCTACAAAGCGCATGTTCAGGACATCGGCTGGCAAGCCGCCGTGGAAGACGGCGAGACGGCTGGCACCACGGGTCGCTCCAAGCGCATCGAGGCCATCAACCTTGGCATTCAGTTCCAAAAGGATTCCGGCACCATCCAGGGCAATGCCCACGTTCAGGACATCGGTTGGCAGGGGTGGCGCACCGGTACCATCGGCACCTCCGGCAAGAGCAAGCGCCTTGAGGCCATTCAGTTCAAGCTGACCGGCGATCTTGCGAACAAGTACGACATCTACTATCGCGTGCATGCGCAGAACTTCGGTTGGATGGGCTGGGCCAAGAACGGCGCGAGCGCGGGTTCCGAGGGCTACTCGTATAGGCTCGAGGCTATTCAGGTCAAGCTTGTGAGCAAGAACGGCAGCGCTCCCGGATCCACGGCCAACGCGTTCCAGAAAAAGGCGACGGCCACTGCGAGCGGCGAGAAGATTATGGGGACCTCCAAGTATTCCGCGGCGCAGATGGTCAAGCTCTACAAGAGCGTGGGCAAGAGCTATCCCACGAGCACCTATAAGGCAAAGGGCGCAACGACCATCGAGGACTTCTGCACCATCCTCGTCGACGAGGCCAAGGCCGAGGGCGTGCGCGCCGAGGTCGTGTTCGCCCAGTCGATGATCGAGACCGGTTGGCTGCAGTTCGGCGGTTCCGTTAAGGCGAGCCAGTGCAACTTTGCGGGCCTTGGCGCCACGAGCGCCACGACGGGCGGAGCGACCTTTAATAACGTGCGCACGGGCCTGCGCGCCCAGGTTCAGCATCTCAAAGCCTACGCATCTACCGACAAGCTCAAGAACGCCTGCGTTGATCCGAGGTTCAATCTGATCAAGCGCGGCTGCGCCCCGCTCATAACCGATCTGAACGGCAAATGGGCGGTGCCGGGCACCACGTATGGGCAGAACATCATCGCGACCATGAATAAGCTGGCCAAGTTTTAATAACCGCATGTGCTAGCATTTGCTGCATAAAACATTGGGGGGTGATGCGATATTCACCCCCCCATTTTTCGGGGGATTGAGTAATGAAGAGACATCCATTCGCGCGAGCTGCTGCTGCCGTTGCGATCTCGTATGTGTTCGCGTTCAACCAGCTGGCGATGCCCGTGGCTGTATATGCGTCGGGTGTTCAGTACGAGGCGGAACTGGCTGCGGAGAGCGCCGCGGCGACGGGGGAGGGCTCTTCGACTTCGGGCGAGAGCGGCTCTGATGCCGCCTCCTCAACCGCCGGCACTGGTTCGACTGGTGGCTCCGCTGCCGAGAGCGGCTCTTCTCAGGGCTCTGCCGACGCAGGCCAATCGGGTTCCGATTCGCAATCAGGTTCCACGGGCGGTGAGGGTTCCGGCACCAATGCGAGCGACGGCTCGGGCTCTAACTCCACAGCATCCAAGAGCGATCCTGTGGTAACCGAGAACGAGGCTACCAAGCAGGATCCCGATGCCGACATCGATGCGGGCGCCACGCTCGATGACGATGCCGAAGCCGATGAAGAAGACCCCGAGAGCCAGATCGACGCTCAGAGCGACGCCGTGCCCGTGATCGAGTACCAAGCGCACGTGCAGGACATCGGCTGGCAAAAGGCCGTGACCGATGGCGGCACCGCCGGCACC
Source organism: Faecalibacterium prausnitzii (assembly GCA_963603165.1). Classification (GTDB taxonomy): domain Bacteria; phylum Actinomycetota; class Coriobacteriia; order Coriobacteriales; family Coriobacteriaceae; genus Collinsella. The sequence goes on from CAVCLY010000004.1 coordinate 58,070, forward strand.
TCGGGCAAGAGCAAGCGCATCGAGGCCATCAAGGTCGCCGTTAAGGGCTCTACCTACAAGGGTGCTGTTCAGGTGCGCGCGCACGTGCAGGACATCGGCTGGCAAAACTGGACCACCGGCCAGGGCGGCACCTCGGGTCAGAGCAAGCGCGTCGAGGCGATCCAGCTCAAGCTGACCGATGAGCTCGCGCAGAAGTATGACATCTACTACCGCGTGCATGCGCAGAACTTCGGCTGGATGGGCTGGGCCAAGGGCGATAGCAAGGCCGGTACATCGGGCTACTCCTATAGGCTCGAGGCTATCCAGATCAAGCTCGTAAAAAAGAACGCCGCAGCACCGGGCTCTACCGCAAACGCGTTCCGCAAGCCGGCGATGAGCTTTACCTACCGGGCGCACGTGCAGGATTACGGCTGGCTCGGCAGCGTTTCTAACGGCGGCACCGCCGGCACGACCGGCCGCTCCAAGCGTGTGGAGGCCATCTCGACATCTCTTGCCAATGCCGACTACAGCGGCGACGTTCAGGGCAACGCCCACGTGCAGGACATCGGCTGGCAGGGTTGGCGCTCGGGCACCATCGGCACCTCGGGCCAGAGCAAGCGCGTGGAGGCTGTGCAGTACCGCCTCACGGGCGACCTTGCTAATAAGTACGACATCTACTACCGCGTGCATGCTCAGAACTACGGCTGGATGGCATGGACCAAGAACGGTGCGAGCGCGGGTACGCAGGGCTATTCCTATCGTCTCGAGGCCGTGCAGATCAAGCTCGTCGCCAAGGGTGCGAGCGGCGCTCCCAGTACGTCGGGCACGGCGTTCAGGATCGCTCCCGAGGGCGTGCAGTACGCGGCGCACGTGCAGGACATCGGCTGGATGGGCACCGTGGCCGATGGCGGCACGGCCGGCACCACCGGCCGCGGCAAGCGCGTCGAGGCGCTCTCGTTCAGCATCAAGAGCCAGCAGACTTCGGGCAGCATTCAGGCCAATGCACATGTGCAAGATGTCGGTTGGCAGGGGTGGCGCTCCGGTTCTGTGGGGACCTCGGGTCGCGGCAAGCGCATCGAGGCCATCCAGTTCCGCCTGACGGGCGGCCTGGCCAACAAGTACGACATCTACTATCGCGTGCATGCCGAGAACTTCGGATGGATGGGCTGGGCCAAGAACGGCGCTTCGGCCGGCACCGAGGGGCTTTCGTACCGCGTTGAGGCTATTCAGATCAGGCTCGTCAAAAAGGGCGGATCTGCACCCGGCTCCACCACGCGACCGTTCCAAGGCAAGCCGACGATCGCGTACAAAACGCTCGCGCGCGGTTCGTGGTCGGGCACGAGCGGGTCGTGGGGCACCTCGGGTACCACAGGCAGGAGCATTCCGCTCTCGGCCATGAGCATCTCGATCGACGGCAAGGGCAGCTCGGGCGGTATCAGCTACCGCACTCATTGCTCCAACATCGGTTGGAGCGGCTGGGCGAGCAACGGCGCGGTTTCGGGTTCGTCGAACTCCTCGCAAAAGCTGCAGGCCATCCAGGTCAACCTTTCGGGCGATGTGTCCAAGTACTTTGACGTGTACTACCGCGTGCATATCGATAACGTCGGCTGGATGGGCTGGGCCAAAAACGGCGGCTATGCCGGCACCACGGGACTCAATCTCAATATCCAGGCCATCCAGATTGTCATTCGCTCCAAGGCCGAGGGCGCTCCCGGCGGCGGCACGGCGTTTGCCAACAGCGCGGCGGGCCTGCCGTATCGCGGCTTTCAGAATCCCGGTTGGATGTTCCAGGTCTCTAACCAGTCGGTGAGCATCAAGAACCAAGGTAACGGCATCTTCGGCTACCGCACACCGTCGCGCATTCCATGGAACGCCACGCGCTCGCAGTGCGTTGAGGCTGTGGTGGGGCGTGCGTACGAGTATCTGGGCGCGCGCTACATTTGGGACTATTCGTGCGCACCGGGCGTGGGCGTTGACTGCGCGGGTCTGGTTATGCAGTGCCTCTATGCCGCGGGTATGAACTTGAGCCCTTATAACCCGTGGGATCACTACTACACGCCGGGTCACAATCATTACGCCAACGATTTTTGGAATTGCGGTCGGTTCCAAAAGCTCTCGTACTCGCAGGTGCAGCGCGGCGACCTGCTCTCGTGGAACGGGCATATCGCCATCTATGTGGGCGGCGGCTACATGATCGAGGCTGCCAACCCGCAAGTGGGCGTTCGCTACACAAGGGTTAACACCAAGGGCCTCCGCGGCGTATTGCGGCCGTTCGCGTAGGGGAGTGTGCCGAGCGCGGGTTGCAGCTCGCTGCTTTAGTCGCTGATTTTGAACAAATAGACGAGCATAAAGCCGTCGATGCGAGTGTTTTCGCATCGGCGGCTTGTTGTTTTGAGCGGCGTGCAGTTTACATAAGCGACCTGAGGCCGAACCGATGGGGCGGTTCTGAGCATGGACCCGCCATTTTGGCGTTCGGGGGCGTCGAGATCGTCTCTGCGACGATCATGCCGCCTAGGCGTCGGGACGGAGCTTAGGTAGAGCCTGCCTGTGGGTATCCTTACGCGGTCGCAATAAGGCCTTATTTTGCTGCCTTATATGCGATCTTCTGGCTCACAAAGTGTTTGCGAACCCCGTTGTCTAAGCCGAGCGCAGGGCCGATAAGCGAGTGAACCGATGGAGAAGGGCGCCGCCACAAGCAATGCCACGGCCACCTTGCTAGAATGGTTCACGTTAAAACGTGAAAGGATCTTCCTTGTCTCTGAAAGTTCTTGTTGCAATTCCTGCGTACAACGAAGAAGAATGTATTGAGGGTACCGTTTGCGAGTTGAGCGAAGTTGCCCCCCAGTTTGATTTTGTTGTTATCAACGATGGCTCTAGGGATGCCACGCTTGAAATTTGCAAGCGACTTGGGTGCACTGTTATCAACATGCCCATTAATTGCGGTTTGACGGTTGGCTTTCAAACCGCTGCCAAGTACGCTCTTGCCCATGGCTACGATGCGATGGTTCAGTTTGATGCTGATGGCCAGCATCGTCCGGAATACATCGAAAAGCTCGTCGATTGTATGGATGAGACTGGTTCCGATGTCGTTATAGGGTCGCGCTTCGTTGAAGTTCCTAAGGGATCCTCTCTTCGCATGCTCGGAGCGCGCATGATTACATTTCTTATTAAGGTTCTAACGGGTTCTCGTGTTAGCGATCCTACTTCTGGACTTCGCTTGTTTAATGCTCACACCCTTCGTGAGTTTGCAAACGATAATTCGTTCAATCCTGAGCCTGAAACTATTGCATTGCTGCTGCGTAGGGGCTATAAGGTTTCCGAGATTCAGGTTGACATGCGTGACCGCCAGGGTGGAGAAAGTTACCTTAATCTCGGACGATCGATTGCGTACATGGCTCGCGTATTTGTTTCACTCCTTTTTGTTCAGTGGTTCAGGTGATTATGGTGGCTCTTTCATTGCGCTTGATGCTTATAG
>CAVCLY010000005.1:0-54226 GCA_963603165.1 Faecalibacterium prausnitzii
AGGCCTGTTGCTTGGAGACGCCGCCGAAGGAGAAGTCGCCGAGCATCTCGAAGAACGAGAGATGGCGACCATCCTCGCCGATGCAGTCGATGTCGTTGGTGCGGACGCACTTCTGGCAAGAGCACGCGCCGACCTCGGTCATGGTCTTCTTGCCCTGGTAGTACTCCTTGAACTGATTCATGCCGGCGTTGGCGAGCAGAAGCGACGGGTCGTCGGGCACGAGCGAGGAGCTGGGATAGAGCTTAAGGCCTCGCTCCTGGAAAAAATTGAGGAACGTCGAGCGGATCTCGGCGGTGGTCATAGTCGGAAAATCAGCGGGCATGCGCGTGTATCTCCTCGGGTCGAATACGTTCAAACGCATAAATTCTACCATCCGCCGAGGGGGCGGTATACGTTGTCGCAGATTTCACAAGCGCATGAAGCGTGCAGGGCCCAAGGACGGGACGGGTTTTAGCTATGAATCGGAGCTTTCGGAGGCATCCTCGACATCGTCAGCGGCCTCGCGCGTGTCGGAATTCCCGTGAGCTCCCAGATTCGGTTCGCGATCGAAGACAAAGGGGATTTTCCACGATGCCATATCGGTGTTCTGCAGACCGGGCAGCATGGGCCATGGGTTGTCGAGCTCAGGGCGCGGGGCCGCCTCGGCCTCGGGCGCGAACTCGTCTGCGATGAGCTCGGACTCGGCGACGAAGGTGTCGTCACCGAGAGCATCGTAGGAGGCGACCGGCTTGCCGTCTGCGTCATGGAACGGCGTGCCCTTGAAGATCGCGCCCTCGTAGCTCACGAGCTGGCGTTTCGTCTCGTTTTCGAAATAGAAGATGAAGAGTCCCTTGAGGGCGGCCGAGAGCGGGATGGCGACGACCATGCCGATGGGGCCCATGAGAGTCGAACCGATGATGAGCGCGGTGAGGCTCATGGCGGGGTGAACCTGCACAGAGCTCTGCATGACTTTAGGGGAGATCACGTTATCGGTGACGTTTTGAGCGACGACAGTCACCACGAGTGTAGCGACCCCGAGCACCGGGTCATAGATGAGCGCGAGGACGGTCGCGACCGCAGACGAGATCCAGGGGCCTACAACAGGAATGAGATGGAAGATCCCGGTAAGGAGTCCCATCAGCGCGGCATAGGGGTGGCGGACCAGAACAAACCCCGCAAACGCGAGAAGGCCGCCGATGATCGAGGTGATGACCATGCCGCGCATGTAGCCTCCGACAGCACGCGAGAGGACGGCGACCATAAAGCGGTAATCGACCTCTTTATCCTCGCCGATGATCGTCGCGATCTCGCGATGCATGCGTGGGTAGTCGCAGGCGAGCCAGTACGCGAGGACGAGTCCGAGGAAGATAACGAACAGCTGCGAAGCAAAGGCCGAGATGAAGGGAAGCATGCCGCGGCCGAGCTCGCCCGCCATCTTGGTGACGTAGCGGGTAGATGTGCTCGTGAGGGAGTCGAGCGTAGAATCGAGATTCATGCCCAGGGGCGTCGACTTAACGGATTTGAAGCGTTGGAGCAGGTCGCTCAGTGCATCGGCGACATAGCGCATCTGACCGGGCAGCTTGGATAGGATCTCGGTCATCTGGTTGAAGAGCACCGGCGAGATGACCGCGACGAACCCGACGACAGCGGCCACGACCACGATCAGGCCGATAAGGGCGCCAAGACCTCGCGGCACACCCTTGTGCTCGAGATAGTTGACGATCGGGGCCTCGGTGAAGGCCACCAGCGCACCGACCGCCAAAAACTCGACAACCGGAGAGAGAACGCCAAGTACGTTCAGGCAGACAGCGGCGATGATGATGATGCCGATCACGCTCCAGATACGAAGCGCCGTGCGCAGCGGCTCTCGGTTCTCGGTTGCGGTACTCATGAACGAGCCATGACCCCCTCGGGATCGATACGGTCTTGGATCTTTTTGAGCGTCCGACGCAGCAGGCGCGAGACCTGTACCTGGGAGATGCCGAGCTGCTTGGCTATCTCGATCTGCGTCATGCCCTTGATAAAGCGCATCTCGATGACCTCGCGCTCCCGCGGCGAGAAGTCCTTGAGTGCGTCCTCGATCACCAGACGGTCGTCGGTAAAGGAAAGCGCGCTGTCCTCGGTGGCGTAACGGTCGATGATCGAAGGTGCGTCGTCGGAATCGGAGTTGGAACCGCCCTCGAGCGGAACGGAGCTATATGCCGAAGAGGATTCCATGGCCTCGAGGACCTCATCGACGGATGCACCGAGATAATCGGCGATCTCCTCGACCTTGGGAGAGCGCTGCAGCTCGTTGGTGAGCTTATCGGTGGCCTGGTTCACCTTAGCCGAGAGCTCCTGAAGACGGCGGGGAACGCGTACGCTCCAGCCCTTGTCGCGAAAATGGCGCTTGATCTCGCCGAGGATGGTCGGCGTGGCATACGTGGTGAACTCGAGGCCGCGGCTCGGCTCGAACCGGTCGATAGCCTTGAGCAGGCCGAGATAGCCGACCTGGATCAGATCGTCGATCGGCTCTCCCCTGTTCTTGAATTTATTCGCCAAGAAGCGCACGAGGTTCATATGCGACATGACGAGCTTCTCTCGTGCCTCCATGTCGCCCTCTTCCTTGAACTTACGGAAGAGCTCGTGGGTTTTCTCCTTGTCCCATGCGGTCTTGGCGTCTCGGGACTTTACGGCCATGCTATACATCAGCCCCCAACTCGAGATGGAGCACGGAGGCGTCCTCGCTCTTCTCGTACCTATCGCAGACGCTCGCGAGGATCAGGTCGGCATAGACGGCGTTTGCATCACCGTCCTCGGAGACCTCGAAGATCGAACCGTTGAGCGAGAAATCCATGGAAACACCCATGGAATCCGCCGCAAAGGAAACCGAGAGATCGGAGCCGGCGGACGCCGCGCACGCGAAGATGAACGCCTCTTCGGCAGCCATCTTGATGTCCTCGACTCGCTCGACCGACATGGACGAGAGCATGGCGATATTCGCAGCCGACATGCGCACGAGTCGCGCCAGATGCGGATCGGCAGCGAGATTAAGCTCGATCTGATAGGAATCTGCGTTACTCATCGCTCTCCTCGCTTTCTGCAGAAGCATAGGTGTAGTACGCCTTCTTCTCGGCGCCGACCGGGGTTTCCACAGCAGCATCGGATGCCGTTGCGTCCTCGTCACCGCTCGCATCGGTGTCGGTCGGGGCGGTGAGTACGCGCTCCGTTGACGGCGCGTCCGCCTTCTTCTTGCCGAGGAGGCGCTGCACGGCCTCAGTCGCCGTATCGGTGATCCCCGAGACGGCGCTGCCCGCATTGGCAGCGGCCCCCGTCACGCTCGAGACATCGCGTACGACCGACTCGACCTCAACAAGGTTGGCCGTGAGCGCATCGACGGCGGTATTGGTCGACTTGAGCAGGGGCTCGACCTGAGCGAGGGCGGGCTGGAGCTCGTCTACGGCACCGTCGAGCTTGGCCACGATAGGCTGTGCCTCGGCGATGGTGTTGTTGAGCTTCGACACGGTCTCGTCGAGCGATTTTGCGACGCCGCGCGTGCGACGAAGCGCGAGGGCAAGCTCGACTACAGCCCAAATTGCGGCAATGACCAGCACGATCAAAGCGATCTCAAAGGGTTCCATGATGCCTCCGGTCCATGAGTGCAAACGAATCAACTTGAACCAGTCTACCCCAACGTCTGTGAATGAGTCGAAGAGGGCTACGCGGACTCATCGTTGAGCGGCGATGCACCGCTGCGGTCGCGTTGGGACTGCTCGAGGCGCCATTCCTCCCAACCCCTGCCCGCGGGCTTCCAGAACGCGCCGCGCTCGAGACCCTCGGGCAGGTACCGCTGATCGACCCACCCCTCCGGGTAGTCATGGGGGTAGCGGTAGACGCCATATTCTTCGGAGCCCGGTCGATGTCGATCGCGCAGATAGCTCGGAACCTCACGCGCCCCGCTCTCGCGGATGTCGGCCAAGGCGGCATCGATCGAGGCCTCGCAGGCGTTCGACTTGGGGGCAAGGCAAACGTAAAGCGCTGCCTGGGCGAGGTTGATGCGGCACTCAGGGTAACCGATGGCCTCGGCCGACTTAAAAGCGGCATGCGCGATGAGGAGCGCCTGCGGGTCGGCATTGCCCACGTCTTCGGAAGCATGGATCATGATGCGACGCGCGATGAACTTGGGGTCCTCGCCGGCATCGATCATGCGGGCGAGCCAGTATACCGTGGCATCGGGATCGGACCCGCGCATCGATTTGATGAACGCCGAGATGATGTCGTAGTGCATGTCGCCATGCTTGTCGTAGGTGAAGCCGCGCCGAGGGTTCGCCGTCTTTACGTCCTCGACCGTGATATGCCAGCGTTCGCCCTCACCCGGTTTCTCGGCACCGTCTGTATCGGGCCTTGTGACGGCGATCTCGCTCGCAAGCTCGAGCGTGGTGAGGGCGGAGCGGGCATCGCCCGCAGCAAGGGTGCAGATGGTGCGAATGGCTTCGTCGTCGGCATCGAAACGATTGTCCAGGCCCTGCTCGGCCGCGAGGGCACGACGGACGACCACCTCGATCTCGTCGTCGGTCAAGTGCTCGAGCTCCACCACGCGACCGCGCGAGAGCAGAGCGGAATTCACCTCGAAATAGGGGTTCTCGGTCGTCGCGCCGATCATGATGACGGTACGGTTCTCCACGGCATGGAGCAGGGCATCTTGCTGTGAGCGTGAGAACCGATGGATCTCGTCGATAAAGAGGATGGTCTTGCGGCCGTAGGTTAGAAGCCGGTGCTTGGCCTCCTCAATCTCGCGCCGCAAGTCCTTGACCGAACCCGTAACAGCTGATACCTCGACGAACTCGCTCTCGGTGTGAGCGGCGATGATGCGCGCCAGGGTGGTTTTGCCCGTGCCGGCCGGTCCATAGAGGATCACGCTCGAGAGAACGTCGTGCTCGATTGCCGAGCGAAGCCACGAACCGGGGCCGACGGCCTTGGTCTGGCCGACATACTCATCGAGCGTCGTCGGCCGCATGCGGACCGCGAGCGGCGCGCTCTTAAAGGCGCGTTCGTTATCGGCTGCGCTGAACAGATCGTTCATTGATATACGTCCTTACCGGAAAGTGCACATTCGGGAAGAGTCGACTCGCGAGCTCGGAAAAATAGTCGTCGGTCATGCTCGCGATATAGTCCACGACCGTCTGATCCGGATCGCTCTCCCAATCGTACGTGCGCCCGTAGTGCGAAAGCGCGTTCTCGATGCGCGCGATGTGATGCCGGAAAATGAGAGAGGATTCGTCGCCTCGTTTGAGATCATCGAGAAAGCGCTCGTACATGAGCCGGAAGGTCTCGAGCAGAAGCTCCGCGCACTCCCCCTCGATTCCGCTCGCCCGGTAGATCTTGGCATAGTTCTCGGCCTTGGCACGTCGGATCTCGGCAAAGAGCTCCTCGCTCATCTCAATCCGGTCCTTGCCGTAGCTGTGCTCGATGATGTCCACGGCGGCATGCGAGAGAATCCACGAGTTATAGTACCCGCCCAAACCGTCATCGAATGCATCGGGCTTGAGCAATCCGGCCTCGATCGCGTCCTGTCGGTCGCGTCCCACGTAGGCGATGATATCCGAGATCCGCACCACGCAGCCTTCGAGCGTCATCGGGCGCAGGTGACCGATCGCCGCATCGCCATCGGTGTAACAGCCCTCAACGACCCGGTCGAGATCGGAAAAACCGGAACGCTCGGAAAGGTGAAAAACGCGCTGCTCATACTCGCCGTTATGCGTGAGGACGCCATCGAGCACCTGCAGGGTGACGTTTCGGCCATACAGCGTGTCGAGCACACGGACGGAATGGACATTATGGAAAAAATGACGCCCTGTATGCTCGCAAAAAACCTCGTTGAGATAGCGCTCGCCCGCATGCCCAAAGGGCGTATGCCCGAGGTCGTGCCCCAGACCGATCGCCTCGATCAGGTCGCAATTGAGCCCGAGCGCATAGCCGATATCGCGTGCGATGCGCGAGACGAGCTGCACATGCAGACCGCGCCGTGAAAGATCGTCATTCGAACGAAAGCTGAAGACTTGGGTCTTGCCGGCATAGCGGCTGTAAGCCGGTGTATGGATGATCTTTTCGACATCGCGCACGAACGCCGGGCGCCATGCGCTCGGACGGTCTTGCTCCCGGTCGAGTCGGCGAACCGCAAGGGCATCATCGCACCGCCAGGGATTGACCCAACCCTGAGCACGATCGTCCCCCATACGCTGCACGAGACCATCTGAAAGCTCGGACGGAATCGCATCCATACGCGACCTGATCTTAGAAGCGGCGTCGGCATTCTCGAGAACCATAGCGGAACCTTTCAAACACGTGTTCGCCTATTTTTGCACGATTGCGTTCGCACGTCAAAGACCCAAAACGAGCCAGAACGCCAAAAACGAGGGCACGATAAAGGGCAGGGCCGGCATCGACTCGGCCTTCCTCGCCACGCAAACAATCGCGAGCAGCACGAGTCCCACGCAAAAACCTGCTATACCCGCGCGGAAGCTCAGAATCAGAAGAGAGAAAGCGGCCTTAAGATCACCCACACCGATACCTTCGCTTTCAAAGGAACGGCGCCAAAGGATTTCGGAGAAGAACAGCACCGCGCAAAAGACAGTCGCTCGCACGACCGCGATAGCACACGTCGCAAAACCGCCAACGTACAACGAGAACGCGATGCTCGCAATCGCAAGCGTTAGCGCAAGCTCATTGGGAAACCGTCGCGAACGCGCGTCGATAAGAGCCGCAAGCACAAGCAGAACGCACAGGATCGATTTGAAGATGAACACCAACATGCTCGAGGAGACTAGCGCACGCCCTCAACGACCTCTTCGAGCGTGACGGACACGTCATGAGGCGTCGGGACCCAGTCGACCTTGAGGAAGAGCGCGGCCAAAGTGAGTGGGATATACGTGAACATGAAGAGGGGGAAGGTGAAGAGATTTGTGAAAAGACGCCAGCGCTGAGGGCAGTGAATGCGCTTGAACTCGGTAACGGTGGTGGCGAGTCCGCGCACGAAATAAGCCGCATAGAAATATGCGAGCGTCATGAGGATCGAGCCGAGGCATGCATTCAGCTCGGCATCTGTCGCCAAAAAGCCATGACTCAGGCTGCCGACGATCAGGAAGGTGGCGTTAACGAGCACGGTCACGAGCGTGAGCAGGTTGCCCGGAGCAACAGTCATGAACAGGTCGTAGGCCGGGAACCGGCGATAGCGGAAAATCGACTTGAGGAACTGCCCGCCGTAGCTGAAGAGAATCTGGTAGAAGCCTTTGGTCCAGCGCATGCGCTGCTTGATAGACGCATTGAGCTTGACAGGCTGCTCATCGAAGAACTCGGCAGGGGCATAGCCGATGCGAACTCCGTGGATAGCGCAGAACGAGGAGAACTGGATGTCCTCGGTAAGGGTATGGAACTGCCAGCCGTGCATGGCCTCGATGATGCGCGCCGACACCAGATAGCCCGAACCGGAGACCGCACACGAAGCGCCAAGCATCATGCGCGGCCCGTTCATAAAACGCGCCTCGCTCAAGAAGCCGGTCGCATAGCCCGAGGAGATCCAGGAGCTACCGAAGTTCTTTGAGTTGCGGTAACTCGTCATGGCCATAAAGCCCTGGTCGAAGACATCGTTCATGATCGAGACGTAATCGCGCGAGAGCAAGTTGTCGGCATCGAAGATGAAGAACGCTTCGTGCTTGCCGGGATACTCGCGTAAAATCCGGTCGAACCCGTAATCCATGACCCAGCTCTTGCCCTTGCGCGCAAGATCGTTTCGCTCGTATACGATGGCACCCGCCTCGCGGGCAACGCGGGCGGTATCGTCCGTGCAAGCGTCGGCCACGACAAAGATATCGATCAGCTCGGAGGGGTAGTCCTGGTCCTTGATCGACTTGACGAGATTGGCGATAACGGGCTCCTCGTTATGAGCGGCGATAAAGAACCCGTAACGGTGCTGCGTCTTTGCCTTCTCGGGGCGGGCCGGATGCTTAAAGAGCCCGAGAACGAAATACACCACCTGATACACAAAGCAGATCATAAAGAGATTGCCGATGATGAGATTGAAAGCGACGATCGGTGTCACGAAAGATCCCCCGTAAGAGCGAGAAGTAATTAACTTATATTACGACTTGACGCGCCCGGCGCCGCCAAGTCCCGCATGCGCTCCGTCAAACTCCCTAAACTCAATATCCGAGAAGACGAGGGATGATCTCGTGGCCCGCCGGGGTCATACCGACACTTCGGTCTTCGATCTCCTCGAGCACGGCGGCAAGATCCCAGGGAAGCTCATCGGTGAGCGCGACGCGCTCGCCCGTCGCAGGATGGTCGAAGGCGACGCTCCAGGAGTGGAGAAACTGCCGCTCAAGCCCCAGATTTTGCCGATCATCGCCCTTTCCGTAGAGCGGATCTCCCACGCAGGGATGGTTGATATGGCGCATGTGCACGCGGATCTGATGCGTGCGCCCCGTGAACAGGTGGCACTCGAGCAAGGTATAGCCATCGTCTCCGCGCGCGGCCTCAAAACGCTCGAGAACCCGGAACGTCGTGATCGCCTGACGCGCCATCGGGTCGTCGGAGACGGCCATCTTAACCCGGTCGCGCGTTGAGCGGGCGATCCCCGTGTTGATCGTCCCCTCGTCCATCGCGACCTCGCCGTGCACAAGCGTGATATAGCGTCGGTCGAGCGTGCGCGTGCGGATAAGGTTCTGAAGCTCGCGCTGGGTATCGTCATCTTTGGCGGCAAGCATGAGACCCGAGGTATCGCGGTCGAGCCGGTGAACGATACCCGGTCGGTCCTCCCCCTGCACCGTTCCCAAATGCTCGATCCCGCAATGGTAGACGAGCGCGTTCGCGAGCGTGCCCGAATCGTGCCCATGCGCCGGATGGCACACGAGACCGCGCTGCTTGGAGAGCACGATCAGGTGATCGTCCTCATACCGGATATCGAGCGGGATCGGCTCGCCTGCGACCTCACCGGGATCTCGCACCTCCGGAAGAGTGACAACGATGCGCTCCCCCGCCGCGACCTGATGCTTTTTTGAGAAACAAGCCTCGCCATCGATGCTCACCGCACCGTCCTCGATCAGATGCGCGCACGCCGAGCGCGACGGGCACTCCGCTTGCGACCCGAGATAGGAATCAAGACGTTGCGATTCGTCGTACGCGGCGACAACAAAGGAAGCCTCGTTGGTCATTTCGTACCTCCCTTGCTACGTTTTGACGCCTTACGCTCGCGGCGTTCGCGGTCGCGACGGTTCAGTTCGGCGGTGGCGTCGACCTGAGCGCCCGGAGCGAGAAAGACGAACGAGAACACGGCCACGGCGACTCCGCAGGTGATGGCGATGTCAGCAACGTTGAAGACCGGAAAGTCGATAAACGTCGTCGCGATAAAATCGGTCACGAATCCGAAGGCCACGCGATCGATAGCGTTGCCGACGGCCCCCGCGCAAACGGCCGCGAGGCCCGCGCATTCTGCCTTAGAGATCTCAGGCGTGCGCACGATATAGAACATGACGGCCGCGACGACGGCGACGGCGAGCGCGACGAAGATCAGCCCATGGCCCTCACCGAGGCTGAAAGCGGCGCCTGTGTTTTGCACGTAGCGCACATCGATCACGCCGGGGATCAGAGTGAATGAAAGCGCCGACCCGGCATCGCGGACGAGGATCTTGGAAAGCTGGTCGAGAACCAGGACGACCCCGATGATAGAACCCGAAACAGCGAGTCGCCACACGAGAGAAGGCTTCATATCTATGGGGCTCCCATCGGAACTCGTCGGCATACGGTTCTCCTCAAAATCAAACGAATCTACGGACATGGTGAAGACAACTTAGCAGATGGGAAAGCTCGGGTGCCCCCGATCAGTCGAATGACAGCAAAACCCGCCCGGCAGCACACAGGCTTACCGAGCGGGTCTATCTGCTTTTGCTAAAAAGCTCAGCCGGCCAATCGGGCTAGCTCAGAGCCTCGGCGCAACGCTTGCAGATGTGAGCATGCTCGCCATAGGTTCCCACCGACGTGCGGTAGTTCCAGCAACGGTCGCAGCACTCGCCTTCGGCGGCAGAGATCTCGACGGAGAGCTCATCGCCCTCCTTAAGCTGAACGTCGGAGACGATATAGAACTCTGCGAGATCGACGGCGGCCTCGCCCGTAAGAAGCGCATACATCTCGGCCGGAACCGTCGCCTCCACGCGCACCTGCTGGCTCTTGGTGAACGTGCCCGCGGAGCGCGCATCCTCAAGGGCCTTGGTGACGGCGGAGCGAAGCTCCAGCGAGGCCTCGAGCACGCCGGCGAACTCGTCGGCTTTTTCGAGCGAGATAGGGCTCTTGTACCAGTCGAGGAGCGCTGCGTACTTCTGGTTGTCGACGATGCCCGCAGGAGCATAGGCCATCGCCTCGTCGCAGGTGTAGGCAAGGATCGGCTGAAGATCGCGCAGCAGCATGCTGAAGAGCTCGGCCACGACGGTCTGGGCGCTGCGGCGCTCGAGCGACGCGGGCTTCTCGCAGTAGAGGCGGTCCTTGAGGGCGTCGAGATAGACGTTCGAGAGCTCGGTCACCACAAAGTCGTAAAGCGCACGGTACGCGCGGTTGAATTCATAGCCGGCGTAGGCCTCATCGACCTCGGCCTGGACCTGAGTGAGGCGCGCGACCATGAGTTTGTCGAGCGGAAGCAGCTCGTCGAACGGCACCGCGTCGCGCTCGGGCTCGAACTGGCCCTCGAGCTCGGAGAGCAGGAAGCGCAGCGTGTTGCGGAAGCGGCGATAGGCGTCAGAGGTGCGCGCGAGGATCTCGTGGTCGATGGCCACGTCGGAGCTCGTGTCGACCGAGGACGTCCACAGGCGGATGATGTCGGCGCCCATTTCGTCGCAGACCTTGTTAGGGTCGATGACGTTGCCGAGCGACTTGGACATCTTGCGCCCCTCGCCGTCGAGCGTGAAGCCCTGGCTCACGACGGCCTTGTACGGTGCCACGTCGTTGGCGCCGACCGAGGTGAGAAGCGAGCTCTGGAACCAGCCGCGATGCTGATCGGAGCCCTCGAGGTAGACATCTGCCGGGTACTGGAGCTCGGGACGGAACTCGCAGACGGCCTTCCAGGAGACGCCGGAATCCCACCAGACGTCCAAGATGTCGCGGTCGGGCTTGAGGTTGTGCCCGCCGCACTTGGTGCAGGTGCAGGCATCGCCGAGGTAATCGGCCGGCTCATCGGTGAACCAGGCGTCGGATCCCTTGGCGTGGAAGAGCTCGATGACGGCATCGAGCGTGGCGTCGTTCATGACCTTCTCGCCGCAGTCGGCACAGGTGTAGCTCGGGATAGGCACGCCCCAGTTGCGCTGGCGGCTGATGCACCAGTCGGGACGCTGCTCAACCATGGCGCCGATGCGGTTGGCGGCATGTGCCGGATACCACTTGACGTGGTTGCGGATCTGGTCGCCGGCGGTCTCGCGCAGACCCGTCTTGTCCATGGAGATGAACCACTGGTCGGTCGCGCGGAAGAGCACCGGCTGCTTGCAGCGCCAGCAATGCGGGTAGCTGTGCGTGATCTTCTTCTCGAGCACGAGGGTGCCGCGCTCGCGAAGGAACTCGATGATATGCGGGTTGGCCTCGTCGGTATCCATGCCGCTGAAGGGACCGCCCGTACCGAAGCCCTCGCCCGTGTAGAACTTACCGTCGTCATCGACCGGCATGCAGATGTCGGTGATGCCGGCCTCGAGGCAGGCGAAGTAGTCGTCCACGCCGTGTCCGGGCGAGTTGTGGACGATGCCGGTGCCGTCGTCGGTGCCGACGTACTCAGCGAGCAAGGCAACGCCCTCGACGTCATCGAAGACCGGCTGCTTGTAATGGAGGCCCGCAAAGGTCTCGGCGGTGCGCACGTAGCTCTCCCCTGCGACCTGAACCGGCGTGTAATCCCAGCCAAAAAGCTCACAGCACTTGGGGGCGAGCGCCTCGAGCATGATCTCGGCGCGGCCGTCGTGCTCGACGGCAACATAGTCGGCACCGGGCTTGAACGAGACAGCCTGGTCGGACGGGATGGTCCACGGAGTCGTCGTCCAGATGATGAAGTCAACGGGGCCGTCAAAGCCCTCGAGACCGGCCGGCTTGCTCGTCAGCTCAAAGCGAACGAAAATCGAGGGCGAAGTCTCGTCGGAGTACTCGATCTCGGCCTCGGCGAGCGCGGTGTGGCAGTGCTTGCACCAGTGAACCGGCTTGTGCCCGCGATAGACCATGCCCTTGTCGAACATCGCCTTGAAGACCTCGATGTCGGCGGCGTCATGCTGGTGGTAGAGCGTGAGATAGGGGTTGTCCCAGTCGCCGAGCACGCCCAGGCGGCGGAAGCCGGCCTTCTGGAGCTCGATGTTCTCGACGGCGAACTTGTTGCAGAGCTCGCGGATCTCGGCCGTGGACGTCTGGTTGAACTTCTCGGTGCCGAGCATCTCCTCAACTTTGTGCTCGATCGGCTGGCCGTGGCAATCCCAACCAGGGACGTACGGGACCTCGCAGCCCTGCATCATCCAATAGCGGTTGATCATGTCCTTCGAGATCTTGTTCATGGCGTGGCCGATGTGGATCGGTCCGTTCGCATACGGAGGGCCGTCGTGCAGCACGAACTTCTTGTGACCCTTGTTCTTTTCGAGAACCTGCTGGTAGACCTTGTTGTCCTGCCAGTCCTTGAGCCTCTTGGGCTCGGACTTCGAAAGACCGGCCCTCATGGGGAAACCGGTCTTGGGCAGGTTCATGGTCTTCTTGTACTCGTTTGCCACGAATACCCCTTCCATGACGGGGCGGCGCGCGCCCCACTCCGGGCACTAAAAAAGCGCCCGTCCCTGCAAGCTGGGACGAAGCGCCTGAAACATCGCGCAAAACGCGACAAAGCTCTTCGCTTAACCACCCAGCTTAGGTGCCCTTGCACATCCGTGCTCGCACCCGTTACTCGGCTGGCCCATATCGGCGGCC
The DNA here is from genome assembly GCA_963603165.1 of Faecalibacterium prausnitzii. Classification (GTDB taxonomy): domain Bacteria; phylum Actinomycetota; class Coriobacteriia; order Coriobacteriales; family Coriobacteriaceae; genus Collinsella. The sequence continues at coordinate 12,925 of CAVCLY010000005.1, forward strand.
ATCCCGGCACCATCTACTGAGATGCCAAAAGCATCCGTTCGAAGCGCAGCTCCGGGGTGATATTCGCTCGGGCATGCGCGCGGGCTCTCAGCGTCCCCGCTCTCTGTGGCGCATGTTGACCGGCTACTCGTCCCCATCAACGCAATGGCCTGAATACTAGCACGCTTGCCAGAAGTTGGAAGACATTTTTTCATTTGTGCCATATCGAGCAGCAAAACGGCAGGTTCACGACAAAAGAGGTCGACGCGCGGGCGATTCGTAACGTGACGGAAACAAGAATTTAAAATTCCCGGCTCCCAGCACGTCATACTGCATCAGAATAAAGCGCATTGCACTGTCGGCTCAAAACTCAAAGGGGAGTTAGCTATGAGAACAATCGAGATGAGCAACTACACGATCGGCGAGGACTGCTTTGACGCCCTCCCCGAGGTCCTTGCCGCGCACAAGGCTAAAAAGGTCATGCTGATCGGCGGCAAGCGCGCCCTTGCGGCCGCGGCTCCCCGCATCCGTGCTGCGCTCGAGAACACCGATATCGAGGTGCTCGGCGAGCACGTCTACGGCGTCGACTGCACGCGCGACAATATCGCCAAGATCGTCAACTCCCCCGAGGCCCAGGCGGCCGATGTCCTCTTCGCTATCGGTGGCGGCAAGGCCATCGACACCGTGAAGACCGCGAACATCGAGCTCGGCAAGACGGTCTTCTCCGTCCCGACCATCTGCTCCAACTGCTCGGCCGGCACTGCCATCGCCGTCGTCTACAACAACGACGGTTCGCTCGAGGGTTACAGCTACCCCAACTGCCCGTCCCATATCTTCATCAACCCCGCGATCATCGCCGAGGCTCCCGAGGAGTACTTCTGGGCCGGCATCGGCGACGCCCTCTCCAAGCAGCCCGAGGTCGAGTACGCCGCGAGCGCCGGCAACCTCACCCACACCGGTGCCCTCGGCCTCGCCCTCGCCCATACCTGTTCCGAGCCGCTCTTTGAGTACGGCGAGCAGGGCCTGGCCGACGTGCGCGCTAACAAGAGCTCCGAGGCTGTCAAGCAGATCGCGCTCGATATCGTGGTCAACACCGGCTATGTGAGCAACCTCACCAACCAGCCCGACTTCTACTACAACTCGAGCGTGGCGCACGCGTTCTACAACGCCAGCTGCTCCATCGAGCGCGAGGGTCATCACCTGCACGGTGAAGTCGTGAGCCTCGGCGTACTTGTCCTCTTCGCCTACACCGGCGACACCGAGAACCTCAAGCGCTATGCCGCCTTCAACAAGAAGCTCGGTCTGCCCGTCACCCTGGCCGACGTTCATCTCGACGAGAGCCACATCCCCGCGCTCTGCGAGGCAGCTCATGCCACGAGCGAGTGGAAGCACGGCAACCCCGTTCCCTTCACCGACGAGAAATTCGCCCAGGCCATCAAGGACGCCGACGCCTACGGCCGCACCCTCTAAGGCAGCCGCGCCGTCAAAGAGCATGAAAAACGCGCTCGGAGCAAACGCTTCGAGCACGTTTTCTTTTGTAGAAAGCATTCGAACGACAGCTTTGCGATAACACGAAAATCGCAGCAACGGCCGCCTCGAGCATAAACCGAACCGACAATAGGTTCGAAGTCGCAAAGAACCCTACTTCACTTCCACGGGGTCATCGCTCGAGGGCGCAGAATGCACATCCGATGCGGGCTCCACATCGGCAGCGCCCGCATTCGCCTCGGGCACCTTGGTGCCGCACTTCATGCAGAACTTATCGCCTGCCCCGAGTTTGTTCCCGCAATTCATGCAGAACACCGGCGCGTCGGCAGAGGCGGTCTCGGGCTCGGGAGCCTGCTCGTAAAAAGCTTTGACCTCAGCCATCGGCTTGCCGCACCCGGCGCAGAACAAATCGGCCCCGCGCATGCTGTAGTGACAGAACGGGCACTCGATACCGGCTGCTGCCGCCTGTGCCTCCTGCGACTTGCGCTCGATCTCATCGATCTGAGCCTCATATCCCGCACGCTCTTTATCGAGCGAGTCGATGCCATCGAAAAGCGCCTCGCGTCCGTCGACCAAGACCGGGTCGCTCTTGGTGACTTCGTAGAGGCTCGCGCCGAGCTGCGCGGCAAGCTCCTTACGACGAGCCTGAACGTCCTTGATCTTGACCTTCAGCTGCGCGATCTCGACCGAGCGACCGGCGGAATCGACCTCACGCTGCAGCGAATTCTGGATATCGTCGACAAATCCCATGGCGGTTCCTTCCACAAGTGCGAGCAACAAAAAAGAGTGGCCGCACGTATGCGGCCACTCTAGACTATCACGCTATGCGTCTGCGTTAGCACCGGTATTCGGCATAAGCGGGTTTTCGCGTGAAAGCACGTTCATGAACTCAGTTCCCGTAATGGTCTCCTTCTTGTAGAGATAGCGCGCGAGCTCGTGAAGCTTGAACTTATTCTCCTTAAGAATCTGGAGCGCGCGCTTGTGCGCATCCTCGATCAGCTCGGCCACGATCGCATCTACGCGCTCGGCCGTTCCTGGAGCGCAGGTAAGGGACGTGTCCTGGTTGAGATAAGCGTTCTGCACCGTACCGAGTGCCATCATGCCGAACTCATCGGACATACCGAACCGCGTGACCATATTGCGTGCGAGCTTGGTAGCCTGCTCGATGTCGTTCGCGGCACCCGTAGTCATCTCGCCGAAGATGAGTTCCTCGGCCGCGCGGCCGCCGCAGTAGACCGCGAGCTTGTCGAGAACCTCCTGCTTAGTCGTGAGATAGCGCTCGTCCTCTTCGACCTGCATCGTATAGCCGAGGGCACCGCTTGTGCGCGGCACGATCGTGATCTTGGTAACGGGTGCGCTCCCCTTTTGGCGAGCGGCGACGATAGCGTGTCCGATCTCGTGGTAGCTCACGACCTGCTTTTCGTGATCGGAGAGCACCGTCGACTTGCGCTGCTGACCGGCGATGACGACCTCGACAGACTCCTCGAAGTCATCCTGCGTGGCACGGTTGCGCCCCTCGCGAACGGCACGGAGAGCACCTTCGTTGATGATGTTCGCAAGGTCGGCACCCGAAGCACCGGGCGTTGCGCGTGCGATCGCGGAAAGATCGATCGGCGGCTGCACCTTAACGCTCTTGGCATGGAGCTCGAGGATCGACTTGCGACCTGCGAGGTCGGGCAACTCAACGGGAATACGGCGATCGAAGCGCCCCGGGCGAAGCAGCGCCGGATCGAGTGAATCGGGACGGTTGGTGGCGGCGAGCACCACGATGCCCTTGTGATTGTCGAAGCCGTCCATCTCGGTCAGGAGCTGGTTCAGCGTCTGCTCGCGCTCGTCGTTACCCGAGAAGCCGCCGCCATCGCGCTTCTTGCCGATGGTATCGACCTCATCGATAAAAACGATACAGGGAGCTTTCTCCTTTGCCTGCTTAAAGAGATCGCGCACCTTTGCGGCACCGCGACCGACGAACATCTCGACGAATTCGGAGCCCGAGATGGAGAAGAACGGAACCCCCGCCTCGCCGGCAACCGCCTTTGCAAGAAGCGTCTTGCCCGTGCCCGGAGGGCCGACGAGCAGGGCGCCTCGCGGCAACTTGGCACCGATCTCCTCGTAGCGCTGCGGATTCTCGAGAAAGTCGACAACCTCTTTAAGGGACTCCTTGGCCTCTTCCTGACCGGCGACATCCTTGAAGGTCACACCCACGTCTTTTGAAGCGATAACGCGCGCACCAGACTTACCGAGCCCGCTCCCGCCGAAACCGCCGCCTCCGAAGTTCATGGAGGGACCATCATCGCCCATCGCCTTCTTCATACGGCGGTTGAGCCACCAGCCGATAAGGAAGAAGATCGCCATCGGAAGAATGAGCGTAAGCAGGTAGTACTGCATGAGGCTCGCGTTCTTATCGGCAACAACGGATTTGAGCGAAGCGCCCGAGTCGAGCACGCGGTCGGTAAAGCCCGAATCGTTCGGCACGCCGGTCGTCTTGTAGGCAACGTTGCCGGCATCGCCCTTCTTGGTGTAGTAGATCGTGTAGTCGTCCGTGTCGTACTGAACGCTCTCCACATTCTTCTTCTTGAGCGCACGGACGAACGTCGAATAGTCCGTCTCGGTGATCTGCTGCGTTTGACCTATGTTCGGAAACAGGACGGTCGACAAAACGAGATAGACCACGAAGGCGATGAGCACGTAGACGATCATGTTCCGTCTGCGCTTGTTGTCATCCATCTCCATCGGCAAAACTCCACTCTCGGCGTTGATAATGTTCATTAAGATACCCTCGGAGTTGAGCGGTAATCAGATGGAGCGAACGAAAGGACGCACATGGCGGCACTCGAGGTCGGAAAAGTCCAGATTTACACAGGAGACGGCAAGGGTAAGACCACAGCGGCACTCGGCCTTGCCTTCAGGGCGATGGGATTCGGACTCGATGTGCTCATGCTGCAGTTCGCCAAAAAGCTCCACTGCGCCGAACACGATGCGGCCGAGCGCTTTGGCATGCAGATCGTCCAGGCAACATCCGAGACGCCCGAGCTCTGCGCTCGAGAGATCATGCAAAAAGCCCGGGAAGCCGTATCGAGTCACTCTGACCACAAGCCCGTCGACCTCTTGATCCTCGATGAGCTCGGCGAGGCGATGCGCCGCGGGTTCGTGACGCGCGAGGATATAGAGCAGCTCATAGCAGAAAAACCCGCAACAACGGAGCTTGTGCTCACGGGACGGGGGCTTCTTCCCCTTGCCGACCTTGCCGATCTGGTAACCGAGATGCGTCCGGTAAAACACTACTTTGACGAAGGTCTGCTAGCGCGACAAGGCATCGAATACTAGCCTGAGGACACGAGGTCACACCCCTGCTAGCTCTTACCGAAATCAGGGCATCGAGCACATGCCGGGGGAAACTCGGCCTCTACCCACACAATACGAAATACGCAGGCACCAAGGAGCGTGAGCATTATAGATTCGAAGCTCACCCCGGCACCAAGGATCAGACGGAAGTGTTCTCGACAATACAGAACACCGTGTAAAACGCTCCGATATAGCAGATCATGGCGGTGCCATAGCGAACCACCTCGGCATCGTCGATATACATGCGTGCAAGGAGTTCCACGAAGCACATGAGCAGCGCCGCATGGATCCCACCGACACGACATCCATGACGGTACCGATCTTGAACCCCCTACGCATGAGGCGGCACCCATACGCATATTTCAGAATGGCCTACACGGCACTTTTCAGCGCCTTCAAACAGCCTCATTAGATTCGTCGACAATCCGCGATCCGCGATAGACGAAATGGGTGAATATCCCGTCTAGTCAATCTTCCAAAAGAGCTTAGTCAACTCTCTTCGGCTATGAACGCCAGCTTTCTGCAATATGTTATGCCCATGCACCTTTACCGTACTCAACGACAGCGTCAATGAAGAGGCGATCTGCTGATAGCCCTCCCCGTTCATCAAATGCGTCAGAATCTCGCGCTCCCGAGGCGTCAGCCCATATGCACCCGAAAACATCAATATACGTTCCTTCGTCAGAACCGCCAGATCGCTATTAGCTGCCTCTCCTACAGGAGGAGCGTTAAAGCGAATCGCGAGAGTCTTCAGCGCGTCGCGAACTGCCAGGATCATTGCGAAAAGGACGAAAATATTCTCAGTATAATTCCTGCCGGGAATTCCCCAGGATGCCAAAAGCGCAGCATGACGCTTATCAATCAAGAAAAACCCAAATAGGTCTTCGACAACCACCGCAAAAGAAAGTAACCAGAAGACAAGGTAGATTACGCGCTTCGAAGGACTCCCCAAACGAACTTGCAGGGAAGGTTCCTCAATATAGCGAATACCGATGTTTCCGAGAATCCACCAAACGAAAACCATTCGCATGCTGTAGTAGAAAAAGCTGCGCATGGGATCCGATGACACGGAAAAGAAGATTGAGACGCTGATAGCAAGGTAAAAGACAAGAGGAAACAGGCGGTACGGACGGTTTTCGATATCGAGAACGCAGCATGCCAAAAGCCAGAAGCACATAAGGCACCCGGCCCCGGCGAACAGATTGGGGATTTCGGCTAAAAACAATGTTCCAACCCCAGCGTACGGAACCGTATTCGAAACATATGCAAAATCGTCGTGAACCGTCAGAGCCGCATCCAGAAAATAGAAAAACGAACCCAGGCAAGCGAGCAGCATCGTCTTACGATGAGAGACGATAAAAGCCGACAGGCAAAATGAGGCAAGAAAGATAAACACCACAAGCCGCAAAATGGTGTAATCGAACAGAGCCAAGCCCACGAATATCACCCCAAATGCCAAGAGGCCGGTCACGAATGACCGGCCCCGTACCGCTGCCGACGGATTACAAGCTGCTCTTCAGCTTCTTACCGAAAACGGAACAAAGAAGACCGAGGCCGATGATAGCAATATCCAGAATGATGCAAACGATAAATACAGCCTGAAACGAACCTGTTCCCTCAAAGATGCTCGTCATAAGCGGCGCGCCAAAGCTGCCGACGATATAGGCGATCGCGACGACACATGAGTAGATCTGGCCGAACTCTTTGTCGCCAAAGACCTCCATGGCCAATGCAGTCACCCCGACGCCGCAGATAACATACATCGTATCGTTGACACCGGCGCCGAAAATAGCAAGAGCCGGGGATGTCGATGAAAGCAGGAGCAAAACGAACGACACGATACTCACGCAGCCCCACAACGCAAGGGACTTGAAAGCGCCCATCCTATCGCAGGTCATTCCGATGAGAATATTAAGGAAGATATCGAATATCGAAGCGGCAGACACCATAAGGCCGCCCACCGTGGCACCGAAACCGACAGACTCGGCATAAGTCGGGTAAAGCTGATTCATGCATACCGTGAGCTGGATAATGCACAACGTCATAGCAACAGCGTAGAAGGCCGGAGACTTAATCGCCTGCTTGAACGTGGCACCATGGGCTTCAAGCTGGACATCGTCCGTCTCGTCGAGGGCCTCTTCGTAGCCATAGGGCAGCATGCCCTTATCGGCAGGGCTGAATCGCACAAGGATCAAAGCGGAGGGAATCATGACGATGCCGGTTCCGACAGCAAGCACGACAAACCCCATGTGATAACCGATACGGTCGATGATATTGGACATGATCGGGCTCATAACAGCCATCCAAACGGAGGCAAAAGCCCAGCAGATGCCGATGGCAAAATTCAGCTTCTTCTTGAACCAATTTCCCAAAATGACCGACATGGGAACCATGCAGGTAAACCCGGAGCAAATACCGATCACAACCGCAGCGACAAAGAACATCCAAACCTCGGTAAACATTGACATCGCGAGGCCTGTCAGCATCATCACAACGGAGGCCGTGGTAATTGCAACAGATGCATTGACTTTCGGCAGAACACGGCCGATTACAGGAAGCGCCACAGCAAGTGACATGAGATAGAAAGTAAAATAATACGACAAGGTCGAAATCTCTACCCCAAGGGCATTCGCCGCCGGCGTGAGAAAACTACCGATAATGACGGAATAGGATGAGGCGCCAGCCGTAAGAAAACCAAATCCCGCCATAACGAACCAGGCGAAATGGATTTTATGAGATCCGTTAGAGCCACTCATAATGATTCCTTTACTAAATGAGGGCTACAGGGCCATTTCAGCCCCGTAGCCAAACGATGATTAGAGACCCATGACGGCGCAGAGAATCGCCTTGATAGTGTGCTGACGGTTCTCGGCCTCACGGAAGATCACGCGCGCGTTCTTCTCAAAGCACTCATCGGTGATCTCGAGACCGGTGCGGATGATCTCTCGCTCGCGCTCGTTGGGTGCCTGCTCCAACAAACGCTTGCCGGTTGCATGATCGGCATTGTGAACGCTCGGAAGCTCATGCATGCAGATGACGTCCGGATTCTCGGTCATGGCGACCAGCTCACTCGAAACACGGTACGGCAGAAGCATGTCCACATCCCCCATCCAGGACTCATAGGAATTGGGGTCGCAGACCTCCTCACCGCATTCGGGGTTGATGTAGCGCCACTCCTCGGTGACTATGACATCTATGCCCTTGAGCGCATCGAGATCCGATGTGCGCACGAACTTGTTGTTCGGCGCAACCCTGTCGAACATGGCCTGAACATCCTTGATATGGTCCTGGCACATCTGATGACGCAGGTTATCGGGCCCGATCGCATAGAAATCCATACCGAGCATGGCGGCAAGACGACCATAGACCAACGGGCCGGCTGCACAGTTACCGACAAAAGCCATCTTCTTATGCTTGCATGAACCGGCTCCGCCCCACTCTTCTTCCATCGTCAGAGCGTCTGCGAGCATCTGCGTCGGATGATCTCCAAGCGTCAGTGCGTTAATGACGGGAGCATCGGAAATCTCCGCGATTTCATAGAGAAAGTCCTCAGGACGTTGAGAGCGGATGACGATGGCATCGTACATACCTGAAAGAACGCGGATGGTGTCCTTAACTGTCTCGCAGTCACCCATATGAGAATTGGTAAGATACGTGAATCCCATTCCCAGATCATTTGCAGAGGTCTCAAAAGCACAACGCGTGCGCGTCGAGCCCCAATCGAAACTCGCGATGATATTCTTTCCACGGAACCATTGCTGGTCGACACCGGCCTTCTTTTGAGCCTTGAGCTCACGCGCGAGATCGATGAGGTAGCGGAACTGCTCCGGTGTCAGATCACGAAGATTGATATAGTCCTTACCTTTGAGATTGTTGTTCATGATTTTCCTCTCTTTTATCAAGCCCCTGCATTCAACGATTCTTACTGCGCTTTCATGCATGGCGCAGGAGCGTCCTTTGTCCAGCAATGCACGCCACCGCCGGAAAGATTGAGTGGTAGGGCATCGACCATTTCGATCGTCCGATCGGGAAAGACACTTTGGAGAACCGCTTTCGCCTTCTCATCCTTCTCACGAACGACCAGCGGCATGCCTTCGTGGTAATAACGCTGGCCAAGCACCAAGCCGTTACAGATCAGGAAATTGCAATAGCCTGTGGCTGCATAGAAATGAACGGGGCCCGCTTCCGGCCACGGCGTACCATCCTGGAACTTATAATCGTTGTCTGCGACGAACGCCTTATATGCTTCGTAGCTCTCCTCACCGGGGGTTAAGACAAACTCGACAGGCTCGGGAACTGGCATGCGCACAACCTTGAAATGGTTTCCATCGACATCGGTTGCGCTTTCGATCACCTCAAGAGCTGCATCGAGACGACGCTTCGTCTCGCGCGCAGCCTCGCTCGCCCTCGCCTCCTCTTCGGTAATCTCAGCGAGGAGGATCGTCGACGCATCGACAAAGCGAGCCATCTCATCGACATGAGCGGCAAAGCTCGAACCGAAAACCGGATTGCCTTCTTTGTACTCAAGGGGACCCATACGAAGGTCGTCGTCCTCAAGCACGGGCTGCGGAATCCAGATGAACTTCTCGACATTGAACAGACGCCGGTATTCCGCCTCGACTTCTTCGCGAGTGTGACCGGGGTTGCGCTTGCGGACCTCGGTGTCTTCGATGCACATCATCACGCCGCGACCATTGAATTCGCGGTCGCCACCTTCCGAAACGAAATCGGAGCTCACGACATCGAAGACGTCTAGCTCAACACCGAGTTGTACACCGGCGCGACGTGTGACACGACAGCTCTCGTCCTCAGGAGATCCGACGCTATAGAAGCTCCAGTTAGGCGCGACGAGCATTCGCCCGCCTTTATCGTCGACCATAAAGCTCGGGCCATTATCGCGAAGATAGCACTCGGAATCTTTAATCTGCGAAAAGACGAGCTTGTCGATATCGACGCCCTCCTCCTTAAGACGAGCGCGTGCTTTTTCTATCAGCCCCTCCGATCCGCAGTTGACATGAACGGTTGCGTGTTCCATAAGGCTACGGATAATCTCAACTGCGGTCTTTCTGATGTCATAACCCTCGACGTTGATGTAATCAGGAAGCCAGCTTACGAATACGTCCGAGACGGGCTCGAACTCGCCTGGACAGCGATAGCTCTCATACATCCCGTTGCTCCTTTCCGGCATCGTCGCATGCCATCGATCTGCACGGACACGATTGCCGTCCGTGCAGCTCAAAAGTAGAAAAGAACACACTGGATTAGACAGGGTTAAGGAAATTTATATGTGGTTGGCATAGGTTCAGACCGACGAAAAACCTATCTAAATCAATCTACACCGGCTTTAATCTGCAGTTTTCTTTCCACTGTCTCAAATACGTACAAAGCATCGCCACCGCTCATCGGAGGCAAGCGGTAGCGATCTGAAACAATAAGCCGATGTAAACCGAAAAGAGAAAGCCCGATCTAGTGGTAGAGCCCGGGTCGATATCGGTAGTCGTTGCTCACATGCGGGCAGAGCTGCCAAAAAGCAACCGCGCTCGCCGCGGCGACGTTAAGTGAATCCACACCGTGCGCCATCGGGATGCGGATAGCGCAGTCGCAGCCCTCGATCGTGCGCTTGGTGAGGCCTGCGCCCTCGGTTCCCATAAAGATGGCCAAGCGATCGATCTTCTGCAGCTGAGGGTCGTCGAGCGAGCGCGAATCGTCGGTAAGCGCCATCGCGGCGCAGCTGAAGCCGGCGTCATGCAGTGTCTTAAGACCATCATGCGGCCATGAGCGCGCATCACTGCCGATGCGGCACCACGGGACCTGGAATACCGTACCCATGCTCACGCGCACCGCACGGCGATACAGGGGATCGCAGCAGGTGGGACTCACAAGGATGCCATCGACGTTAAGCGCGGCGGCAGAGCGAAAGATCGCACCGACATTTGTATGGTCCACGATCCCCTCGAGCACGCAGACGCGCGTCGGGCGCTCCCCTGCCGCCGTAACTATGCCCGATAGGAACTCAGCGGCATCGAGCATGCGGGGGCGTCTGAAAGCAGCAAGCGCGCCGCGCGTGACCGAGAAGCCCGTAAGCTCCTCCATGAGCTCCATCGACCCCACGAATGCCGGAACCGTAGTCGCGCCGGGCGCGTCCCCGATGCGTGCGAAGAGCGGCTCGAAGTGCTCGACCCAGCGCTCGCCCAAAAGAAAGCTCAACGGCTCATAGCCGGCATCGATCGCACGCTCGATCACCTTGGCGCTCTCGGCGATGAAGATGCCCTTCTCGGGCTCGAGCACCGACCGAAGCTCACGCTCCGTGAGCTTTGTGTAGGCTTCGAGACGTGGATCGTCCAGATTATCTATGCGGATGATTTCGACTGCCACGATAGCTCCCTAACGTTGCGCCGAACGGCGGCGATACGTGACGAATTCGTACGTAAGCCCGGCATCGCCCTCCCCGGACTCGACCTCACGAGGTCCGCTCGCCTCAAAGATCTCCCAGGCCTCATCACGCGAGAGATCGGGAAAATACGTATCGGAATCCCGAACGCAATGGTTGTGTGTGATCTCCGCTTCGACACAATACGGCAACAGCTCCGCATAGACCTTGCCGCCGCCGATAACCCAGGCTTCCTCGTTCTCGGTCACAGCCGACAGCGCCTCGTCGACGGAATGGACGACCTCAGCGCCCTCGCAGGCAAACGCGGCGTCTCGCGTGAGCACGATATTCCTCCGGTTCTTGAGCGGCCGAGCATTCGGAAAGCTCTCGAGCGTGCGGCGGCCCATGATCACGGTATGACCGCTCGTCTTCTGCACAAAATGACGCATGTCCGCACGATTCGAGACGACCATGTCGCCGTCGGCACCGATGCCCCAGTCATCGCAGACCGCGACGATAGCCTTTAAATTGCAAGCCATATCGAATGACCTCCAAATACATAAAACGTGTGCATGCCAGATGTTGGCGCGGCGCGTGTTGCGGTCTGGCGCCTAGACGGCAATAGGGATGTTCTTTACCTGAGGGCCGTGCTCATACCCCTCGACGATCAGATCGTCGGTCGTGAACGCATAGAAGTCATGGACATCGGGGTTGAGGCTCACCTTGGGCGCTTCGTACTGCGGACGTGCGATGAGCTCGCGAATCACGTCGACATGGCGATCGTAGATATGCGCATCTGCGATCACGTGCAGGAGCTCGCCCGGAATCATGTCGACGGCCTGCGCGACCATCATGAGCAGGAGGGCATACTGGCAGACGTTCCAGTTGTTTGCGGCAAGAATGTCCTGACTGCGCTGGTTGAGCACCATGTTGAGCGTGAGCTTGTCATCACCCGGACGCTCGGTGACGTTGTAGGTCACGCCGTACGCGCACGGGTAGAGATGCATCTCCGAAAGGTCGGAGAACACATAGGTGTTGGTCATGATGCGGCGGCTGAACGGCGTGTTCTTAAGGTCGAAGAGCACGCGGTCCATCTGGTCGAACTCACCCTCGGGATAGCTCGACTTGACGCCGATCTGATAGCCATAGGCCTTGCCGATCGAGCCGGACTCGTCTGCCCACTGGTCCCAGATATGGCTGTTGAGATCGGCGACGTTGTTCGACTTTTTCTGATAGATCCAAAGCACCTCGTCCATAGCGCTCTTGAGCGCCGTGCGACGCAACGTGAGTGCCGGGAACTCCTCGCGCAGATCATAGCGTGCGGTCACACCAAAGCTCTTGATCGTATAGGCCGGGGTCCCGTCTTCCCACTTGGGGCGCACTTTCTGGCCCTCGGTCGTGGTGCCGTTATCGAGGATCTCGCGGCACATCCTGACGAACTGCACGTCTGCCTTGCTCATGAAAAGCCTCCATCTAAACGTAGGGCCGAGCACGGCGCGGGAGGCACCGCTCGGCCCAAGGGAATGCAAAAGGATCGCCGCCTAGGGCAGCACGATGGACTACTTGCGGAGCTGCTGCTCCATCTGGCGCAGCATGTCCATCTCGGACTTTCCGCCCATGCCTCCCATACCGCCGAGCCCCATCGCATCGAGACCGGGGATATTCGGCATGCGCATCTTCTTACCCTTTTTGCCCTTCTTCCCCTTCTTGCCGCGACCGCCCTGGGCCTCGTTGGCCATAGCGCGCATCTTGCTCATCATCTTGTTCATCTCGCCCCACTGCTTCATGAGGGAGTTCACGTCGGTGGGGGTCACGCCGGCGCCGCGGGCGATGCGCGCACGGCGCTGCCCGTTGATAATCGAGGGCTTGGCGCGCTCCTCCTTGGTCATGGACATGATCATGGCCTCGTTCTTATCGAAGACGGAGTCGTCCATGTTGCCGCCCATCTGATTGAGCGCGCGCTGGCCGCCGGGAAGCATGGAGAGGACGCCTTTCATGCCGCCCATCTTCTTGACGGCCTTCATCTGGTCGAGCATGTCGTTCATGGTGAACCCGTCGCGGAGCATGCGCTCGGCAGCCTCGAGCTGCTCGGCGTCGGCCATCTCCTGGGCCTTCTCGATGATGCCGACCACGTCGCCCATGCCGAGGATGCGCTTGGCCATACGGTCGGGATAGAACACCTCGAGCGAATCGGGCTTCTCGCCCATCGAGACGAACTTGATGGGCTTGCCCGTCACGTGGCGCACCGAAAGCGCGCCGCCGCCGCGAGCGTCGCCGTCGAGCTTGGAGATGATCACGCCGTCGAAGTCGGTGCGCTCGGCAAAGGTCTGGACGACGTTCACGATGTCCTGACCCGTCATGGCGTCGACGACCATGAGCACCTGGTCGGGCTTGACCGCCTGCTTGATGTCGACGGCCTCCTGCATCATCTGCTCGTCGATCTGCAGGCGACCGGCGGTATCGACGATGACCACATCGCGCATGTTGTCGACGGCCTCGCGGATGGAGCCGCGGGCGATCTCGACGGGGTTCTTGCCATCCCCGCGATACACGGGCACCCCGATCTCGCCACCAAGCGTGGCGAGCTGGTCGGCTGCAGCCGGGCGGTAGACGTCGCATGCGGCGAGCAGCGGGCTCTTGCCCTGTTTCTTGAGCAGATAGGCGAGCTTGACCGCGGCTGTGGTCTTACCGGAGCCCTGCAGGCCCACGAGCATGATCACGTTGGGAATGCGCTGCGAGAGCACGAGTTTGCTCTCGGTGGACCCGAGCAGCTCGGTCATCTGGTCGAGGACGATCTTGACGACGTTTTGCGCCGGGGTGAGCGAGTCCATGACCTCGGAGGTAAGGCACTTCTCCTTGGTGGCGGCGACGAACTCCTTGACGACCTTGAAGTTCACGTCGGCCTCGAGCAGCGCCATGCGGATGTCGCGCATGGCCGAGGTGATATCGGCCTCGGTGAGCTTGCCCTTGCCGCGCAGGCGGTCGAAGGTATCGTTCAGACGATCGGAAAGGCTGTTGAACATGGGCGTGCTCCTTTACGCGTTCTCGCCGACAAGTGCGCGGCAGAAATCGTGTGCGTTGAACTCCTGAAGGTCCTCGACCTGCTCGCCCACGCCGATGCGCAGGATCGGCAGCTTGAGGCGACCGGCCACGGCGAGCGCGATGCCGCCCTTGGCCGTGCCATCGAGCTTGGTCATGATGATGCCGTCGAGACCGAGCGACTCGTTGAACTCGATCGCCTGGTTGAGGCCGTTCTGGCCCGTCGCGGCATCGATCACGAGCACGACATGCACGGGGACGGGGCCGTTCTTCATCTTTGCGGCGCGTTTGCGCGTGACGTTCACGACCTTGGCGAGCTCGCGCATGAGCTCGGGGCTCGAGTGCAAGCGTCCTGCGGTGTCGATGAGGATAAGGTCGCTTTCGCGGCGCTCGGCCTCATCGAGCACGTCGTAGCAGACGCTTGCCGGATCGGCCCCGCGGTCGCGCTTGATCACGGGAACGCCGGCGCGCTCGCCCCAGACATCGAGCTGCTCGATCGCGGCGGCGCGAAACGTGTCGGCAGAACCGATCACGACGTTCTTGCCTGCAGCGGACGCGGCGCTCGCGATCTTTCCCACCGTGGTCGTCTTGCCCGCACCGTTGATGCCGACGAACAGCACACAGCTCGGGGTATCGGTGAACGGGTCGCTCTTCGGCTCCACGAACTTCTCCTCAAGGCGCTCGGCCAGGGCCCGCCGAAGCTGCTCGGCGTTCTTGAGATTCTTTCTCGCAGCAAGATCGCGCAGGTCGTCGGTGACATCCATGGAGATCTCGGCTCCCATATCGCCCATCACGAGCGTGTCCTCGAGATTCTCCCAAAAGTCCTCATCCACCTCGCCGCCGAAGTAGAAGACCTCGTTCAGGGCCTCGCGGCTGCGTTCAAGCCCGCGCGAGAGGGCGTCGAAAAGTCCCATTATGCGTTCACGACCTTTCCGGTTTCGCGATCGATTTTCTGAGAGACCACACGGCTCACGCCGTCGGCCTGCATGGACACACCGTAAAGCACGTCGGCATCCTCCATAGTGCGGCGCTGGTGCGAGATGACGAGAAGCTGCGTAGACGAACGGAGCACATCGATGGCGCCGATGAGCTTTGAGAGATTGGCGTCGTCGAGCGCGGCCTCGACCTCATCGAGCACGTAGAACGGCACAGTACGCGTGCGGTAGACGGCAAAGAGCAGGGCGAGTGCCGTGAGCGACTTCTCTCCGCCCGACATGAGCATCATCTTGGTGATGCGCTTGCCGCGCGGTTGTGCCACGACCTCGATGCCCGTCTCGGCCGGGTGCTCGGGATCGGTCATCTCAAGATGCGCCTGGCCACCCGGGAAGAGCATCTGGAAGATCTCGCGGAAGTTCTCGTCGACCTTCTCGAAGGTGACGAGAAAGCTCTTGCGCATCTTGCGGTCGATGGCCGAGGTGATCTTGGTAAGCGCCTTGCGGGCCCCTTCGAGGTCGGCAAGCTGGCTCTCGATATAGTCGGCACGCGCCTTGAGCGTCTCGTACTCCTCCATGGCCACCTGGTTCACGGGGCCTAGATTGTTGATCTGGCGCACGAGGCCGTTGAGCTCGCGCTCGGCGGCGTCGCGATCCTCGGGTGCAGGGAGCGCGAGCGCCTCCTCGAGCACGGTGGTCCCGTCGGCCGTGATCGCCTTGATGGCGGCATCGACTTTGACCTCGAGCTTGCCGCGATCGACCTTGCGCTCGTTCACCTCGGATGCGGCCGCATCGACCTCGGCCTTGGCGGCCTCGACCTGCTTTTTGGCGTCCTCGATAGTCGCCTTGAGCGAAGCTGAGTCGGCTTCCTCGAGCGAAGCCTGGTCGCGCAGGCGCGCGGCCCAATCCATCGCGCGCTCGAGCAGCGCCGAATAACGATCATGCAGGGGGTCCACGCGCAGGCGAAGGACCTCGAGCGAACGGGATGCCTGACGGGTCGCGCGAATGCGGCGGTCGATGCCCTCAAGGCGTGCGGTGAGCTCCGGTTCGCGCTTCTCGAGCGACCGGGCGCGCTCGGAGGCCTGCGCACGGCGCACCTTGGCGTCCGCGAGTTTCTCAGACGCCTCGGTATCGTCCCGGCGCACGCGATCGAACTCGTCGCTCGCCTCGGCGATCTTGCTCGCGAGCTCGCCCACAAGGGAACGGGCCTCATCGCGTTTGCGGGTGAGCTCATCGACGCGGGGCTTAGCCGCACGGACCGCCTCGGCAGCCTCCTCGCGCTTGCGCACGAGTCGGGACCGTTCGGCCTCCGACTGCGAGATCGACTGCTCCAGGCGTCCGATCTCGGCCAGCACCGAGCGCTTCTCGCCCTCGATTTGCGCGATTTTTCCCGAGAAAGACCCCTCGTCGGCTCGCGCGCGCTCAACGGATTCGTTGGCCTCGGCAACCTGCTCGACCGCATGGTCAAATACAGCCGAGAGATCGGGCTCGAGGCCGGCAAGCTCGCGAATACGGCGCTTGCGCTCGAGTGCACCCGACGAGCTGTCGGAGCCCGACCCCGCGCGCACCCACGAGCCGGCACTCACGCGCGCCCCTTTAGGCGTCACGTAGACCACGCCCGCGATAGCCGGCGCGGCGAGCGCCTCCTCGATGGACTCGACCACATAGATGCCGCCCATAAGGCTCGCGACGGCACCGGCGAACCCATCCTCCACTGAGAGGCGGTCGATAAGCCTGTAGCCGGCCGCTCCCTCTACGGGATCGGGTGCGGTGGCGGACTTGGACACGAGCAGCGCTTCGCCCGAAGACGAAGCCGTATCGGTTGCGGCATGACCCGCCCGCGCGAGCGTCTCGGCATCATCGAACATAAGGGCGTCGATATCGTCGGCAAGCAACGTCTCGACCAAACCCTCGAGCTCCTCGGGGGCCTCGATGACGTTACCGAGCCGGTTGACGACGTCATCTCCCATGGCACCCGACACGCGCGAGATCAGCGGCGAGGAGTCGGCCATGCGGGCATCGAGCTTTTTTAGGCTGGCGAGTTCGGAGCGGACCTCGGAGAGCTTGGTGCGGGCAGAGGACTCACGAGACCGCAGCTCGTCGAGCGCGCGCAGAGCAACCTGCGTAGCCTCGCGGGCCTCAGCTGATTTTGTCTTAGCATCTTGGAGAGCGGCATCGAGCTCATCGGCGCGGGCGCGCCGGCTCTCGAGTGAAGCCGTCACCTCCTCGGTCGTCGCCTCGAGCTCTTCTAGGCGCGAGGCGTACATGCTGTCCTCGACCTCGGCGTTGGAGAGCGAATCGCGAACCTTCGCAAGTTCGAGCGACGCGTCGTCGACCGTCTTTTGAGCGGCACGCTGCTCGCGGGTGAGCTGGCTGATCTGGGAATCGAGCTCGCTTCTGCGCGCGCGCAATCTCTCGGCGGCGGGCGAGAACTCGGCGACATCGCGCTCGGCAACCTCGAGGGCGGCCCTGATCTCGTCGAGCTGGGCCCGAGCATCCTCGAGCTCCTCGGTCACGCGCTTTCGCTGGTGCTCGGAACCCGAAAGTTGGCCACGCATATCGGAGAGACGCGAGACCATGTTGCGCCCCTTCTCCTCGAGCAGGCGCATATCGGAGTTGATGCGGCCCACCGCATCCTGCATACGACGGCGCTGCTCACCGAGATCGCCGACAAAGAGTCCCTTTTCCTCGAGCATGACCTGGAGCTTCTCGAGCTCGCGTTCTTTTTCGCCCTGGCGATAACGGGCAAGCTCAAGCGCCGCAGCGGCCTCTTTAGAGGCGGTCTCAAGCGCCTTCCACTGCTCTTGCAGCCGGCGAAGCTCGTCGACGGCGAGAATCTGCGTGAGCTCGTTCGCACGGGACGAAAGCTCCTTGTACTTGCGGGCGCGGTCGACCTGGCGCTCGAGCGGACGCAGCTGCCGTGCGATCTCCTTGTTGATATCGCGCGCACGCGTGAGATGCTCGTCCATCGACTTGATCTTTTTGAGGGCGCGCTCCTTGCGACGCTTGTGCTTTGATATACCCGCGGCCTCCTCGATGAGTGCGCGGCGCTCCTCGGGACGGCTTTGCAGGATGGCATCGAGCTTGCCCTGGCTGATGATGGAGTGGGTATCCTTGCCGAGGCCGGAATCGTGCAGGATGTCCTGGATATCCATGAGTCGGCAGGGGCTCGAGTTGATGAGATACTCGCTCTCCCCCGATCGGTACATGCGGCGCGTCACCG
This sequence comes from Faecalibacterium prausnitzii, assembly GCA_963603165.1. Lineage (GTDB taxonomy): Bacteria > Actinomycetota > Coriobacteriia > Coriobacteriales > Coriobacteriaceae > Collinsella. The sequence goes on from CAVCLY010000005.1 coordinate 31,298, forward strand.
CGACCTCGTCAAATTCGACGGGCAGCATGTGATCGGAATTGTCGAGCACGAGCGTCACCTCGGCCACACCGACCGGCTTGCGCGCGCTCGAGCCCGAGAAGATGACGTCCTCCATGGCCTGGCCGCGGAGCTGCTTGGCGCTCTGCTCGCCGAGGACCCAGAGGATGGCATCGGAGATATTGGATTTACCGGACCCGTTCGGACCCACGATCACCGTGAGACCCGGTTCAAAGGCCATGTGGGCACGGTCGGCAAACGACTTGAACCCTTTGAGGGTGAGCGACTTGAGGTACACGCTGACCGCCTAGCCGAGTTTTTTCTTGAGAATCACGCCGTTATGGGTGTAGCCCATGCGATCGAGGGCCGCAAGCGCCGCGGCCGCCTCGGCCTCCTTCTTGGAGGATCCGCTGCCGCGCCCCTGGCGTATACCGTCAACGAGTGCCACCGAGGTAAAGGTCGGCGCGTGAGCCGGTCCCTCCTCGCCCACGAGCTTGTAGGAAGGCGGCTCGTGGCCGTCGGCCTGCACGCATTCCTGCAAAAAGGATTTGGGGTTCGTCGGGTGCTCGGCACGCTCGGTGGCGAGATGCGGATTGAGCGTGCGCACGACGAAGGCGCGCGCGCATTCCCAGCCGCCATCGAGATAGAGTGCACCCACGAGCGACTCGTACACGTTCTCGAGCGCGGAGTGGAGCCCGCGCGCACCCGTGCCCGTCTCGCTCGCGCCGAAGATGATGCATTTGTCGATACCGAGTTCGAGCGCGACATCGGAGAGCGTCGCACCCGAGACGAGCGAGACCTTGAGCCGCGTGAGCTTGCCCTCGTCAAAGGAGGGATAGGCTGCATAGAGCTCGAGCGCCGCGATCATGCCGAGGATCGAGTCGCCCAAAAACTCGAGGCGCTCGTATGAGGCCTCGACGGGTTCGCCATCAACGGCCGAAGGATGCGTGAGCGCCGAGCGCAGGATCTTTTTGTCGGAGAACTCGTGCTCGAGGATCTTCTCGGCACGGGCGAGCTTTTCGGAGAGGGCCAAGGACTAGTCCTCCTTGGCGTTCTCGATGGCGCTGATGGCATCGCCCACGGAGCTGAGGGACATCAGCGTGTCGTCATCGATCTCGAGCTCGAACTCGTCCTCGATGGCGGTGACGAGCTGAAGGCGGTCGAGTGAGTCGGCGTCGAGGTCATCGAAGGTGGTCTCCTCGGTGATCTCGTCGGACTCGATCCCCAAAACGTCGCTGGCGATCTCGGCGATCTTGTCAAACAGTTCGGTGCGGTCCATGGCGCACTCCTCTCGTGAAGCTCAAGGCCGCGGCATCGCGGCGCATATGCTTATCGATTCTACCCTACCGAGCGGGCACGGACCGTCGCGGAGCCGTCCTAACGGACGATACCCTCAATAGATGAGGCGACGCTCTCGACGAGGCCGGCGCGCACGGCCTCGGCTGTGGCGAGCGTTCCGTTCTTGACGGCCTCGACCGACGTGGCCCCATGGCCGATCAGCACGACGCCCTTGAGTCCGAGAAGGATCGCCCCGCCCTTGGCGTCGCCCGAGAGCTTGCCCTTGAGCTCACCGAGTGCGTCTTTGAGGAGAAGCGCAGCGACCTTGGTCTTGAGCGATCCCAAAAAGGCGCTCTTGAGCTCGGACATGAGGAACTTTGCCGCTCCTTCGGTGGCCTTGAGGGCGATGTTGCCCGCAAAGCCATCGGTGACGACGACATCGACATTGCCCGAGAGCAGGTCCGTGCCCTCGCAGTTGCCCGCAAAGCCAGGAACGGAGGCGGCCATGAGCGGGTAGCACGTTTTGGTGAACTCGGACCCCTTGTGCTCCTCGGTGCCGTTGGAGAGCAGACCCACGCGCGGCTCGGCGATGCCGCAGACGGCGCGCGCATAGGCCGCGCCCATCTGCGCAAAGCGCACCATATCGTCCGGGTCGACATCGGGATTAGCCCCCATGTCGCAAAGGATGGTGAGGCCCCCCGCGCGATTCGGCAGGGCGCTCGTGATGCACGGACGCACCGGTCGCTTCTTGCCGTCCTCCTCGAACTTGAACGGGGTCACGTACGCCGTGGCCGCAGCGGTCACGGCACCGGTCGATCCGGCGGAAAAGAAGCCGTCGGCCTCCCCCTTCTTGACGGCGCGGCAGGCGAGCACGATGGAGGACTTGCGCTTGGTCATGACGGCGCGAATCGGATCGTCCTCCATGGTGATCGAGTCGGGGGCCACGAGAGCGACCGCGCGATCGGTCTTATCGCAGAACGGGTCCACGATCTCGGCAGGACCTGCCGCGAGAACGGTCAGGTCCGGGTCCGCCGCAAGCGCGGCGGCGATTCCCTCGAGCACGACCCCGGGCTCCTCGTCGCCACCCATGACGTCAACGCACACGCGCACCTTGCTCATATGTACTCCCTCGATAAAGAAAAGGCCGACTCAAAAGCCGGCCATGCAATCTAAAATGCTACGCCAAACGGCGTATCGCACGCGAACTACTCGGTGACGATGATCTCGCGATCCTTGTAGTAGCCGCAGCTCGGGCACACGTGGTGCGGGAGCTTGGTGGCACCGCAACGCGGGCACGTGGACTTAGCGGCCGCGGAAATCTTCATGTTCGCGGAACGACGGGTATGCGTGCGGATGCGACCCTGCTTTTGTTTAGGTACTGGCATGATGACCTCTCTTGTGAACTATCTGACGTTGCGATTACGCGCAAGTAGCGATACTAGCATACAAGCGCCCTATGTACAGCAATTTTATTTTCGATACGGCACTCGACCACACGTTTTGCAAATACATGCCTAATCGAGCTTAAGGTTCTTGAGCGCAGCAAAGGGATTCTCGGGATCATCTTTCCAAGCGATCTTCCGCTCTTCCCCGCACGCGCACGGACCTTCGTTGAGATCGGCGCCGCACGTGGGACAAAGCCCCTTGCAGTCGCTACGGCAGAGCACCACGAACGGCGTGTCCATCACGATCGCATCGATCAGGGCATCCGAGATGTCGACGATACGGTCTTCGGGCACAAGCTCATAGCCGTCCTCGTAGGACTCCGGGTCCTCCGGCTCCTCGAAAAGATAGAACTCCTCGATCTCGCCGGCGATATCGAAGGCGGCCTCTTCGAGGCAGCGGTCGCACTCGCCCGTCACATGAGCGCGTACAAGGCCCGTGACCAGCACGCCGGTACCGGCATTCGTGAGCACGACATCGTACGCGACTCCCTCAGGGAGGCGGAAATCTTTCTCTCCGACCGTGTAGCCCTCGACATCCACCGTCCCTGCCAAAGGCAGACTATCGCCGGGATTCTCGAGTGCTTCGGCCAAATCGACCGTGACCTTGGGAAACTCAGCCATTACCAAGCGCCGTTCTGATTCGATGCGGAATTCGACCCCTCGTTGAGCTGCTGACGGCAGCGCGCGACCGTGCTCGTGAGGCTCTTGAGGTTCTCCTCGAGATGCGTGAACACCTGCTCGGCGTAGTCCTCGGCGGCATAACGGGTCTCGCGCTCATACTGCTGGGCGCGATCCCGGATATCGTCGGCCTGCTGCTGCGCGAGACGCACGATCTCCTGCTCGCCGGCGATCGTGAGCGCCTGCTGCTGCGCATCGGCGATGATCGAGTCGGCTTGAGCCGTGGCGGAGGCCATCAGCTCGTCGCGCTCCTTGAGGATGCGGCGGCTCTTCTGCCACTCCTCCGGATAGCTCATGCGAATCTCGTCGAGAATATTGTAGAAATGCTCAGCCTCGATGACCTTGAACTGGGCATTCTTACCGAAAGGCGGCTTGGCCTCCTCGATGAGCCCCTCGAGCTCATCGACCAAGCTGACGATCCTATCGCCAGGAAAATTCTCGCCCGGCATTCGGACTCCTTTCGTCGGGTGCAAATCAAATTCTGAGTTTAACACACACGTTCGCGCACGTTAGCCGAACCGCCGCTTGAGGGCGGCCACGACGTTCGGGGTCACGAACTCCTCCACATCTCCACCGAAAGCGGCGATCTGGCGCACGACCGAAGACGAGAGATAGCCGAATTCGGGCGAGCTCATGACGAAGATCGATTCGAGATTCTCGTCGAGCCGGTAGTTGAGGTCCGCCTGCTGCAGCTCGTACTCGAAGTCGGTCATGGCGCGCAGACCCTTGACCACGGCTCCGGCGCCGACCTCGCGCGCAAAATCGACCAAGAGGCCGTCAAAGGGCAGCACGTTCACGCCCTCGAGGTCAGAAAGCGCCCCGCGCGCGAGCTCCACGCGCTCATCGAGCGAGAACGTGGTTCCGACGCCGTTCTTGCCGAGCGACTCGGCAACGGCGACCGTGACCTTGGGGCAGATGCGAAGCGCGCGACGCACGACGTCGATATGGCCGCGTGTGATGGGATCGAACGTGCCCGGGACGAGCACGTGGGTGATGTTCTCGGGCATAGCCTTAGCCTCTCCAGATCAGTACATCGACAGCGGTGATACCGTAACGTTTCTCGCGGAGCGTCTCGAACCCCTCCGCATGGGCGCCCGCCTCGCCAGCCGCGTGCTCAAAGATCACGACGGCGTCCTGGGCGAGCAGGCCGTGCGCGGCAAGATCTGCGATCAGCTGCTCCACGGGCTCGGAACCGAACGCGTAGGGAGGATCGAGCAGAACAAGGTCGAACGGACCTCCGGGGACCCGCCCACGCGCCGCGGAGGCGATGACGTCGCCCCCGATCACGCGCGCGCGGGCGGGAGCGAAGCCGAGCGTTTTGAGATTGCGCTTGATGAGTGCACTCGCTCCGCGGTCGGAATCGAAAACCGTGAGGGAACGGGCTCCGCGCGAAAGCATCTCGATACCGAGCGCCCCCGAGCCGCCGAATGCATCGAGCACACGCGATCCATCGATACCGCCCTCGAGCGCGGACTCGGCCATCGAGGCGCATGCCTCGCGCACACGATCGGTTGTCGGGCGCGTCACATCGCGCCCGCGGGGCTCCTCGAGCCGTCGCCCGCGCCACTCTCCGCCGATGATCCTCATCCGCCGCTCACCTCTTTCATAACGTCTCCGTAGCGCCTGATGACCTCGTGCTTGAGCGGCAAGGTATCGGGCGAATCGAGGTCAGAAGCATACCGCAGAAGCTCGTCCGCGTCATCGTGGGCGGCCTCGATAAGCTCGGTATCGCCTTCGAGGTCGACATAGTGCAGGGTGACGCCGCCCGATTGACGATAGCCGAGGATTTCGCCCTCATGGCGCAGGCGCAAGTCCATCTCGGCAAGCGCAAACCCGTCAGAGGATTTCTCAAGCGCCGAAAGACGCTCCTGCGCAGATGAGGCAGAGCCGTTGCCTTTAGCGTGCGTGAGCAAAAAGCAGGTGCCCGAGAGCTCGCCACGCCCCACACGGCCGCGCAACTGATGGAGCGTAGCCAGGCCAAAGCGCTCGGCATCCTCTATGAGCATGACCGTGGCGTTCGGAACGTCGACACCGACCTCGACGACCGTCGTCGACACGAGAATCTGGATCTCGCCCGAACGGAATCGCTCAAGTACGCGTTCTTTCTCGGCCGGGGCCATCCGCCCATGCAGGAGACCGACACGAGCGTCCGGGAACGCGCGCTCGATAAGCTCGACTTCGGAGATCGCGTCGTGGGGAGTCACCGCGACCTCGATCGAGCCGTCCTCACCGCGCCGCGTGCCGGGAACGTCTTCGAGCTCGTCGAGTTTATCGGAGGCCGCAACGAGCGGACAGATCACATAGCCTTGCTGCCCGGCGGCAATCGCCTCTCGCATGGCCCCGTAAGCGACATCTCGGCTCCGCTCGGTAAGCACGCGCGTTTTGACACCCGCGCCCGCAACCGGGCGATGCCTGATGACGCTCACGTCAAGATCGCCGTAAACCGAGAGCGCGAGCGTGCGCGGGATAGGCGTCGCCGTCATGACGAGCAGATCGGCACCCGCCCCCTTACGACGAAGGGCCGCACGTTGATCGACGCCGAAACGATGCTGCTCGTCGATCACCGCGAGGGACAGGTCCATGAACCGGATGTCGTCGGAAAGCACCGCCTGCGTGCCGAACAGGACCTGGATGGAACCCGATGCGAGCCCCTTGCAGATTTCGAGGCGCTCGGCGCGCGGCGTGGCCCCGGTCACGAGCGCCCACGAGATGCCGGCGCGCTCGAGCAAGGGCCCGGACCCGGTGGCGTACTGGCGCGCGAGCACGCTCGTGGGCGCCATGACGCACGCTTGGGTTCCGGTATCAGCACATGCGGCAAGAGCAAACGTCGCAACAGCCGTCTTGCCGGTTCCGACATCTCCCATAAGCAGGCGGTTCATCACGCGCGATCCGTCCGCCATATCGTTCAGAATGTCGGCGACGGCCGCCTCCTGCTCATCCGAGAGCGACCACGGGAGCGCCTGGCGAACGCGTTCCACGAAGGCGCCGGGGACGTGGGCGCGGGGAGAGACCTTAACAAGCCCGGCACCCGCACGAAGGCGTAGAGCGAGCTGCAGCAGAAGCAGCTCATCATAGGCAAGTCGCCTGCGGGCGAGCTCGCGCTCCCCCATCGAATGCGGAAAATGAATGGAATGCACAGCCGCGTGTGCGCTCATGAGCTTACGCTCGGCGCGAAGCCGCGCCGGAATCGGGTCGGCAAAGCAGCATGTATCGGCGATCGCCGTCGACACGATGCGGCGCATCCAGCCAACGCTGAGCCCTTCGCTCACATAATGGACGGGAAGAATCGGCGCCGCCTGCGCGGCATCGTCCCAGCGCTCCATGATCGGCGAGATCATCTTCTTAAAACCGCGGTCGAACTCCACCTTGCCCGAAATGGCAACGCGCTCCCCCTCCGCATATTGTCGCGCAAGCCACGGCTGCCTGAAAAATACCGCTTCGATAAGACCGGTCTCGTCGGCAACGGTGATATAGGTCACGTGCACGCGCGCATGCGGTCGCGTGGAGATGCGATAGATCTCGCCAACGATCGAGCAGGTAAGGCCGATCGGCGCGCTCTCGACCGAATAGCGAGCAGAAAAATCAAGATAACGGTACGGCACATGCAAAAGGAGGTCCCCGAGCGTCTTGATTCCCAGACGCCGCAGGGCCTCCTCACGTTTGCCCGAAACATAGTGGGCGTTCGCTATATCCGAATCGAGCGCAAGGGCGCGCTCGTAGCGCGCCGAAACGTCGAGAACCGAAGCGGACGGCAACGACGGTCTCTCTACTCGATCGAGAAGATGATCGGGTAGAGGGGCTGCTCACCGCGATGCGGGTCGACCTCAAGGTCGGGCTGAGCCTCCTCGATGGCGGCGACGATGTCGTCGAACTCCTCATCCGAAAGCTCGTTGCCCGCAAGGATCGTGAGCGTATCGCCCTCGTCCTCGTCCTGCATACGCGCGATGCAATCGAGCGTGACCTGTTTCACATCCGAACCGACGATATCGATGGAACCATCGATGATGCCCATGACATCGCCGTCGTGGATGGGGCTACCGTCGCTCGCGCTCGAATCGCGCACGGCACGGGTGACCTCGCCGTCACGCACATCCTCGAGCGCCTCGGTCATGGCCTCGACGACATCGTCGAGCGCGGCACCCGGAACGACCGCGAAGAGCGCGGAAAAAGCCTGCGGGACCGTCTTGGTGGGAATCACGACCGCGCGCTTGTCGGTGCAAGCGCTCGCGGCGGCCTCGGCGGCCATACGGATGTTGCCGTTGTTGGGAAGGATGATGACGGCCTCGGCATTCACCTGCTCGATGGCATCGAGCAGGTCGGCGGTCGAGGGGTTCATCGTCTGGCCGCCCTCGACGACGACGTCGACGTTCAGCGAACGCAGGATCTCGGCCTCACCGGAGCCGGCGGCAACGGCAACGAAACCGAGCGGCTTTGCGGGCTCTGCAGGCTTTGCATGCTGGTCCTCATGGATCTTGGCCGTACGGTCGTGTGCCTCCATCTCCATGTTGTGGATGAAGACCTCGTAGATCTGACCGAGCTCGAGCATGTGCGCGAGCACGAGATTCGGGGTATTGGAGTGGACATGAACCTTGTAATCGGGATACGAGCCCACGAGCAGCTCACAATCGCCCATCGTGGCGAGGAAGGCGAGGCACTCATCCTCGTCGAACGGAGCCGCGGCCTTGAAGAGGAACTCGTTGCAGTAACGGAACTCCGAGCCCTCCCAGTCGTCGTTGGCCTCGATCTCAACGCGACCGAGGGCGGCATCGCGCGCCGACTCGGCGGAAGCGTCGAACGTGGCGGAGAAGCCCTCGACCTTGGTCGTGCGGCCGAGCGCGCACGAAACGAAGTTCTCGAGGAAGATGGCGAAGCCGAAGGCGCCGGAGTCGACCACGCCGTTCTCCTTGAGAACGGGAAGCAGGTCGGGCGTGCGCGCCACGGAGTCGTAGGCCTCGACGACGATGGCGTCGAGCGCCTCCTCGAGGGTGAACTTCTTCTTCTCGCACTCGTCGGCCTTGGTCGAGATGTCGCGCAGGACCGTGAGGATCGTTCCCTCGATGGGCTTGCGGACGGCCTTGAAGGCGACCTTAACGGCACGACGGAGGGCGGAGGCCACGTCGGCAGAGGTTACCGGGGACTTTGCCGAGACCAGTCCCTCGGCAACGCCTCTCAGGATCTGCGAGGTGATGACGCCGGAGTTGCCGCGCGCACCCATGAGCGAGCCATGGGTGATGGCGCCGGCGACGGCCTCCATGTCGCAGTCATCGGAGAGTGAAGCGAGCTCCTTGACGACCGAAGCGAGCGTGAGCGACATGTTGGTGCCGGTGTCGCCGTCGGGCACGGGAAAGACGTTGAGCTTGTTGATCTCCTCGGCCTTGTCGGAAACAGCGGCAGCGGCCACGGGGAAACAGGTGCGGATGGTGTTAGCGATCATAGGGTTATGTATCTCCGAATTCAGCTGCGCTAGATAAGGCTCTTGAGGCCGTCGATATGGATGCCGATCTTGAGGCCGGCCGGATCGATCTGGGCGATCTCCTTGAGCGTGAACGCCACGGAACTCGAGAGGTTCTCGCAGACGGACTTCATGTTGCAGCCGTTCTCGAGCACGACATGCAGATCGACCGAAAGCCCCTCTTCGGTGGCATCGACGAGCACGCCCTTGCGCAGGCGCTGGCCCGAAAGAATGCGGACGCTCTCGGCGCCCTGAAGCTGTTCGGCCATTCCGACCACGCCGTAGCAGGACATGGCGGCGTAACCGGCGATATCGGCGATGACGTCGTTGGACACGCTGAGCGTACCCTTGATGGTCTCAGACAAGGTTTCTCCTTTCGGTGTGCACAGGGCACCTCGTACAAGGGAGCATGAATGTTTCTATAGTACAACGGCCTTAGCGTATCGAAGCTCACGGCAAGAGAAACCAGATGATTCCTACTAGCGTATGAGCAGATCGCCCAGAGCCGAACGGTAATAAAAAACCCGCCAGCAAAACTGGCGGGTATCAAATTCTGGCTCCCCGGGTAGGACTCGAACCTACAACAACGCGGTTAACAGCCGCGGGCTCTACCATTGAGCTACCGAGGAATTCGGTGTTGCCCTCAAGCAACAAAAACTATTATACGGAGCGTTTCGATTTGCGCAAGAACTTTTTTTAAAAAAATCCGCCGCCCTTCTGAGCAGCGGATTTAATGAAAACGACCTAGCTCTCGATGTAATCCTTGAGCTTGCTGGAGCGGCTCGGATGGCGAAGCTTGGCCAGCGTCTTCGACTCGATCTGGCGGATACGCTCGCGCGTGACGCCGAATTCGCGACCGACCTCCTCGAGGGTACGCGGATGGCCGTCGACGAGTCCGAAGCGAAGCTCGATAACCTTGCGCTCGCGCTCGGCCAAGCTGTCGAGCACCTGGGTGAGCTGCTCCTGGAGCATGGAGAAGCTCGCGGCATCGGGCGGAACGACCGCCTGCGAGTCCTCGATGAAGTCTCCCAGCTGGGAATCCTCTTCCTCGCCGATCGGCGTCTCGAGCGAGACGGGCTCCTGGCTGATCTTCTGGATCTCGCGCACGCGCTCGGCGCTCATGTCCATCATCTCGCCGATCTCCTCGGGGGTCGGGTCGCGCCCGAGATCCTGCAAGAGCTGGCGCTGCACGCGCACGAGCTTATTGATGGTCTCGACCATGTGCACGGGAATACGAATGGTGCGGGCCTGGTCGGCGATGGCGCGCGTGATGGCCTGACGGATCCACCAAGTCGCGTACGTGGAGAACTTGAAGCCCTTCTCGTAGTCGAACTTCTCGACGGCGCGGATAAGGCCGAGGTTGCCCTCCTGGATGAGATCGAGGAAGAGCATGCCGCGACCGACATAGCGCTTGGCGATGGAGACGACAAGACGGAGATTTGCGCTGATGAGCGCCTGCTTGGCCTCGAGGCCCACGTTCTCGACGCGCATGAGACGGCGCTTCTGGGCGCGCGTGAGCTCGAGCTCGCCCGCCTCGGCGGCCTCGAGCTGCTCGGTGGCGGCGAGTCCCGCCTCGATCTTCATGGCGAGGTCGACCTCGTCGGCAGCGGTCAGCAGGTCGACCTTGCCGATCTCCTTGAGATACATGCGAACCGGGTCGCCCGTGAGCATAACGGTCGAAGCGTCGATACCGCGCACGCGCGACTTGGAACGGGTGGTGCGGACGGTGCGCTTCTTCTTGGGCTTGGTCGAAGCCATCTCGGCATCGGCCTGCTTGGCGATGCGGATGTCGTGGTCCTCAGAGCTCGCGCCATCCGTCTCACCGTCTTCCTCAGAAAAGGCGTGTGTGTCGCCGTCATCATCAAGAGACTCGTCATCGACCGTGGCCGAGATGATCTCGATACCGTTGTTACGGAGCGCATCGTACACAGAAGACAGCTGCGCATCGGAGACGTCGACCTCCTTGAGGGCGATCTGGATCTCGTCCTCGGTGACCGAGCGCCTATCGGACCCCTTGCTCAAGAGCTTCTCGACATAGGAGTCCAGCGAGTTAGCCGTGCTTTCAGTCTTCTTTGGCACAGATTCTCCCTTCATAGTCCATAAGCCTCAATACTTTACCACGGGTTTATACCCATGCAACCAGCAAACAACGTCTCCAAGAGGCGATTTACGGCGCCGGGGCTGCGCAAGGGCCCTAGGCACCGCTATCGGCATCGGCATTGTCATCGTGGAAGGGATCGGCCACGCCCTCGATGGCGCGCGCGAGCTCCTGGATCCTCCTGTTGTCGGCAAGCGCCTGCACGGTGAGATCGCGGCGAGCATCGGCATCGAGCGTGCGGTCGCTTCTGAGCCGTCCCTGCGCGGCGCGATACCGGCGGCGCACCGTATAAAGCTCGAGGGTATTGAGCAGAAAATCGATGTTCGTGCGCGTGGGATGCGCGCTCGTGGTGGAGATGGTGCCAAGCGACACGAGCTGCGCGGCCTCAGGGACCACCGCGCGCGCGGCATCCATGGCTGCCGCGGCATCGCTCCCCTCGGGCGTGGCGAGCACGGCCCAGGCGATCGTCTCGTGCCGCGGGTCGATCCAGTCGATGGAGCAGATGCGTTCGGCAAACGTTCGAAAAAGATCGGGGTAGGTGACGAGCAGGGTCAAAAGCTCGCGCTCGCCCGAGAGCGCCTTGCGCTCGACATCGGTGAGCACCTGCAACACCGGGCCCTGTTGCTCCGCCTCTGCATCGATGTCGGCAGCCGGCGCATCGTACGCATCGAGTGGCACCGAGTCATAGGGTTTTTCCTCGACATAGGGCCCCGCCGCATCGGCCGAAGCCTCTCCCCGAGAAGGCGCACCCCCGCGCTCCGCCGCCTGCTCACGTCGCTTTGCGGCCTGCTCCTGGCGCGCGACATCGCGAAAGACCTGGGCGGAACCCGAACGCACGGTCTCGACATCGAGACCGAGACGATCTGCTATCTGCACGAAATAGTTATCGATCATGTAGCTCGAGCGGAGCGGGTAGATGAGCGCGAGCGCGTCCTCGAGCGCCTTGGCGCGGCCGCCCGGCGTGGTGATATCGCTCGACTCCTCGAGGGAACGGAACACGAAATCCATAAGGGGCTCGGCCGCATCGATAGCGGCGCGCAAGGCGTCTCCCCCGCGCGCGGTGATGAACTCCATGGGGTCCATCCCGTCGGGAAGCACGACGCAGCGCAGGTCGGCGGCATCCTGCTCGATGAACTGTATGGCACGGCGCGCGGCCTTTTGTCCGGCGGCATCGCCGTCGAACATGTAGACGATCCGCTTGGCAAAGCGTGTGAGCGTCTTCACGTGATGCTCGGTAAGCGCCGTGCCGAGGGTAGCCACAACGTTCCCCACACCCGCCTCCCAGCAGGCGATGCAGTCGGTGTAGCCCTCGACGACGATGGCCGTCTGCTCGGCCACGATATGCTCCTTGGCCCAGTTGAAGCCGTAGAGGTTTTTCTTTTTGTGGAAGATGCTCGTCTCGGCGGTGTTCAGGTACTTGGGCTGCCCCTCCCCCATGATGCGGCCGCCGAACGCGATGCCGTGGCCCTGTTCATCGAAGATGGGGAACATCACGCGGTCATAAAAGCGGTCCGCCAGCCCCCGCCCACGGCTTACCGCGACGTTCGCATCGAGCATCTCGCGCGGAGTGAAACCGCATTCGCGCAGATGGTTCACGAGGGCATTCGACCCAGGTGCGAAACCAAGTCGATAACGACGGCAGACCTCGCCTCCCATGCCGCGCGAGGCGAAGTACGCGCGCGGACGTGCGTCCTTGCCGCGCATGAGCATGGTGTGGTAGAAGTTCGCGGTCTCATCGCAGAGCTCGTAGAGTCTCGTGCGCTTGGTACCGCGCCTGTTCGAAAACGTCGCATCGTCATGGAGCTCGATGCCCGCGCGCTCGGCGAGATAGCGGATCGACTCGGGAAAGCTCAGGTTCTCCCGCATCTGGATATATTTGAAAACGTCGCCGCCTTCGCCGCACCCAAAGCAATGCCACGTCTGGATCTGGGGAATGATATGGAACGACGGCGTCTTTTCGCCATGGAACGGGCAACAGCCCCAAAACTCACGGCCGCGCGGCTTGAGTTCGACGCTCTCCTGCACGATGGCCACGAGGTCAGAGGCCTCGCGCACACGATTTTTCTCGTCGTCCGAGATCACTTGAGCCCAACCCCCTCGCAGCCGAATTCGTCGATGACATCCTGGATATTCCCGCGCACCGTTGTCACGAGCTCCTCGGTACTCGAGAACACGCGCGACGGCCGCAGGAAACGGGAGAACGAGACGCAGATAGCGTCGCCGTAGATATCCCCCGTAAAGCCGATGAGATTCGCTTCCATATGTGCGGAGCGGGCGGAATCGGCAAAAGTCGGCGGCAGTCCGACGTTGATGGCAGCAGGGAACACCGACCCCGTGACCAGGGCAAGGCCGCTGTAGACACCTTCGGCCGGGAGCCGGATACCGCTGGGAAGAGAGACATTGGCCGTAGGGATGCCCATGCCGTGCCCCTCGCCGCGCCCGGAATCGACCGAGCCCGTGATTGAGAAGCGACGACCGAGATGGCGCGCGGCATTCTCCACCTGACCGCACGCAAGCTCGCCGCGGATGCGCGTCGCCGATACCGCCTCGCCTCCGTCCATGACGAGGGCATGGCCGAACACGTCGACCGCATGCTCTTGCCCCCAACGGGCTATCACCGAAACATCCGAGCTGCCGCGATGGCCGAGACGGAAGTTCTCGCCGACATGGATCGAGCGCAAGCGCATGCACGAACCGAGCACCTCGCAGAAGAACTCCTCATGGCCCATAGCGGCGAGCTCGCGCGTGAACGGCACGACGACGACCGCATCGACCCCCGCATGCGCGAGCCGGCTCAAGCGCTCGGCAGCAGACATGAGCTTGAGCGAGGGCGTTCCCACCACTTCATCGGGATCGGGATCGAACGTGACGGCGACAGCATTGATGCCGCGTTCCCGAGCATCGGCCACGGCACGGCGCACAAGATCAGCATGCCCCACGTGGAACCCGTCGAATGCCCCGATCGCGACCGTGGCATCGCCGAGATCGCACAGGGCATCCGTTCCGCCCAATCGAAAAATAGGAGCGGCATCCTCGGAATACGCAGCGAACTCGCGCCTCAGAACGGCTATAGACGGCATCATGGGCAAACCCCCGAGATGCCCTGCGGAAATACATCGGTCATGCGAAAACGCCCGTTCTCAACCACCGCGAGCGCCCGCAGCTCCTCATCGATAACGAGGCCGACCGCATGGCCCGCGCCCCCGGCGAACGTGCTCGAAGCGGCCGAAACCGACACCGATCGTCCGCAGAGAATATCCTGCAGGCAGCGCTCAGGTAAAACGCAGCGCTCGATACCGAGCACGGCAAGCGGGTCGAGCGCGGCTGCACGAGCGCGCTCGGTATCGAGGTCATCGATCGCAAGGCAGCTCCCGAGCGAGATCGAGCCCGAAGCCGTGCGGCGGAGCGCGGAGATATGCGCCGCGCTATCGCAGCTGCGTCCGATATCGCGCGCGAGCGATCGTATGTAGGTCCCCTTGCTCACGGTAAAAGCGACGGTCCACACAGGGGCTGCCGCATCGCCGCTGATGGCGATAAGCTGCGCCGACTCGACCTCAACCGCACGAGGGGGCAGCTCGAACGACTCGCCCTCGCGAGCGCGCTTATAGGAGCGCACGCCGTTGATGGAGATCGCCGAGAACGCAGGTGGCACCTGCATCTGCTCGCCCACGAACCCCGCGAGCACACGAGCGGCGAATTCCATGTCGCAGAGTTCGGGGGCCGGATCCTTTTGAACGGTGACCTCGCCCTCGGCATCATCGGTGTTCGTCTCGACGCCAAAGGCGATATCGGCGATGTAGCTCTTGGTGTCGAGCGTGATCTTGCCGAGCAGGCGCGTGGCCTGGCCGACACCGAGCACCATGACGCCCGAAGCAAGCGGGTCGAGCGTGCCGGCATGGCCGACGCGACGCTCATGAAGCGCACGACGCGCCTTTGAGACGACGTCGTGCGAGGTGATGCCCACGGGCTTATCGACCGCGAGCAGAAGATTCAGATCTGATGGTCCACGCTTGGCCATGAAACTCCTTGGATTCTAGAGCTCAACGCGGACTTGGGACGGGTCCTCCCCCACCAAATCGGCGAGCATGGGGAGTGCCGCGCGGAGCGTTTGTTCGATCGAGCCCTTGTATGTAAAGCCCGAAGCGGCAACATGGCCGCCACCGCCGAAGGCGGCGGCCACGGTCGAGACATCGTACGCGCCCTTGGAGCGAAGGTTTCCGCGCACGGTGTCGGTACCCCTCCCCTTGAGGAAAAGGCAGACCTCAACGCCCATGACCGAGCGGACGACATCGACGAGCCCGTCGCACTCATCGGCCGAGACACCGCACTGCTCAAGATCGGATGCATACGCGTAGGAATAGGCCACACGGCCGTTTGCAACCGTTTTGATGCGGGCCATGACGATCGATTCCAAGCGCAGATACTCGATGCGCTGGCTCTGGTAGACCTCGAGCGACACGCGAGCCGGGTCGCCTCCGTGTCCCACGAGCTCAGCCGCGGTGACGAACGCGGCCGGGTCGGCGTTCTGGAACTGAAAGCGCCCGGTGTCCGTCACGATGCCGCAGAGCAGCGCGGTAGAGATCTGCTTGGTGAGCGAGATCCCGGCGAACGAGAGGAACTCCTGGATGAGAACGGCGCAGGCAGCGGCACTCGGCTTGCGAACCGAGACCTCGGCGAACTCGCACGAGGACGGATGATGGTCGAAGGCCACCACATGCGCGGAGCGCTCGAGCACCTCCGCTGCGTCGGCGATGCGGCTCACCACAGGCGCATCGACCACGATAAAGAGATCGGGGTCGGCAGTGTAGGTGCAGGCCGGGACCATCGTCTCGGCGCCTTCCATGAACCGGTAGATGCGCGGCACGGGTGCGTTGTCGGCGAGCAGGAAATCGATCTTCTTGAGCGGATAGTGCGCGCGCAGGGCCATGCCGAGCCCGAGAACGGAGCCGAGGGCATCGCCATCGGGGGACGTGTGTCCCGAGATAGCGATGCGTTGGGCGTCACCGATCAGGTCGACGATGCTCCGAAAACGCCCGATAAGCTCAGGTGAGACGAGGTCGCCATCGCTAGTCATCGAGGTTCGCCTCCGACTCGTCAGACGGCACCACGGGGTAGCCTTCCTCGTCCTTCTCGACCGCGAGCGTGGCCGGAACGTTCTCGAGCGCGCGCGAGATCCGCTCTGCCTCGTCGGTCGAGCGGTCGATGCGGAACTCGAGCGCCGGAGTCACGCGCCAGTCCAGCGAGCGGGCCAAGAGGCTGCGGATGCGTCCGCGAGCCTGGTCGAGCGCCTCCATGACCTCTTCATAGCGCTCGGGATCGCAGCTCACGAACACGCGGGCGAACGAACGATCCATGGCGACCTCGACACCCGTGAGGGTCACGAGGTCGAGCCTCGGGTCCGAGATCTCGAAGAGCAGGATGCTCCCCAGCTTCTCGCGGAGCTGCTCGCCCAGACGGCGGGTTGCCTGGTTCTGCTTCATGCGTGCTCCTACTCGGTACGCGCGACCTGGTCGATGCGGTAGCCCTCGATCTGGTCGCCGGGCTTGATATCCTGGAAGTTCTCGAGGCCGATACCGCCCTCGGAACCGGACTTGAGGCTCTTGACCTCGTCCTTGTAGTGGCGCATAGAGGCGATCTTGCCGTTGTAGACCACGATGCCGTCGCGCACGAGGCGCACGGAGTCGGTCGCGGCGATCTCGCCCTCCTCGATGCGCACGCCGGCGGCGATGCCGACCTTGGGCACCTTGAAGGTGTCGACGACGACGGCCATACCGGTGGAGACCTCGACCTCGGTGGGCTTCAGCATACCGATACGGGCGGCATCGAGGTCCTCGAGCGCCTTGTAGATGACGTCGTAGGTGCGGATCTCGACACCCTGGTGCTCAGCGGCGCTGCGGGCCTTGCCGTCGGGGCGCACGCCAAAGCCGATGATGATGGCATTGGAGGCGTCTGCCAGGACGACGTCGGTCTCGTTGATGGCGCCGACCGCGGCATGGATGGTGTTGATGCGAACCTCGGACTGGTCCATCTTGTCCAGCGAGTCCTGAAGGGCCTCGATGGAACCCTGGACGTCGGCCTTGATGATGAGGTTGAGCTCTTTGACCTCGGCGTCGGCCATGGTGGCAAAGAGGTTCTCGAGCGTGACGTGCTTGACGCGGTTCTGCTCCTCGATGCGGGCCTTAAGCGCACGCTGGTCGGCCAGGTCGCGGGCATCGCGGTCGTCCTGGAAGACGCGGAACTCGTCGCCTGCGTTGGGGACGCTCGAGAGGCCCAGAATCTCCACGGGGTCGGACGGGCCGGCCTCGGTCACCGAGTTGCCCTTGGGGTCGAGCATGGCGCGCACGCGGCCGTAGGCCATGCCGGCGACCAGCGGGTCGCCAACGCGCAGGGTGCCGCGCGAGACAAGGACCGTCGCCACAGAGCCGCGGCCGCGGTCGAGTTTGCCCTCAAGCACGTAGCCAGAGGCAAAGGTGTCGGGGTTGGCCTTGAGCTCAAGAACGTCTGCTTGGAGAAGGACAGACTCCAGAAGGTCGTCGATGCCGATCTTCTTCTTGGCCGAGATGTTGACGAACATGTTCTGTCCGCCCCACTCCTCGGGGATGATGCCGTACTCGGTGAGCTCCTGGCGCACGCGGTCGGGGTTGGCGCCGGGCTTATCGATCTTGTTCACGGCGACGACGATGGGAACGCCGGCGGCCTTGGCATGGTTGATCGACTCGATGGTCTGGGGCATGACGCCGTCGTCGGCGGCGACGATCAGGATGACGATGTCGGTCACCTTGGCGCCGCGGGCACGCATGGCCGTGAAGGTGGCGTGGCCCGGGGTATCGATGAAGGTGATCTTGCGATCGCCGATCTTGACCTGAGATGCGCCGATGGCCTGCGTGATGCCGCCGGCCTCGCCCTCGGCCACACCCGTGTTGCGGATGGCGTCGAGCAGCGACGTCTTGCCGTGGTCGACGTGGCCCATGACGGTGACGACCGGCGCGCGGCCCTTGAGGTCGGCCGGGTCGTCGTAGAAGGTGAACGAGTTCTCCTCCTCGGGCGTGATGATCTTGATCTGGCGACCGAGGTCGTCGGCAACGAGCTCGACGAGGTCGTCGCTCATCGACTGGGTCATGGTGAGCGGCGTGCCGAGCAGGAACAGGCGCTTGATGATGTCGTTCGCGGGAACGTCGAGCGCGTCGGCGAGCTCCTGGACGGTGACACCCTGCGAGACCTTGATGGCATCGAGGTCCTCGGGGTTCACGCCCTGGGCGAGCGCCTCCTCTATCTTGCGCTCCTCCTGAGCCTTGGCGGCCTCGCGCTCACGCTTCTCCTTGCGCTTCTTGCGGCGGCCGGTGGACTCGCGAGAGGCCTCCTCGACGGCGGCACGGGCCTCCTCGAGGACCTTCTCGCGGTTGTACTCCTCGGCCTCGCGGGCCATGCGGGCGTAACGGTCCTCCTCGGACACGTGGCCGTGCTTGCCCTTCTTGCCCTTGCCGCCCTGCTTATCGGGGTTGGGGAAGTCCATACCCGCAGGCATGTTGTTGGTGGCGTTGGTGCGATGGGTGTGCGTGGGGCGGGAGTTGTCGGAGCGACCGCCGCGGTCGCGGCCGCCACCACGGCGGTTTCCGCGACGATCGTCGGAAGCGCTGCGGTTCTGCTTCTCGTTCTCCTTCTTCTCGGCGAGCACGGTCTCCTGCGCGGCGATCTGGTCGAGCAGGGAGCGGAAGCGCTGGCCCGAGTCGGAGGCGGGAACGGCGCGGCGCTTGGCCTCGAGCTCGGCTTGACGCTTCTCCTCGGCGAGGCGCTCGCGCTCGGCACGCTCGCGCTCGGCAGCGGCCTTGCGCGCGGCCTCCTCGGCGGCCTGGGCGGCAGCCGACACGCGGCGCTCCTCCTCGCGGCGAGCTTCGGCGGCAAGGCGCTCCTCCTCGGCGCGGGCGCGCTCCTCGGCCTCCTTCTTGGCGGCCTCCTCGGCCTCGGCCTGCTTTTTGGCCTCGACCTCGGCGGCGCGGGCCTCGATCACGGGAGCGAGCTTCTTGCGCACCATCGAGACATAGGCATCCTCGAGCGCGGAGCTCGCGGACTTAACGGGAATCTTCAACTCGGTAAGGTGGCCCATAAGCTCTTTGGACGTCATACCGAACTCTTTGGCAAGGGTGGAAACACGGGTCTTCGCCATTTGCCGAATCACCTTCCTTTCGGGCGCCGAGCGCCCAGGGAACTGACATAACGCGGGAGATGCGCCTCCGACCCGACGGGTCGGGCGCTTCTTGCACTAGATCAGGTCCTCCGCATCGGCGAGGGCATCGTCGTCATGGATGCCGCAGAAACGGGAGCCGGGGCGAGCCTGGTTGCGGCAGCGGATGCCGTCCTCGCTCACGTGCTCGCAGCGACGGGCCTCCTCGGTCTCGCCCTCGTCGGCAAGAAGATCCTCGGCGGGCTCCTCGTGGACGGGGACGTTGCGGAGGATATCGGCCGCGAGCGTCTCGTTCTTGATATCGATGTGCCAGCCGGTCAGGCGCGCGGCGAGGCGGGCGTTCTGGCCCTCCTTGCCGATAGCAAGCGAGAGCTGGTCGTCAGGCACGATGACGCCGGCGTAGGCCTTCTCCTCGTCGATAAGCACGCGGGTCACCTTGGCCGGCGAGAGGGCATTCGCAACGTAGCGGGCCGGATCCGCATCCCAGAGGATGACGTCGACGCGCTCGCCGCGAAGCTCACCGACCACGGCGCGCACGCGGCTGCCCTTGGGGCCGACGCAAGCACCGACCGGATCGAGGCGGTCGTCGAGCGAGTGGACGGCGACCTTGGAGCGCTGGCCGGGCTCGCGGGCGATCGATTTGACCTCGACGGTGCCCTCGTAGATCTCGGGGACCTCCTGCTCGAAGAGGCGCTTGAGGAGCGCCGGATGCGTGCGGGAGATGACGATGGGCGGACGGCTGTGCTCGCCGCGGACGGGCTGCACGGTGGAGTTGGGGTCGCGCACATCGATGATCACGGCCTTGAGGCGCTGGTTGTGCATGTAGCGCTCGCCAGCCGGGCGCTCGTTGCGCTCGTTGTCGTAACGACGCAGGTCGAAGTGCGGAAGCTCGGCCTCGACGCCCTCGCGGATCTTGACGATCGTGAAGTCGGGGGTGGACTGCAGCACGGTACCGGTGATGATGTCGCCGATACGGCTCGAGAACTCCTCGTAGATCTGCTCGCGGGCGGAGTTGCGCACGATGGCGTTGATCTCGGCCTTGGCGTGTTGGGCCGCGATACGGCTCGTGTCCTTGGGCGTGACGTCGATCTCCTCGAACTCGGTGTAGTTGCCCTCTTCGTCCATGGAGTCATCGATGGGCTCGAGCCTATAGACGTAGATCTTGCCGGTAGCGCGGTCGATCGTGACCTTTGCGCCCCAGTCGAGACGCATGATCTCGGCATAGCTCTTTGCGAGCGACTGCTCGAGATGGTCGATCAGATAGAGCTGGTCGATATGCTTTTCCTGGCAAAGCTCCATGAGGGCTTCCATCATCGCGGATGCGG
Organism: Faecalibacterium prausnitzii; assembly: GCA_963603165.1. Classification (GTDB taxonomy): domain Bacteria; phylum Actinomycetota; class Coriobacteriia; order Coriobacteriales; family Coriobacteriaceae; genus Collinsella. The sequence continues at coordinate 51,753 of CAVCLY010000005.1, forward strand.
CCATGGCTGTTACTTCCCTTCCTTGTTGCCGCCCTTGAAGTCGTAGACCGGCTTCAGGGTGCACTTCTTGATATCGTCAAAAGAGAGCTCCACGCGCTCCCCGTCCTTAAGCTCGAGCACGGTGCCCGTCTCGCTCGCCTCGGCGATGTGACCCTTGAACTTGCGACGGCCTTCGGTCGCCGTGGTCGAGAGCTCGCACATCTCGCCGACAAACCGCGCGAAATCGCGCGGACGGCGGAGCGGCCTCGCCATGCCTGCCGAGGAGACCTCGAGGGTAAAGGAACCCGAAACCGGATCGATCTCGTCGATGGCCTCGCTCACCCACTTGGTGTTGGCGGTCACCTCGTCGAGCGAGAGCGACGAACCGTCTGCCCCCTCGAGCCTCACGCGCACGCACGGGGCCTTGGTGGCGCCCACAATCTCGACGTCGACGATATCGACGCCGCGCGCAGGGGCCTGGGCCTCGAGAGCATCGATGATGCTCGTCTCGACCTTTGTCTTGACCATCGCGGCACCTCCTCAACAAAAAAGAAGCGGGGCCGAAACCCCACTTCTTCATTACAACTACATTTACCTCGATGAGTGTATCACAGTCAGCTATTTCACCACAAGGTTTACAAGTTTGCCCGGGACGCAGATCGCCTTGACGACGGTCTTGTCGCCGATCCATTTGGCCGCGGCCTCCTCGGCCGCCTTCTGCATGACCTCAGGCGTGGCGTCGGTGGGCACCGTGATGTGCACGCGCATCTTGCCGAGAACCTGCACGGCGATCTCGACCTCGTCCTCCACGGTCTCGGCCAGATCGAACTCGGGCCAGGGCGCGGTATACACGTTGCCGTCTTTGCCGAGGGCCTCGTGCCAGAGCTCGTCGGCCCAGAACGGGCAGATCGGCGAGAGGATCGAGACGATGTCGGTGGCCACGAGATAGCAGAGCGCCGCGTCGCGCGACTCAGGCACCACGCCGTTGACGTAGGAGGTCGCGGCGTTCACGAGCTCCATCACGGCCGAAATGGCGGTGTTGAACTGCTGGCGGTCGTAGTCATCGGTGCACTTGGCGATGGTGCGGTGGCGCTCACGATAGAGCTTGAGCGCAGCCTCATCGAGCGCGGACTTTTCGAGCGTGGCCGCGGCATCGCCGGAGTTGGCGAGCTGCCAGACGATGTTCCAGGCGCGCTTGATGAAGCGGTTTGCACCGGCAACGGCCTTGGGATCCCAGTCGAAGTCCTTCTCGGGCGGGGCGATGAAGAGGATCGCCAGGCGCATGGTGTCGGCACCCATGGGCTCGATGACCGAGCTGGGCGGCACCACGTTGCCCTTTGACTTGGACATGGTCTCGCCGTGCTCGTCTTTAACCATGCCCTGGCAGAGCAGGTTCGTGAACGGCTCGTCCTCGCCGATCATGCCGACATCGCGCAGCGCCTTGGTGAAGAAGCGACTATAGAGCAGATGCAGGATGGCGTGCTCGATGCCGCCGATGTAGTTGTCGACGGGCATCCAGCGGTCGACCGCCTCGCGGCTGAACGGGAGCTCGGTGTTGTGCGGGTCGCAATAGCGAATGTAGTACCAGCTCGAGCAGGTGAAGGTGTCCATGGTGTCGGTCTCGCGACGAGCGGGCTTGCCGCAGACCGGACAGGTGGTCTCATAGAACTCCTTGCACTTGGCGAGCGTCTCGCCGGCACCGAGGTCGAGGTTCTCGGGGAGCATGACGGGGAGCTGGTCCTCGGGAACGGGCACGATGCCGCACTCGTCGCAGTGGATGGCGGGAATCGGGTTGCCCCAGTAGCGCTGGCGGCTGATCAGCCAGTCGCGCAGACGGTACTCGGTCTTGCGACGACCGGTGCCGGCCTCCTCCAGGTCGGCGACAATCGCGGCCTCGGCCTCGGAGTGCTTGCCGCCACGCATGCCGGTGTACTTGCCCGACTGCACGAGCGTGCCCTCGGCCGCATGGGCACAGGTCCAGTCGACGTTCTCGGCATGGAAGGTGTCGATGGACTCCCCCGCCTCGGCAAATTCGGCCACGTCCTCGTCGGAGAGAACGACGGGGACGATCGGCAGGTCGTATTTACGGGCGAACTCGAAGTCGCGCTGGTCGCCGCAGGGAACGGCCATGACGGCGCCGGTACCGTAGTCGGCAACGACGTAGTCGGCGACCCAGACGGGGGCCTTCTCGCCGTTGACCGGGTTCACCACGTAGCGCCCGGTGAACGCACCGTGCTTCTCGAGCGTGCCCTGCGCACGCTCAACCTGCGAGATGTGCTTGGAGTTCTCGACGATCTGCATGACCGATTCCTCGTACTTCGTTCCGGCAACGAGGTCGGCGAGGCCCTCGTACTCGGGCGCGAGCACGAAGAACGTCACGCCGAACAGGGTGTCGGCACGGGTGGTGAAGACGGTGATCTTCTCGTCGGTGGGATTACCGTCGGCGTCGCAGAGCGTGAAGTCGACCTCGGCGCCCTCGGAGCGACCGATCCAGT
>CAVCLY010000006.1:0-40975 GCA_963603165.1 Faecalibacterium prausnitzii
ACGTGACGGTGAAGAGCTTGTTGTTGGGCCACTGCTCGCCAGAGGCCTTGTCGATACTGTAGTCGGTCCCCTCAACGAGAGTGCCACCGTCATCGCCAACCGTAAGCTTCACCTCGCCGTCAAGGCTTACCTTCACATCGCTGGGAAGCTGGCTGAACTCATCTGTAAAGACAATCTTGGTCGGGTCGGTGTTGGCGGCCATGTCGCTGAAGAGGATCTCGGACTTCCAGGAGGCCTTGCCGTCATAGTTCGCAGAGGAAATGTCGCTCGTCAGGGCCTTCGTGATGTAGGTGCCGTAGTCGGGCGGATTGTAGGTGCCTGTACCCTCGCCCTCAGGGCCGTTCGTGGGATCGGGCGGGGTAACCTTGGCGGTGTTCTTGACCGCGTCCTTTGAGTCGGTGTCAGTCATCTGGGTGTAGTAGGTGACTGTGTACTGCTTCTCGCCGGCATCGGCAGGAAGTTTGAAAGTAAGCGCGGAGCTCGTCATGGAAGAATCAGTCACCGTCACGGGATTGCCGTCGGAGTCGGTAACCGTGACGCCAGTTGACGTGACGAAGGTCTGGTCGGACCCCAGCTCGTCGGCAAAGGTGTAACCGCCCATGTCGGCCTTGATGGAGCCGTTGTTGAGCTTCACGACCCACTTGATGGCAGAAGGCGTGCTGCTGCCGTCAGCAGACTTGGAGACCATGGAGTACTTGGACTCCTGGGGAGACTTCTCGGTGTTGCCGCTCTTTCGGTTGTCGCTTGCGCCCCAGCTGTACGTGGCCTTGTTATTAACGTTGGAGACAGCAGTGTTGTCTGCATCTGGCAGGCTGTTCACCGTTGTCTTGTATTGGACGTAGTAGTCGCCAGCCGTAAGATCGCCAAGAGCGATTGTCGCGCTCTGGCCGCTCACAGTAGCCTCGCACTTGCCGGAGACATCCTGGCCGCTCGCGTTCACAAGCTTGAAAGAGCCCTCAACAAAGGTGAGGTTCGAACCGATGGTATCGTCGATCTTTACGTTGGTTGCATATGCGTTCGGGGAGACCTTGATGGTCCAGGTGTAGCTGTTGGTGGCTTGGTCATAGCTGGGGCCGTTCCATGTCTGGCTCATGTCCCCGCCGAACTTGGAGGCGCTGACGCTGCCGTCTTTGGTGTTGAGGGTCGTGCTCGTGGATGCACCGGGGAATGTGATGGACTCGTTGTTTCCATCGCCCTTGTTGACGCCGTTCAGCTTGCAGTCGAGATTGACATAGGCATGGGTGACGGTCTGGTTGAGATAGGACTCGTAGTATTTAAAGTAGGCGACATTGTCTTTGATGGACCACTTGCCCGCGAGAGTGTTTCCGTCCATAAGGTCGGTCTCGTCCATGTCGGCGACCTTGACGTTTGATGGAAAGATGTACTTTATATTCGGGTTCGCAAGGGTCGGGGCCACACTGCCGAACAGGATATTCAGACTCGCGTAGAAGGTTTCATTGGAGACGATTGCGGTGCTGCCAAGTTCTGTATTATGGCTCGCATCTTTATAGAGCTTTACCGTGGCTGTGCAGCTGCCGCTTACATCAAGGGCGTCGGCCTTTGGGTTATATGTGCTGGACGAGTCGTTGGAATCATCGTCATTCCCGGAAGCGAGCGCGATGCTGTTTTCGGTGGACTGGGCTACGGGCTCGTTGGACTCGGTGTCATCTTTGCCTGCGTTCTCAGTGCCAGCGGTGTTCGTCTCGGCGTTTTCGGTGGTGCTGGATGCGTTTGAAGCATCGATTGCCTCGGTGTGTTGGGTTTGGGTGGATTCCGCTGCCTGCGCCGTGCTCGAAGTTTGCTGGGTTGCAGACTCGCTTGCCTGCGGCGCGGAGCTGTCGGCCTCGTTTGTGCTTTCGGTCGACGTGTCTGCGCCTGCGTTCGTCTGAGTCGATTCCTGCGTGGCGGCAGCGACATCCTGTGCAAATGCGTACGTGATGTCCACGCCGAGCGTCTGCCACGTGAGCAGCGCGGTCATGAATAGCACGAACGATCGTTTGAGATAGAGCCTTGCCTTATCTGTGCTCATCGATCTTCCCTCCAACATATACGGGCATATACGGGCGCAAAGCTTGCAGCACGTCCGTAAAACCGGTAACGATACAGTTGGATAAAGTCTACTCCCTTGTAACTATTTCTTATCTGGCCACACGTTAATTAACCTAAAGTGGAAGGCGAACGGCGAGATTTTGCTGGTCGGGGGGTGGATCAAGGAAATTTGACGGTTCTGTGATATGAATGGAGGGGTATTTAAGCCTCCATTCGGCCGTGCTTGTCCCCTATATGGCGGGGGCGCTTGCTGTCGAGCCAAAACAAAAAACGGACGACATCTTGCGATGCCGTCCGTTAAGACGCGAGATCTTTTGCCCGGAGAGTCCGAGGCGTGCGTAAAGACCTTATTTAGGAGCGCGCGACCTTGCCCGACTTGAGGCAGGTGGAGCAAACGTTCATCTTCTTCTTCTGACCGTTGACCACGCAGTAGACGCGCTGGATGTTGGGACGGAACTTACGGTTGGTGACGCGGTGGGAGTGGCTGATGGAACGACCAGCAACGGGGTGCTTACCGCAGACTTCGCAAACTTTGGACATAGGTGACCCTCCTCGGGCGACATCTCTTTTTGTGTCGCGTTAACAAACAGATTGGAACTATAGCACAGATGTGCGGGTGCACGCGCAAATCACAAAGATGGGCGGCGCGTGCATTCACGGAGACCCCACAAGCCTGCGCGCGACGCATATAGTACTCAATCCGCCGGCGTGGGCAATCGGAGATTTCGCAAAGTGCGCCCTCGCTTTTGCAAGGGCGCGGGGCTACACTGGGACAGACCATTAAATGGGCGCGAGACGCCCACATGGAACGCATAGCTGCCAAAGCAGTCTTCCTGTGGGTGTTCGAGCCGCTCAAGAGCGGTCGGGCATCTATTTTTTTGACCGCGTTCGCGGTCGGGTTCTTGAAGGGAGATAGATGAGCACTTCTTCGCCCAAGGCGGTCATCATGGACGAGACCGCCGTCAACCGCGCGCTCACGCGCATCGCGCACGAGATCCTCGAGCGCAATGAAGGGTGCGAGGACCTTGCGCTGGTCGGTATCGTCACGCGCGGGGACCTGCTGGCAAAGCAGCTGGCGGAGCAGATCCGCGATATCGAGGGGGTCGACGTTCCGCTCGGCAGCCTCGACATCAGCTTCTATCGCGACGACTACGCCACGAACTTCATGCCGTCCATCCATTCCACGAATATCCCGTTCTCCGTCGACGGCAAGCGCGTGGTGCTCGTGGACGACATCCTCTACACGGGTCGCACGATCCGCGCCGCGCTCGACGCCATCATGGATATGGGACGCCCGAGCCGCATCGAGCTCGCCGTGCTCGTGGACCGTGGACACCGCGAGCTGCCCATCTCGCCCGACTTCGTGGGCAAGAACGTTCCCTCCTCGCACGAGGAGAACGTGCGCCTGTATCTCAAGGATGTCGACGGCCGCACCGCCGTCGAGATCAAGGACCTCGAGCCGGGCTCGCATGTGGGCTCCGCTCCGCTGGGAGGTGAGTAGCACCGTGGCCTTTAACCATAAGCACCTGATCGATATCACCGAGTACTCCGAAGAGGACATCAAGCTCATCCTCGAGACCGCCAAGGCGTTCTCGGGGGTCAACGAGCGCGCGATCCGCAAGGTTCCCACGCTCAAGGGCAAGACCGTCGTGAACATGTTCAACGAGCCCTCCACGCGCACGCGCAGCTCGTTCGAGCTCGCCGAGAAGCGCCTCTCGGCCGACAGCCTCAACTTTGGCGGCTCGTCCACCTCGTCCGTGAAGGGCGAGAGCCTGGTCGACACCGTCGAGACGCTCAACGCCTACAAGATCGACTGCATCGTCGTGCGCGACAAGCACGCGGGTGCGCCTTACATCGTGAGCCAGAACACGCCGGCGAGCGTGATCTGCGCGGGCGACGGCAAGCACAACCATCCCACGCAGGCCCTGCTCGACCTCTATACCATCTGGCAGCACAAGGGCGACTTCCACGGTCTCAAGGTTGCCGTGGTGGGCGACATCAGCCACTCGCGCGTGTGCGGCTCGCTCATCCCCGCCCTCAAGATCATGGGCTGCGAGACCTACGCCGTGGCGCCGGGCACCCTGCTGCCGGCCGTGCCCGAGGAGCTCGGCGTCGACCACGTGAGCTCCAACCTCGACGAGGTGCTGCCCGAGCTCGACGTGGTCTACATGCTCCGCGTGCAGCAGGAGCGCCTCGAGGGCGCGCCGTTCCCCACGATCCGCGAGTATCACAAGCTCTTCGGCCTCACGCGCGACCGCGAGAAGCTCATGAAGCCCGATGCGATCATCTGCCACCCGGGCCCCATCAACCGCGGTGTGGAGTTCGACTCCTACATGGCCGACCACCCGCAACGCTCCGTGATCCTGGAGCAGGTCTACGCCGGCATCTGCGTGCGTATGGCCATTCTGTATCTGCTGCTTGGAGGTGCCGATAATGGCCTTGCTTCTTAAGAACGCTCACGTCGTCGATCCCGCGGCGGGTCTCGACGGCGTCATGGACGTGAAGATCGACGGCGATAGCATCGTCGAGGTGGGCGAGGGTCTTGCCGCCGATGGCTGCGAGGTCAAAGACCTTGCCGGCAAATATCTCGTGCCCGGCCTGGTGGACATCCACGTGCATCTGCGCGAGCCCGGCTTTGAGCACAAAGAGGATATCGAGAGCGGCACGCGCGCCGCTGCCAAGGGCGGCTTCACCGGCGTGTGCTCCATGCCCAACACCGATCCCGTGACCGATAACGGCGCCGTGGTCGAGTTCGTCAAGAGCCGCGCGGCCGAGGTCGGCCACTGCCGCGTGTACCCGGCCGGCGCCTGCACGCGCGGGCTCAAGGGCGAGGCCATCGCCGAGATGGGCGACATGGTGGCGCACGGCGCCGTCGCCTTTACCGATGACGGCCGCGGCGTGCAGGGCGCGGGTCAGATGCGCCGTTGCATGGACTACGGCAAGATGTTCGGCAAGGTCTTTATGAGCCACTGCCAGGACGAGGACCTCGTGGGCCACGGCCAGATCAACGAGGGCAAGATGTCCACGCGCCTGGCGCTTGAGGGCTGGCCCGCGCAGGGCGAGGAGCTGCAGATCGCGCGCGACATCGAGCTCGCCGAGCTCACGGGCGCCAAGCTGCATATCCAGCACATCTCCACGGCCAAGGGCCTGGAGTACGTGCGTGCCGCCAAGGCCAAGGGGCTGCCCGTGACCTGCGAGGCCACGCCGCATCACCTGTTCCTCACCGAGGATGCACTCGACAACACATACAACACCGCGCTCAAGGTGAATCCGCCGCTGCGCACCGCCGAGGACGCCGCCGCGCTCCGCGAGGGCGTTCTCGATGGCACGGTCGACGTCATCGTGACCGACCATGCCCCTCATGCCGAGTGGGAGAAGGCGCGCGAGTTCGAGCTCGCCCCCTTTGGCATGACGGGTATCGAGACCTCGCTCGCGCTCGTGCTCACCAACCTGGTGAAGCCGGGCCTCATGAGCGTCTCGCGCATGGTCGAGCTCATGAGCTCCAAGCCGCGCGAGATCCTCGGTCTCGACGCGGTCTCGATCGCTGCCGGCTCCGTTGCCGACATCACGGTGTTCGATCCCGAGCTCACCTGGACGGTGGGCGAGGACGGTTACGAGTCCAAGGCCTCGAACTCCGGTTTTGCCGGTGCCGAGCTCTGCGGCCGTGCGACGGACGTTTTTGTGGGCGGTAAGCAGACCCTCAAAGACGGGGTCGTCTGCTAATATCGTCAACGTATTGCTGAGGGCGGTGCCTGCGGGCGCCGCCCTCTATGGTTTAGGGGCGCCATGCCCCGAGGTACACCGAGCCATGCCATACGCATGGGGATAGGAGCGCGAATGCCAACGCCATCCTCTGCGCGCATGCACGATTTTGAGGTCGTTTCGAACGAGAAGATCGCAGAGGGAATCTTTGCGCTCACCCTTCGCGCCCCCAAGCTCGCTAGCGCGCTCAAACCCGGTCAGTTCGTGAACGTCGCCGTTCCCGGCTGCTCAAAAACGCTCTTGCGCGTGCCGCTGAGCTATGCGAACGCCGATGCGGACGCGGGTACCGTCGAGATCTGGTATGCCGTGGTGGGCGACGGCACCCGTCGCCTCTCCGAGATGCAACCGGGTGACACCTCGAACCTGCTCGGGCCGGGGGGCCGCGGCTGGCAGGTGCCCGCAGGCGCCAAGCGTGCGCTTCTTGTGGCCGGCGGTATCGGTGTGCCTCCCGTGCTGTGTGCGGCACGTGCCTGTGCGGCCGCCGGGTGCGCGTTCGATGTCGTGGTCGGTGCCGCGACGGCGGCCAAACTCGTCGGCCTCGACGCGTTCGCTGAAGTCGGCGCCGCCTCGGTGACCGTGTGCACCGATGACGGCACGGCGGGGGAGCGCGGTTTCACGACCGCGGTGGCCGAGCGCCTGCTTGCCGAGAACGATTACGACTACGTTGCCACGTGCGGCCCCGCCGTGATGATGCAGGGCGTTGCCGCGCTTGCGGCGCGTGCCGATGTGTTCTGCGAGGTTTCGCTTGAGCGCATGATGAGCTGCGGCTTCGGTGCCTGCAACACCTGCAATGTCGAGACCGTCGACGGCATGAAGGGCGCCTGCATGTGCGGCCCCGTGTTCGACGCTTCCAAGGTGGTGGTGTTCTAAATGAGCAAGGTTAATATGGCCGTCGACTTCGGCGGCGTTAAGATGCAGAACCCCATCAACACCGCGGCCGGCACCTTTGGCTACGGCTGGCAGTTCCAGAACTTCTTCGATGTGAGCAAGCTCGGTGCCATCACGACCAAGGGTTGCGCTGCCGAGGCATGGCCGGGCAACCCCGCGCCGCGCATGGCCGAGATTCCGGGCGGCATGCTCAATTCCGTGGGCCTGCAGAACCCCGGCGTTCGCGCTTTTGCCGAGGAGTCGGGTCCGTGGCTCGATCAGCTCTCCAAGGACGGCTGCCAGGTGATCTGCCAGGTGGCCGGTCACTCCACCGAGGAGTACGTGCGCGCGCTCGAACTGTTCGATGAGCTGTGCCCTTGGGCCGCTGGCTTTGAGATCAACGTGAGCTGCCCGAATATCGCCGCGGGCGGCGCCGCGATGGGGTCGACCCCGGAGGGTGCCGGCGGCGTCATGCGCGCCTGCCGCAAAGTCACCGACAAGCCGCTCTTTGTAAAGATGGCGCCGGTGAACGTGGTCGAGATCGCCAAGGCACTCGAGGACGCGGGTGCCGACGGCCTCTCGGTCATCAACTCCATCCAGGGTATGTCGATCGATGTCCACACGCGCAAGAGCCGCATCACCAAGCCCAAGGGCGGGCTTTCCGGTCCGCTCTGCCATCCCATCGCCGTCCGCATGGTTTGGGAGGTCGCGCAGGCCGTCGACCTGCCGATCAACGGCGTCGGCGGCGTCATGACGGGTGAGGACGCGGCCGAGTTCATTCTCGCCGGCGCCACGTGCGTGTCGGTCGGCATGGCGAATTTTGTCGATCCGTGCGCGAGCCTCAAGATCGCCCAGGAGCTCGAGGCCTGGGCCGAGTCGCAGGGGGTCTCGGACATCAACGAGCTGAGGGGGGCTTTCGAATGCTAGACGCCGACGCCCGCGACCGCGTGATCGTCGCACTCGACTGCGACCGCGCGTGCGCTCTCGATCTGGCCGCCAAGCTCTCGGGCCATGCCCGCTGGCTCAAGGTCGGCATGACGCTCTTTTATTCGGAGGGCCCCGAGATCGTCCGCGCCTTCAAGGAGCTTGGCTTCAAGGTGTTCCTCGATCTTAAGTTCTACGACATTCCGCACCAGGTACGCGGGGCCGCTCGCTCCGCTTCGCTGACGGGCGCCGACCTGCTTTCGGTGCACGGCATGGGATCGGGCGCCATGCTCGCTGCCTGCCGTGAGGGTGCCGAGGAGGCCGCCGAGTCCCGCGACGAGCGCACCAAGCTTGTGGCCATCACCGTGCTCACGAGCATGAGCCAGGATTCGCTCACCGAGATCGGCATCGACAACGTCGTCGCCGACGAAGCTGCGCGCCTGGCTAAGCTCGGCGTGTCCAACGGCACCGACGGCATCGTCTGCTCTCCTATGGAGGCCGAGGAGATGCGCGCCCTGCTCGGCCCCGATGCGCTCATCGTCACGCCCGGCGTTCGCCCTGCCGGAGCCGCCCTCGGCGATCAGACGCGCGTGGCCACGCCCTCCCAGGCGATCCAGCGCGGCGCGAGCCATATCGTCGTCGGTCGCCCGATCACGGGCGCTGACGACCCTGTTGCCGCCTTTGAGAACATAGTCTCTGAGCTGGTTGAACAGGCGTAATAGCACAAGTTTGTGCGGGTGTTCGTGTTTTATTCGCAACTTTCTGTGGAATAAGGCGAGCACCCGCGCATTTTTGCACCGATAGCTTGCACTTTGTGCACCTATCGACTACCCTAGGTTGCTGTTAAAAGGCTCAATTGCACGGTTTACGTGCTAAAATGCCGATAATTGGTCAAACGAATCTTGGAGGTTCACATGGCACTCCCTCAGCTTACCGACGAGCAGCGCAAGGCAGCTCTCGAGAAGGCCGCCGCAGCCCGTCACGCACGTGCTGAGCTCCGCGAGCAGATCAAGAAGGGCGAGAAGTCCCTTGAGTCCGTCCTCAACTCCGACGATCCCATCGCTTCGCGCATGAAGGTCTCCACCCTCATCGAGTCGCTCCCGGGTTACGGCAAGGCCAAGGCCGCCAAGATCATGGACGAGCTCGGCATCTCCGCCACCCGCCGCGTGCAGGGTCTCGGTGTGCGTCAGCGTGAGCAGCTCCTCGAGCAGCTCTCCAAGTAGTGGGTTCCTTGAACTCAAAGCTCTTCGTTATTTCCGGACCGTCAGGCGCAGGAAAGGGGACGCTCGTCGCGCGTGTTCGCGATGAGCGCCCGAGCCTGGGCCTGACGGTTTCCGCTACCACGCGAGCCCCGCGTGAGGGTGAGACCGATGGCGTGAGCTACTACTTCCTCTCCAAGGATGAGTTCATGCAGCGAGTCGAGGCCGGCAAGTTCGTCGAGTGGGCCGAGGTCCATGGCAACTGCTACGGCACGCTTGTGAGCGAAGTGGAGTCCAAGCTCGCCTCGGGTACGTCGCTCATCCTCGAGATCGATGTGCAAGGTGCCCTGCAGGTGCGCGACCGCATCCCAGAGGCCGTGCTCATCTTCATCAAGCCGCCTTCGCTCGATATCTTGCGTGAGCGCCTCGTCGGTCGCGGCAGCGAGACGCCGGAAACCCTGGAGCTGCGTATGGCCAACGCCGAGCACGAGCTCGAGCTGGCCGACCGTTATGACGACGTCGTAGTGAACGACGAACTCGACCGCGCGACAGCCGAGCTGCTCCGTGTGATCGAGAACCACGAAAGGAACTGAGGCATGTCCGTCGTTAAACCTCGTATCGACGATCTTCTCGAGAAGACCGACAACAACCGCTTTCTCCTCGCATCGCTGGCCTCAAAGCGCGCGTGCGACATCAACAGCATGTTGCGCGGTCAGCACAATCGCGTGCTCGCTGTCCAGGATATCGATGACATCACCGTCGCCCTCTCGGGTGCCGACACCATCTCGATGGCCATGAACGAGATCGTCGATGGCGATATCTCGTATGATCACGAGTCCTACGAGACTGCGCTTGGGCATAAGGCTTCGGCTGAGTAGATGGCAAGCAGGGTCTGCCTTGTTCACTACCATGAGGTAGGGCTCAAGGGTAAGAATCGCTCGTTTTTCGAGCATGTCCTTATGGACAACATCAAGGCGGCCTTGGCCGCCTTTTCCGTGGCGACCGTCACGCGTATTTCGGGCTACATTCTCGTGACCTTCTCCAAGAGCGGGGAGGCCGACGAGGCCGTGCCCGTGATTTTGCGCGTTCCGGGTGTTGCACGCGTGTCGCTTGCGTACCACACGAATCGCGATGCCGCGGAGTACTGCCGTGCCGCGGTCTTTGCGCTCCGCGAGTTCGGCGATTTCGAGACGTTCAAGGTGCATGCCAAACGCTCGAACACCGACTACGAGCTCACTTCGATCGAGCTTAACCGGCAGGTGGGTGAGGTGCTCTGCGAGGAGTTTCCCGACAAAAAGGTCAAGATGCACGACCCCGATGCCACGGTCTACGTTCTCGTGGTGCAGGGATCGGTCTATGTGTATGCGCGTACCGAGCGCGGCGTGGGCGGGCTTCCGGTCGGCTCTGCCGGCAAAGTCGTGACGCTTCTTTCGTCGGGTATCGATTCGCCTGTGGCCACATGGATGCTTGCCCGACGTGGCGCCGTGTGCGTGCCGGTGCATTTTTCGGGACGTCCGCAGACGGCCGATACCAGCGAGTACCTGGTGCAAGACATCATTCGCGCGTTCCAGCCCGCTATCAACATCGGACGCCTCTACGTGGTGCCGTTCGGCGACTGCCAGCGCGAGATCTCGATCAAGTGCCCGAGCAACCTGCGCGTGATCATGTACCGCCGCGTGATGTACTCGGTGGCCGAGCGCATCGCCAAGATCGAGGGCGCACGCGCGATCGTGACTGGCGAGTCGCTCGGCCAGGTCGCCTCGCAGACGCTTGAGAACATCATGGCTGTGAACGAGGCCGTGTCGATCCCGGTGTTCCGCCCCCTGATCGGGTCGGATAAACAGGAGATCATCGCACGCGCCGAACAGATCGGTACGTTCGACATCTCGACCGAGACCGCGCCCGACTGCTGCACGCTGTTCATGCCCAAAAAGCCCGAGACGCATGCCAAGCCCGATGCCGTGGCCGAGGCATGGGGGATGTTCGATCACGAGGCGATGATCGAGCATCTGGTCGAATCGGTTGAGTATATCGACTTTGAGAGCGTGAACTACAAGCCACCGCGCATGATGCGCGAGCGTCACGAGGAGTTGCTGCCTCGCTGATGTAGCTTGGCACGTACGGCTGACTTGTATTGCCCGGACATCCTGTGTGTTCGGGCTTTTTTATTGGTATGGCATCTGCACCGGGTTTGGTCGTGATCTTAGGCGAGCGAGATTTTACTGGGTGGCACGTGTGTCCCGTTCGTTTGCGGGTGCCTCTTGAGACGAGCCTTTCTTTGCGTCGTGTTTGCTGTTGGTGAGTAACGGAGCGCTACGGCGGCAAGGTTCGCACGGTCGTTTTGTTAGAGCGTGCGGAATCGGTGCCGCTCGCGGCCCCCTCGACCTTCGGTTTTGCCGAGGATAAAGGAGGGAGGTGGCGTTATGGCCCAAATAAAGAAGAAGCGTTGGTTCGAGCGTGCTTTTTCGGGATCGGTCCGCAGTAGCCTGCGTGTTGTTGTGGGAATAGCCTTGGTCTGTCTTGCCGTCGCGACGGCGGGCCTGGGCGCGATCGGTGCCGGAAAGTCCGAGAGCCTCATGATCGAGAAACAGGGGTCGGCCACCTCCGATGCGGCTTCTTCCAAAACGGCGGCTTTAGAAGAAGATGCGACTCCCCAAATCCTTGTGGTCGATGTGGGCGGCGCAGTCGCCGAGCCAAAGGTCGTCCGACTGGAGTCGGGAGCCCGCGTGGATGATGCCATTCAGGCTGCTGGTGGGCTTGCCGAAGACGCCGACGCCTCGTTGATCAATCGTGCCATGAAGGTCGAGGATGGCACGAAGGTGTACGTGCCGAAGATAGGGGAGAGCGCAAGCGCCGACACCTCGTCCCCGTCGTCTGACTCGGCGGTATCCGGTGGCTCTGCAAACTCGAGTGCGTCCAGCACCGCCTCAATAGGTGCAAACGGGCTTGTGAATATCAATACGGCGGGGCTTGAAGAACTTGATACGCTCCCAGGGGTAGGTCCCTCAACCGCTCAGGCCATCATCGATGACCGAACCCAGAACGGCTCGTTCTCTTCGATTGAGGATCTGATGCGTGTCTCGGGGATCGGTGAGAAGAAGTTCGCGAACATGAAGGGCGGCATCACGGTATGAGCGGCGCCGCTCCCGAGCTTCCGCCGCGGCCGTATGTTCCGCCGATTTTTACCGGTGCGATTACGTGCCTGAGCGTGAGCGCTGCGGTGCTTTGGCTCTCGTGGCTCGATGTTCTGAACGAAACCGGATTTGCGCGATCGTGCGCTGTTGGATGTTTTGCCCTCGGCGCGGTACTCGGCTGCATTGCCTTTGCGCTTCGGGAAAGGCTGGGTTCTCGATGGCTGTTCTGGGCTGCCGGGGGTATCGCACTGGCTGTCGTTTCCTCGCTGGTCTGGGTGCAACGTACGACGGAAAGCCTTGAATCGTGCAAAAGCCTCTCGGCAAGCGCATTCGAGTTCAGGGTCGACCGCGATCCGATTCCTACCAAGACGGGCTATATGGTCTCGGCCTTGGCGGTGGATGATTCGGTCCACGTGCGCATGCTCCTGACCTCGAGCGACAAGCTTGAGCGAGGACGCACATTCAAGCTGGTTGGACGCGTATCGGAACTCGACGATAGCGATTGGGGGAGGAGCAGATACTTTGCCGGAGACGTTAAGACGGTCCGGGTAGTCAAGGTCCTTGAGGAGTCTTCGTCGTACGATGCGAATCCATTTCATTGCGTGCGCGAGAGGCTTCTGAGCGCGATCGATCCTGCGGCGTCTGAGGCAGCGAGCGTCGTTGCAGGTGTTTTGTGCGGGCGCACGACGGAGGTCAAGGAGCGCGGTCTTAAGGATGTTTTCGCTCGCACGGGCACCTCTCATCTCATGGCCGTCTCGGGGACGCACCTGGCTGTAGTCTCGGCTCTGATCCTGCGCGTGTCGGATGCGATGTCGCTGTCGCTCCGTAAGCGCAGCGGAATCCTATGTGTGGGGATGGGGACTTATGCGATCCTCACCGGTTTTTCGCTCTCGGCCGTAAGGTCGCTTGTCATGAACGCCTCGGCGTGCATGGCGAATGTGAGCGACCGCCGTAAGCATGCGCTCTCCAATCTCATGATCGCCGTGCTGCTCATGGTGGGCATCGATCCTTCCATTGTGTTCGATCTTGGATTTCAGCTCTCTGCCGTGAGCGTGGCGGCGATCCTTGTCTTCGGCGATTACGTTACGCATGCATTTGGGTGCTTGCACATGCCGCGCGAGCTTGCAGGCAGCGTGGCCGTGTCGGTGGTCGCTCAGCTCGGCTGCGCGCCCATCACGGTCCCGACCTTTGGCATGGTCGCGCTTGTCGGGCCCCTGGCGAACATCGTTGCCGTTCCCCTCATGAGCATCCTGCTCGTGTGCTCGATACTCATCGGCACGGCTTGCGTCGCTTTCCCCATCTTCGGAATCGCATTCGCGCTGCCGAGAGCGTTTGCTACCTTGCTGCTTTTTTGGCTCAGACTCGTATCGCGCGCCCCCTTCGCTTGCCTGAGCACCGAGGGATCGGCCTATGCGGGGATGACGATCATCCTTTGCGCAGCCGGGCTTTATCTCTGGTGGCCGCGTGCGCGTCCGCACGCATTCGCCGGCTGTATCGGACTGGTTGTTGCAGCGGCCATCGCTCATGTTGTGCGCTGGAGCTGCTTTGCTCCGCCTTCTGTGACGGTTCTCGATGTCGGGCAGGCCGATGCGATCCTCATCAGGGAGGGGTCCCGCGCCGTGCTCATCGATGCCGGTGTTGACGACGAGATCGAGCAAGCGCTCTTTAGAAACAACGTCTACCGTCTCGACGCCGTGTTCATCACGCACTGGGATGCGGATCATTGGGGCGGGTTCCCGTATCTGGCGAAGTCGGTCCCGGTCGGTAAGGTGATCGTGAACGAGGGTGCTGTCGAGTCGGCCCCGAGCGCGTTCATGCAAGCTTGTGCGTGCGATATCGAGGAGATGTCCGCGGGCGATTCTGCAACGGTCGGTTCGTTTTTCCTGCAAAAGATATGGCCGCACGGGGACGTTGCGGGAGACGAGAACAGCGACTCGCTCTGTCTGCTCTTGAACAGGGCAGGAGCGGGCGACGGCTTTTCCATGCTTCTTACGGGCGACACCGAAAAAGAGCAGGAACATGAGTATGCGAAGTTTGCGGGTGATATCGACGTTCTCAAAGTCGGGCATCACGGCTCCAAAGTGTCTGTTGACGATGAACTTCTGGGCGTTCTCAAGCCTGAAGTCGCGATCGCAAGTGCCGGCGCGGGCAACTCGTACGGGCACCCGTCAGCTGAGTGCAGAGAATCGCTTGAACGGGCCGGCTCCCAGTTCCTCTGTACAATCGAGTCGGGTGATGTGAGCGTGGAGCCGAACGATGGTGGCTATACGGTCAGGACTTCGGGCGGCGGTTAGAAGGCCGTGTTGTACCATGTTGCTCGTTTAAGGAGGATGCCCCGTGGCTCAAGGTCTGTTGCCTGCATATCTGATCGTCGGGACCGATGAGGTCAAGCGTGATTCTGCCGTAAAGAAGCTCAAGGGGCGCCTTGAGTCGAGCGGGATGGCCGACTTCAATTTCGACCAGCACGACATGACCAAAGTCGAGGATATCGAGCAGGTCATCTCGTCGCTCAACACCTATCCGCTCGGATCCGAGTTCAGGCTCGTCATTCTCGAGGGGTGCGATCGTCTGGCCAAGGGCCTGAGCGAGCCGCTGGTGGACTACCTTGCCGCGCCGTGCGACACCACGGTCTGCCTCGTTATCGCCAACTCTCTCGCTAAGAACACGCGCCTCTACAAGGCGATCGCCAAGATCGATGCCAAAGCGATCATCGATTGCTCGGTAAAAAAGCGTTGGGAAGTCCCCAAGGTCGTCATGGCGATGGCGAAAAAGCGAGGGTTGAGCATCGATTCCGATGCCGCCGAGGAACTCGTCTCGCGCGCGGGCGAGAACACGCGCATGCTCGATAACGAGCTTGCGCGCATCGCTGAGCAGCGCTCGACCACGCATATCCGCCTCGTTGATGTTGAAGAGACGGTCGTGCGCACGGCCGAGGTGCAGCCGTGGGACCTTTTGAACGCGGTGTCGGCGCGGGATGTCCAGAAGTCGTTCCAGCTCTTTGAGCTTATGCCCGAGAAGAACTATGTCTGGCTCTTCACCCTGCTTTGCGGGAGGGTGCGCGAGCTTATATGCGCTAAGGCCCTCGATGCACGCGGGCAGGGCTCCGTGCTTGCGCACGAGCTGGGCATGCAGTCGTGGCAGGTCAAAAACCATCTTTTCTGGGCACGTAGGTTCTCCATGGACGAACTCGTGGGTGTTCTCAAGGACGCCGTCGAGGTCGAGCGTGCGGTCAAGGGCTCGCGCGACACCAAGACGGCGCTCTCGCTCTGGATCGCCAAAATTGTGGGCGCTTAGCGTTTATCCTCGTGGTTTCCATAAAAAAGTGCTGGTTCGGCTACAGAGCGCGTGCTATAGTACGGCCTTGCATGACCTCACCGTGTCTCAGAGGTGTACGGCTTTAGTAAACATCTGAAAGGAACTCCAGAAGTGGCAAACATCAAGTCTCAGAAGAAGCGTATCCGCACCAATGAGGCAGCTCGTATGCGTAACAAGGCTGTCAAGTCCGAGCTCAAGACGCTCACCAAGCACGTTCAGTCCGCTGTCGAGGCCAAGGATGCCGAGGCTGCCAAGGAGGCTCTCCGTGTTGTGACCAAGCGTCTCGACATGGCTGCCGCCAAGAACATCATCCACAAGAACCAGGCTTCCAACCGCAAGTCCGGTCTTGCCAAGCTCGTGAACGGCATCGACGCTTAAGTTCACACCACAGATTACGCGCTAAAAGCGGCCTTCGCACGAGGGCCGCTTTTTTGTTGTCGGTCCTCGGAGGTGCGCGGGGCTTCGGGTAAGATAGGCCGCATGAATACTTTCGATACCGCCCACATCCGCAACTTCTCGATCGTTGCGCACATCGACCATGGCAAGTCGACCATCTCCGACCGCATTCTCGAGCTCACCCACACCGTTGATGAGCGCGATATGGAATCGCAGCTTCTCGACACGATGGATATCGAGCGCGAACGCGGCATCACCATCAAGTCGAATGCTGTCCGCGTCGCCTACGACGCCGACGACGGCGAGACCTACCAGTTCAATCTGATCGACACTCCGGGCCATGTCGACTTCACCTACGAGGTCTCGCGCTCGCTCGCTGCATGCGAGGGCGCCGTGCTCGTGGTCGATGCAACGCAGGGCGTCGAGGCGCAGACCGTCTCGAATGCCTCGCTTGCCATGAACGCCAACCTCGATATCGTTCCGGCTATCAACAAGATCGATCTGCCCTCGGCTCATCCAGATGAGGTCAAGGACGAGATCGAGGAGGATCTGGCGATTCCCGCCGACGACGCCGTGTGCGTGTCGGGCAAGACCGGCGAGGGCATCCATGACCTGCTCGAGTCGATCGTGTTTCTCATCAAGCCGCCTGCAGGCGATGCCAGGGCGCCGCTCAAAGCGCTGATTCTCGACTCGTATTTCGACGAGTACCGCGGTGTTGTGGCCACGGTTCGCGTGTTCGACGGTTCCATCAAAAAGGGCGACAAGCTGCTCATGATGCAAGCGGGATCGTCGTTCTTGGTCGACGGCGTGGGCGTCAAGCGTCCTGCCGAGACCGCGGTCGATGCGCTCGGCGTGGGCGAGGTCGGCTACGTGGTGACGGGTCTCAAAGATCCCGAGGCCGTGCGCGTGGGCGATACCCTGACCTATTGCGACCGCTCGTGTGCAGAGCCGCTCTCGGGATACCGCGAGGCCAAGCCTATGGTCTATACCGGGCTCTTTCCGATCGACAACAAGGAATACGAGAATCTGCGCGACGCTCTCGACAAGCTCCACGTGAACGACCCGTCGCTCGTGTGGGAACCCGAGACCTCGGTCGCGCTCGGATTCGGCTTCCGTGTCGGGTTCCTCGGACTGCTCCATATGGAGGTCGTGAAGGAGCGTCTTGAGCGCGAGTTCGGGCTCGACCTGATCGCGACGAGCCCGAGCGTGGACTACCACGTGTATCTCACCGACGGCACCATGACCGAGGTGAGGAGCCCCCAGGACCTGCCCGATGTCACGCGCATCGATCACATCGAGGAACCGTTCCTCAAGGCCAAGATCATCTGCCCGCCCGAGTACACGGGCGCGGTTATGCAGCTCGCGATCGAGCATCGCGGCGTCACGACCGACATGATCCATCTCACGAGCAAGTCGGTCGAGATGCATTTCGATATGCCGCTCGCCGAGCTCATCCTCGACTTCTTCGACCAGCTCAAGAGTCGCACCAAGGGTTATGCCTCGCTCGACTACGAGTTCAACGAGTATCGCTACTCCGATCTCGTCAAGCTCGATATCCTGCTGTCGGGTGACGAGGTCGATGCCCTGAGCTTTATCGTGCACAAGGACAAGGCCTATGGGCTCGCGCGCGGCCTCTGCGACAAGCTCAAGGAGATCATTCCGCGGCAGCTCTTCGAGGTGCCCATTCAGGGTGCGATTGGCAACAAGATCATCGCCCGCTCCACCGTCAAGGCGCGCCGCAAGGACGTGCTCGCCAAGTGCTACGGCGGCGACATCTCGCGTAAGCGCAAGCTGCTCGAGAAGCAAAAAGAGGGCAAGAAGCGCATGAAGGCCATTGGCTCGGTCGAGGTTCCGCAGGAGGCGTTCATGGCCATCCTCAAGGTGGATGAGTAACGGGTGTCAGTGGCAGATATGCAGGCCAAGCTTGCCGATTACTACCGCGAGCAGCCGTTTTTGATGGCCCCCATGGCGGGCGTCACCGATGCGGCCTACCGCATCATGTGCCGCCGGCGCGGGGCCAAGCTCGCCTACAGCGAGATGGTGAGCGTGGCCGGCCTTGCCTATGCGAGCGATAAGACCTGGCGTCTCGTTATCCCGGCCGACGAGGAGGAATCCATTTGCGTGCAGCTCTTCGGCTCCAAGCCGGAGCAGTTCGAGAGCGCGGTCGCGGCCGTTCAGGAGCGCGTGGGGGAGCGCCTGGCGCTCATCGACATCAACATGGCCTGCCCTGCCCGCAAGGTCATCACCAAGGGTGAGGGTTCCGCGCTCATGAACGATCCCGATACGGCGGAGAGGATCGTGCGTGCCGCGGTCTCTGCTGCCGAGGTGCCCGTCACGGTCAAGATCCGTCGGGGTTTTAGGTCCGAGGACCGCAACGCTGCCACGTTTGCTCAGTGCTTGGAGCAGGCGGGGGCAGCCGCCGTGGCTGTGCACGGGCGATGCGCCACGCAGCTCTATACGGGGAAGGCCGACTGGTCGGTGATCGATGAGGTCGCGCAAGCCGTCCAGATTCCCGTCATCGGCACGGGCGACGTGTTCTCGGCCGAGGACGCGGTCCGCATGCTCGACACGACCGCAGCGACGGCCGTGTTCGTTGCGCGCGGAACCTACGGAAACCCTTGGGTATTCGGGGATGCGCGCGGTCTTTGGGCCGACGGTACACCGGTTCCGGTCCGCTCCTCTTCCGAGCGCCTCGATGCCCTGCGCGAGCACCTGACGCTCGTGCACGATCACCTTCCGCTCATGTCGCGCGCGCGGAGCTTTGCCTCGTGGTACCTCAAGGGCATGCCGCATGCTGCCTTCTGGCGCGGCAAGGTCGTGCGCTGCACTTCCTACGAGGACTTCATGGAGCTTGTCGACCGTATCGAGGAAGATGTGCTCGCCTGCGAAGCGGCGCTTGCGGCCGGCGAGGCCGTTCCCGAGGTTCCGGTCGCGTGCGCATGATGTCAGCTTGCGTCGCTCCGTTTTCTGCCCTCTACCTGCATATTCCGTTCTGTCGAAGCAAGTGTCTCTACTGCGATTTCGATTCATCGCCGATGGCGCGCGCGGGGCATGCCGAGAGGCTCGATCCCTATATTCAAAGCACATGCGATCGCATCGACCGTTTTGGTGATGAGGGGTTGCTGAGCGGTGTCGAGACCGTCTATATCGGAGGCGGCACGCCCTCGATTCTGGGAGAACGTCTTGTCGATATCGTCGAGCACGTTTTTAAGTGGTGCATGCCGCAGGAGTTCACCTGTGAGGCTAATCCCGAATCTTTCGACACAAAGCTCGCCGAAGGTCTTAAGCAAGCAGGCGTATCGCGCATCTCCCTCGGCGTTCAGAGCCTAAACGATGCCGAGCTCAAGCGGATCGGACGCAGGCACGATGCCGAACGGGCGCTCGAGGCGATCTCGCTTGCGAAGAGCTTCGGCTTCGATGTGTCGATCGATCTGATGTGCGGGCTTCCCGGGCAGACCGATGAAAGCTGGAAAGATTCGCTTGCGGGTGCGATCGCTGCGGGCGTCGATCATGTTTCCGTCTATCCGCTGACCGTGGAGGAGGGGACGCCGCTTGCGCGCTTGTGCTCCAAGGGCAAGCTCGATGAGCTGGACGAGGATTTTCAGGCATGCTGCATGGAGCGGGCTCGCGAGCTGCTCGTTTGTGCTGGATTCGAGCCCTATGAGGTTGCGAGCTATGCGCGCGCGGGCAAGAGATGCCGCCATAACATAGCTTATTGGACGGGGGCGCCCTATCTCGGGATCGGGCGGTCCGCCGCGGGCATGTTCTCTGGGGCTGATGCGGAGCGGCTTTGCGAGTTGTTCCCCGGTCTTTCGGGAGCCATGCCAGGCGACGCAGCGCGCGTGCGCATGGTTCAGCGCGATCTTGCGGGCGCATCGTTTGAGTTTGAGTTCCTGAGCGCGAGCGAAGCCGCCGCGGAGGACCTGATGCTCGGCTGCCGCCTTACCGACGGTATGCCTTCCGAGCGCGTGAGCGCACTGTCGGCGGCACTCGGGGCAGAACGCGTGGCCGCCGCCTGCGATCGCGCGGCGGCGCTGGGGCTGGCCCTTTGGCGCGACCGCGACGGTAAGCCACGGCCCGGCTTGTCCTCCCGCGAGGCGCTCGACGTGCCCGGTCTCTCGTTTGCCCCGACGCAGCGCGGCTGGCTCGAGGGCAATGTGCTCTTTGAGCTCTTTTGGGAGCTCGCATAGGCATCGGCTAAAATTGTGAAACTTGTTTTCCGCTGCTCCAGCAGGAGGTAGCCCGCCTTATGGCAACGATGAACGAAAAAGACTACTACGCCATTCTCGGCGTTTCCAAAGATGCCGATAAAAAGGAGATCCAGCGCGCGTTCCAGCAGAAGGCTCGCAAGCTCCATCCGGACGTCAATAAGGAACCCGATGCCGAGGAGCGCTTTAAAGAGGTCTCGGAGGCCTATGCCGTGCTCTCCGATGATCAGAAGCGCGCCCGTTACGATGCCATGCGTTCGGGCGGGGCACCCTTTGGCGGCGCGTCCACGCAGGGAGCCTATCGCGGCGGCTATTCCTCTCCGTACGGGTCGGGTTTCCCTTTCGACGGGTTTCCTTTCGGCGGTGCCCAGGGCACGCGTCGTGGTGCCGCGTACAACCCCGAGAACGGTGCCGACGTGGTCGTCGACATCGACCTCGATGCGAGCGAGTCCAAGGCGGGCGCCAAGAAAAAAGTGACCTATCGCAGGTATGCGCCGTGCTCGCATTGCGAGGGAAAGGGGTCCGTCTCGGCTTCCGCTGCCCATGCGTGCCCGAGTTGCGGCGGGCGCGGCTCGATCGACGTCGATCTCTCGTTCCTCTTCGGTGCAGGAACGTTCCAGACGGTCTGCCCCGAATGCTCGGGCTCGGGCCGCGTCGTGGGCGATCCTTGTGTCGACTGCGGTGGATCCGGTCGCGTGGCCGTGACGAGCGAGGCTGTGGTGACCTTTGAGCGCGGCACGCACGATGGCGACCTCGTGCGCATCAAGGGCATGGGCCATGCGGGCACTAACGGGGCCGCGGGCGGAGACCTTATCGGTCGTGCCCACGTGGCGGCCGAGCGGCTCGATGGGAGCGCGCGCACCGGCTTCTATCTGCTTGGGCTCGCGCTCCCGCTCGCACTGCTCGTGTTTATCGATGCCGGGTTCAGATTCATATCGGGCATATCGATCCTCCCGTTGCTCATGGGGTTCTACATGGTTCTCACCGACGACGTGCTGCACCGCACGCCGCTTTGGTGGAAGCGAGGGGCCGTGCAGTTCGCTAACGGTGCCGCCAACGGCCTGATCTTTGCCTGCATGTTCCTTATGTTCCGTTCTTGCGATGTCGGGCTCAGAAGGGTTGCGGGGCCGAGCACGGGGGCTGTGAGCGGTATGCACGCCTAGGTGCGGTGATTATCGTCGTCTTGGCTCGGGTATAGAAGTGCACATCGGTTTTTGCACGTCAGTTATTGTGTAGGAAGGTATTTGCTGTGTCGGACAAGAGGGATTTCTACGAGGTTTTGGGTGTCGATCGCGACGCCGATCAGCGCACGATCAAGCGGGCGTTTCTCAAAAAGGCGCGCACGGTGCACCCGGATGTCTCCGACGACCCCGAGGCCGAGGAGAAGTTCAAGGAGCTGAACGAGGCATATTCGGTGCTTTCCGATGAGCAGAAACGTGCGAACTACGACCGTTTCGGCACCGCCGACGGCATGGGCGGGTCCGGCTACGTCGATATCAACGACATCTTCGGCGGCATGGGCATGGACGATATCTTCTCGTCGATTTTCGGCGGGGGCTCTTCCGGCACATCGCGTCGCTCGCGGACCCAGCGCCGTCGCGGCCGCGACATGGCCATCTCCATGCGTATCTCGCTCGAGGACGCGGCGACTGGCTGCACCAAGAATATCCAGATCGAGCGCATGGCCCCCTGCAAGACCTGCAACGGTTCCGGTATGGAGGAGGGCGCGCGCGAGACGTCCTGCCCGCGTTGCGGCGGCACCGGTTTTGTGACGACCGTGCAGCGCTCCTTCCTCGGCCAGGTGCAGTCGTCCTCTCCGTGTCCCGATTGCGGAGGCGAGGGCACCGTCCTCGACCATCCCTGCACCGATTGCCATGGCGAGGGCCGTTCACGCCAGTCCGAGAAGATCGCCGTCGAGATTCCCGCGGGCATCTCCGAAGGCCGCCAGATCCGCGTTTCGGGCAAGGGCGAGGCCGGGTTCAGGGGCGAGGCTGCGGGAGATTTGATCGTGAGCGTCGGCATCGACGAGCACGAGCGCTTCCAGCGCAGCGGCGATGACCTTTACTGCGTCGTCGAGGTCTCGATGGCGCAGGCGGCGCTCGGTTGCAAGGTCGAAGTCGACGGCATCATGAAGGATGAGAAAGTCTCGGTTGAGGTGCCGGCTGGTTCGCAGTACGGCGACAATCTCTGCGTTTCGGGCAAGGGCATGCCGCGCCTGGGGGGCGGTGGCTCCCGCGGTGACCTCATCTGCCAGGTTCGTGTGAACGTGCCGCGCCATCTCACCCCGGCGCAGCGCGATGCCCTCGTTAAGTTCGCTGACGAGATGGGCGAGTCCATATCAGAGAAGAAGACCGCCCGCGAGCGCATTCGCGAGCGCATCGACGACATCCTCGAATAGGAGCCGGTGTGGCAAACCCCTTCGTTTCCGTCGTGAATCTCGGCTGCCGCGTCAATCGCGTTGAGTCCGATCGCATCACGGCCGACCTCGACCGCGCGGGCTTTACGCTGGTCGATCCGGACGAGGCCGAACTCATCATCATCAACACCTGCGCGGTGACGGGCGAGGCCGAGGCAAAGACCCGCAAGGCCGTCCGTCACGCGCTCGCCCGCCCGCGCAAGCCCCTGGTCGTGGCAACAGGTTGCGTGGTCAACCTGCATCCCGAGGAGATTCGCGAGATCTCGGACCGCGTGATCGTCGAGCCTTCCAAGATCGATGTCGTCGAGCGCGCCGCCGAGGCCCTCGGTTACGGGATCGAGGACGAGGACGGATCTCCTCATGATCTCAAGGGCCTCCTCGGACGCTCACGTCTGGGCGTGAAGATCCAAGATGGCTGCAACCATCGCTGCACGTATTGCATCGTGTGGAAGGCGCGCGGCCCCGAGCGCTCCGTATCGGTTGAGTCGGTGCTCGAGCAGGTGCGGGAGGCCGAGCGTGCGGGCGTGCCCGAAGTCGTGCTCACCGGCGTGAACCTCGGTGCATATGATGGAACGTCCGATACCGACGAGCATGTGGAGCTCGACGAGCTGATCGAGACGATTCTGAGCGAGACCGGGATTCCGCAGATTCGCATCTCGTCTATCGAGCCGATGGATCTGAGCGATCGCCTTATCCGTGTGATGGCCGAGAACCCGCGTCGCGTGGCGCCTTTCCTGCATCTGCCGGTGCAGTCTGGCTGCACGGAGACCCTGCGCCGTATGGGCAGGCCCTATACCGCGCCTGAATTCGAGGAGACCATCGCGCGCGTTCGCGAGCTGGTTCCGAACATCTCGCTTTCGTGCGACGTCATCGTCGGGTTCCCGGGTGAAACCGAGGAGGAGTTCGAGGAGTCGTTCGCCCTCTGCGAGCGCGTCGGGTTCTCGCGTATGCACGTCTTTCGTTATAGCGCGCGGCCGGGCACGCCCGCCGCTACGGCTCCCGACCAGGTCGCTCCCGAGGTGATGGCCGAGCGTTCCGCACGCCTGCGCGCGCTTGCCCAGCGTCTTGCCCTCGCCGATGCGGAGCTGCGCTGCGGGACCGTCGAGCGCGCCGTGCTCGAGGGGCGCGGCTATGCCACGCTCGGATCGTTCCATAAGGCCCGACTCGTAGACAGCAAGGGCGAGAAGATCGTCGATGCTGATGGCCTGCCGGCGATCGTCGATGTTAAGCTCGGGAACGTGTGCCCCGACGGCGTGATCGATGCATGTCCGTGCGGGCTCGAGGCGGGGGAGTGAGCATGGCCGCGTCTAAGGTGTTCCTCACCGTTCCCGAGGGCCTCGACGCCCGCAAGGTCGCAGGTCCCTCCGATTCGATTATCCGCGCGCTCGAAACGCGCTCCGGGGCGAGTATCGGGCTCAGGGGCGATCGCGTGCTCCTCAAGGGCGATGCGGCTCGCATCGAGGCGGCTTGCGGTGCGCTCTCGTTCACGTTCGATGAGCTATCCTGCGGCCGAACGGTCTCTCCCGACGATGTGATGCGCGCTTACGACGCGATCGCCGGGCGAGCTGTCGATCCCCGATCGGTCGCAAGCGATGTCATCCTCACGTTCAAGGGCCGTGCCATTCGCCCTAAGACAGCTGGTCAGAAAGCCTATATCGACGCCATCCGGAGCAATACCGTCACGTTCGGCATCGGTCCGGCCGGCACGGGTAAGACCTATCTCGCCATGGCGCTTGCCGTGGCCGCGCTCGATCGGCACGAAGTCGGCCGTATCGTGCTCACACGTCCCGTCGTGGAGGCGGGCGAGAATCTCGGCTTTCTGCCGGGTACGTTGGAAGAGAAGATCGACCCGTATGTGCGCCCGCTCTTCGACGCGCTCTTTGGGATGATGGAGGCCGAGCGTGCCGAGAAGCTGCTTGAGCAGGGCGCGATCGAGGTGGCCCCGCTCGCCTATATGCGCGGACGCACGCTGAGCGATGCTTACGTGATCTTGGACGAGGCGCAGAACTCAACGCCCGAGCAGATGAAGATGTTCCTCACGAGGCTTGGCTTCAATACCAAGCTGATCATCACCGGAGATGCGAGCCAGCGGGACCTCTCGGTCAAACGCGGCGGGCTCACCGATATCGAACGCATTCTCGGCAACGTCGACGACGTGGCCTTTGTGCATTTGGACAACTCCGACGTGGTGCGCCATTCGCTCGTGGCCAAGATCGTCTCGGCCTACGAGGAGTACGATGAACATCGGCAGGAAGGGGGCAACCGTGTCCGTTCTGATCGCTAACGAAGAATCGCTGCCCATGCTCCTCGACGAAGACGAGCTCGTCTCTATTTGCGAGCATGTCCTTAAACGCGAGGGCGTGGAGCGTGAGGTCGAGATTTCGCTCTCGTTCGTCGACGAGGACGAGATGCACGCGCTGAACAAGGAGTGGCGCGGCATCGACCGCACGACCGATGTTCTCTCGTTTGAGTGCGACTCGGCTTTTGACGAGAACATCCCGCTCGACGAGACGTTGGAACTCGGCGATGTCATCCTGGCGCCCGAGGTCATCGCGCGGCAGGCGCCCGGTTTCGGCAACGCTCCCGCCGACGAGTGTCGACTCATGCTCGTGCACGGCATGCTGCACCTGCTAGGCTATGACCATATCGAAGACGATGAAGCCGAGGTCATGGAGGCACGTGAGGACGAGATCCTGCGCGAGCTCGCGATCGCGCGGGGCGAGGACCCCTGCACGGTCCATGTCGGCCCGATCACCAACCACGCCCACGACTAGGAGGAGCCATGATCCCCGGATCCAACAAGGAGCACCCCTCTTTTATCCGCTCGTTCGGCTATGCCATCGAGGGCTTTGTGACCGCCGTCAAGACCGAGCGGAACATCAACATCATGCTCGTTGCCGGCATCCTTACCGTATGCGCGGGGTTTTTCGTGGGGCTCGATACATCCGAGTGGGGCGTTATCGTCATCTGTATCGGACTGGTGATCCACGGTGAGCTGTGCAATACCGCTATGGAGGCGATCGTCGACCTCGCCACGCAGGAGGTGCACCCACTCGCCAAGCGCGCCAAGGATATCGCCGCCGCGAGCGTGTACGTGCTCTCGATTACCGCTGCGATCGTCGGTGTGCTCGTGTTCGCGCATGCGCTGCTCGGTCTCTGATGTTCCCTCGCCCGTCCGTGAACCAAGTCATTTTGAGGAGAGATGTATATGTCCGCATCGAGCGATAGCGCAACTGAGCAGCTCGTGGAGTTCGATCCCTTTGAGGGCATGAGCGACGAGGAGCTTGAAGCCATGGCCGAGGGGGCGCCGCCCGATCTGCAGGCGGCCTCCGGCGTGGAGCCCGGGTTCAAGAGCGGTTTCGTCGCGCTTGTCGGGCGTCCGAATGCCGGCAAGTCGACGCTGCTCAACGCCTGCTACGGCGAGAAAGTGGCTATCACGTCGCCTGTCGCCCAGACCACGCGGCGTCGCATGCGTGCGGTGGTGAACCGTCCCGGTCTTCAGGTCGTGTTCGTTGACACGCCGGGTATCCATAAGCCTAAGGACGGCCTTGGGTCCGAGCTCAATAAGAGCGCCCTCGCCGAGCTCTCCGACGTCGACGTCGTGTGCTTCACCGTCGATGCCACCAAGCCCTTCGGGCGCGGTGACGCATGGGTGGCCGAGAAGGTCGCGGCCTCGCGCGCCAAAAAGGTGCTCGTCATCACCAAGATCGATGAGGCCAAGCCCGAGCAGGTCATGGCGCAGATCGCAGCCGCCAAGGAGATGGTCGACTTCGACGACGAGATCGTAACCTCCTCGACGGCTGGGTTCAACGTAGATGCCTTTATCGACACCGTCGCGCGCTTTTTGCCCGAGGGCCCTCGCTGGTTCCCGATCGGCATGGGTACCGACACCGATGACGAGACGCTCGTGGCCGAGTTCGTGCGCGAGAAGGTGCTGCTTCGCACGCGCGAGGAGGTTCCGCACTCCGTGGGCGTGATCTGCGATAGCTTCGAGCGAACCAAGAAGGTTCTCAAGATACATGCGACCGTGTACGTCGAGCGCGATGGCCAGAAGGGCATCATCATCGGCAAGGGCGGCGAGATGATCAAGCATATCGGCACCGATGCGCGCCGCGACCTTGAGCGCGTTTTCGGCGACAAGGTCTTTCTCTCGCTCGATGTGAAGGTCAAGAGCGGCTGGCGCGACGACGAGGCGCAGATCCGCCGATTCGGCTACAACGCCGACGAGTAGGCGGAGCGAACGTGGGCGCTCCCAGAACATATCGGACGAGCGCGATCGTTCTCGACAAGACCAAGCTCAAGGAGACCGACCTGATCCTGACGCTTCTTGCGGAGGATGGCCGTCAGATACGAGCCGTCGCCAAGGGCGCGCGCAAACCGGGAAGCCGTCTTGCCGCGCGCTGCGAGCTTTTCTGCTCGTGCGATCTTTTGCTGGCGCGCGGCCGATCCCTCGATGTGGTCACGCAGGCCGAGCTTCTGTTCGCGCCGCTCGAGGCTGCGCCCGATTACGAGCGGCTCTCGTGCGCGAGCGCTCTTGCCGAGGTGGCCAAGCACTGCTCGTTCGAGGACTCCGAAGACCCGTTCGTCTACGCCATCACCGAAAAGGCTCTGTTGCTCATGGGGGAGGCGGAGTTCACCACGCCCCAGCTTGATGTGCTTGTGGCGGCCTTTGTCTTCAAGCTCTTGAGCCATGTGGGGTACCGCCCCGATTTTTCCGTTTGCGTGGCCTGCGGCGACACGAACGTGAGCAGGTTTTCCGCCGAGGCCGGCGGGCTTCTGTGCGCGAGCTGTGCCAAGAGCGTTCCTGCTGCCGTTAAAGTCGATGCCAACGTCGTCGCATGGCTCAGAAGTCTTCTTGCCTGCACGTTCGACGATCTGCTCGCGAGCGAGATCGACCTTTCCTGCGCATTCGAGGTGCTCTCGCTCGCACATCTCTGGGCGGCTACGCACCTGGACTGCAGGCTTCGTGCTATGGAGTTTCTGCTGGGACGCTAAGCTGTGCTAGTATTCTTGCCTGTTGGTACCCCGACCTTGGATGCGCGCTTCACCGGCGGCTTCCCAGTCCGGGGCGAATCTACGGCCCCGCAACGGGTCAAAACGAAAGGTGAAACATGACTGTTTCGAAAGAGCGCAAGGCAGAGCTTACCGCCCAGTTCGGCGATTCCCCGGTCGACACCGGCAACCCCAAGGTTCAGGTCGCCATCCTCACCGAGCGCATCAAGGGCCTCACCGAGCACATGAAGTCCCACCAGAAGGACTTCCACACCCGTCGCGGCCTTCTCATGCTCGTCGGTAAGCGTCGTAGCCTCCTCCGCTACATCAAGAAGAACGACATCGTCGAGTACCGTGAGCTCATCAAGGCTCTCGGCATCCGTGACAACGTGCAGTAGCACGGGAACCATCTGAGTTTCTGCAGGGCGGGGCGCATCCCTTGGGTGCGTCCCGTCTTTCTGTTCGGCGCCGTGTCGGGGTTGTCGCGCGCCTTGACCAAGCAGGTCATGTAGGGAAACGGCGGATGTTCGCCGCTTTGCTTGCGCTCGAGGTGCATTAACGGTACTTTATTTCAAGTTTTGGCTGTTCAACGGCCGAGTTGTACATGCTAAGGACGCACACTAGGGCGTTCTTTTTATGTGAGGCGTCGAAAAATCGACGCCTACGCGCGCGGCGGGGCAAGGGGTCCCTCGCGCAGATAGGAGCCCGCGCGCAAGGGGCGCGCGGGGCGAAGGAGAGAAATGACACTCGTATCCAAGTCCTTTGAGCTCTACGGCAAGACCTATGTGTTCGAGTCGGGCGAGCTCGCCAAGCAGGCCACCGGTGCCGTCCTCGTCAAGCAGGGCGACACCACCATGCTCGACACCGTCGTGGTGTCCAAGGAGCGCAAGAACTACGACTTCTTCCCGCTGACCGTCGATTTCAACGAGAAGATGTACGCTGCCGGGCGCATCCCGGGCGGCTATCTCAAGCGCGAGGGACGCCCCTCCGAGAAGGCCACCCTCACCGCCCGCATGATCGATCGCCCGATCCGTCCGAGCTTCCCCGACGGCTTCCGCAACGAGGTCCAGATCGTCGCCACGTCGCTCGTGGCCGACCAGGTGAACCCCTGCGACGTCATCAACGTCATGGGCGCCTCGCTCGCCATGATCGTCGGCGGCGTTCCCTTCGAGGGCCCGCTCGCCTGCGTCCGCATCGCTCGCAACACCGAGACCGGCGAGTTCATCGTGAACCCGACCTACGCTGAGCGTGAGACCTCCGACCTCGACCTCGAGCTCGGCGGCTCGGCCGACTTCATCTCGATGGTGGAGGCCGGCGCACAGGAGATCTCCGAGGACGACATGCTCGAGGCCATGAAGCTCGGTCAGGAGGCCCTCGCCGCCTTCTGCCAGGCCCAGCTCGACTTCGTCGCTGAGTACGAGGCCGTGAACGGCCCGATCGTCAAGAAGGAGTACCCGCTCGACCAGCCCGTCGAGGAGGTCCAGGAGCGCGTCTTCGCACACTACGACGAGATGTCCGCCGCTCTCCGCGACGCCGACAAGGCTTCGCGCATCTCCAAGGTCGAGGCGCTCAAGGACGCCATCCGCGCCGAGTTCTCCGATGAAGAGCAGGCCGCTTGGGACCGCGAGATCCCCGTGGCGCTCAAGAAGCTCGAGAAGAAGGCCATGCGCACCATGGTCGTCGAGACCGGCGAGCGCGTCGACGGCCGTGCCGCCGATGAGATCCGCCCGATCATGGTCAAGGACAACTACCTGCCGCTCGTTCACGGCTCCGGCCTGTTCCAGCGCGGCCAGACCCAGGTCCTCTCCGTCCTCTCGCTCGGCATGCTCAACGAGGGTCAGCGTCTCGACACCATCGAGCCGGTCGAGGGCAAGCGCTACATGCATCAGTACAACTTCCCGCCCTTCTGCACGGGCGAGACCGGACGCATGGGCAGCCCCAAGCGTCGCGAGATCGGCCATGGCAACCTCGCCGAGCGCGCCCTTCTGCCGGTTCTCCCCGACGAGAAGGAGTTCCCCTACGCCATCCGCGTCGTCTCCGAGGTCATGGAGTCCAACGGCTCCTCGTCCATGGCGTCGACCTGCGGCAGCTGCCTCGCCCTCATGGACGGCGGCGTGCCCATCAAGCGCCCCGTCTCCGGCATCGCCATGGGCCTCATCCAGGAGGAGGGCAAGACCGTCGTCCTCTCGGACATCCAGGGCATCGAGGACTTCCTCGGCGATATGGACTTCAAGGTGACGGGCACCGAGCGCGGCATCACCGCCCTGCAGATGGACAACAAGGCCACCGGCCTCACCTTCGATATCCTCGCCCGTGCGCTGCAGCAGGCCAAGGAGGGTCGCGCGTTCATCCTCGGCAAGATGCTCGACGTCATCCCGGCGCCGCGTGAGTCCACCCGTGACTGCGCGCCGCGCATCGTCTCGATCAGCGTTCCGACCGACAAGATCCGCGACGTCATCGGTTCCGGCGGCAAGGTCATCCGCGGCATCCAGGACGAGACCGGCGCCTCGGTCGACATCCAGGAGGACGGCACCGTCTATGTCGGCGGCACCGGCTCCTCGGTCGAGGAGGCCGTCGAGCGCATCCAGCTCATCGTCAAGGTTCCCGAGGTGGGCGAGGAGTACACCGGCCGCGTGGTCTCCATCCAGCCCTTCGGCGCCTTTGTGAACCTGCTCCCGGGCAAGGACGGCCTGCTCCATGTCTCGCGTGTGGCCAAGGGCCGTGTCGAGAAGGTCGAGGACGTGCTCAACGTGGGCGACGAGGTCAAGGTCGTCATCCTCGAGGTCGACGATCGCGGCAAGATCAGCCTCGATCGACTCGATAAGCCCGAGGCCCCGGCTCGCGCCGAGGGCGACCATGGCGAGCGCCATGAGCGCAGCGACCGTCCGCGTCGCGACCGCGGCGAGCGCACGAGCCGTCGCCCGGGCGACAACGGTGGCCGCAAGCCCCGTCGCCATCACGACGCTTAAAAACCTGACGTCCGCCACGCGGACGAGCTGAATAGAGTTTCAGTAGGGAAGACCCGGCCGCTTCAGGGCAGCCGGGCCTTCTTGCTATACTTCTTTAGATTTTGCGCGCCTCGTGTGCGCGCCGACATTCATATGCGCTCGATGGGGATCGGCATGTCCGCTCCATCGATTTGATGTTCTATATAAGAGAGAAAGGATTTTCGGCATAGCTATGGCAAACAAGAAAACCGCGCCGCTGCGCATCATTCCCCTGGGCGGACTTGACGGCATCGGCAAGAACATGACCGTCTTCGAGTGCGGGGACGACATGGTCTTGGTCGACGCCGGACTCATGTTCCCCGATGACTCCCAGCCCGGCATCGACTTGGTGCTTCCCGACTACACTTACGTGCTCGAGAACGAGCACAAGCTCCGCGGCATCGTTATCACGCACGGGCACGAGGACCACACCGGTGCCCTTCCGTATCTGCTCCAGGACCTCAACAGCAAGGTGCCCATCTTCTCGAGCAAGCTGACCCTCGGCTTCATCGAGGGCAAGCTCGCTGAGTTCCGCATCCGCTCGCCCAAGTTCCGCGAGGTCAAGGACGGCAGCCATGTGAACCTCGGCGGCATCTCGCTCGACTTCTTCTCGATGACGCACTCGATCCCCGGTGCGCTCGGCGTCTTCATCAAGACCCCGCAGGGCACGGTGCTCCACACGGGCGACTTCAAACTCGACCAGACCCCCATCGACGGCGTGACTCCCAACTACTCGGCGATCAGCAAGTTCGCCAAGCAGGGAATCGACCTTCTGCTTTCCGACTCCACCAATGCCACGGTTCCGGGCTTCACCAAGTCCGAGGCTGAAGTCGGACCCCAGATCCTCCACGCCATCAAGAACGCTCCGGGTCGCGTGTTCGTCGCCTCGTTCTCGAGCCATATCCACCGACTGCAGCAGATCTGCGACGCCGCCAAGAAGTGCAACCGCAAGGTCGTCGTGACCGGACGTTCCATGCTCACGAACACCCGTGTTGCGCGTGAGCTCGGCTACCTCAAGGTCGACGAGCGCGACCTGGTCGATGCGTTCGAGATCGGCAATCTCCCCGAGGACAAGATCGTCGTCATGTGCACCGGTTCGCAGGGCGAGCCGCTCTCGGCGCTCTCGCGCATGGCCAACGGCGAGCACAAAACGCTCTCGATCCATGAGGGCGATACCGTGATCATCTCGGCCACGCCGGTCCCCGGCAACGAGAAGGCGGTCCAGCAGGTCATCAACAGCCTCTCCAAGCTCGGCTGCGACATCTACGACAAGAGCCGCACACTCGTGCACGTGTCGGGCCATGGCTCGCAGGAGGAACTCAAGCTCATGCTCGCCATGACGCGTCCGAGCTTCTTCATGCCGGTACACGGCGAGGCCGTGCATCTTCGCGCGCACGCGAACCTCGCGCGCAAGGTCGGCATGCGCGACGACCATATCTTCATTCTCGACAACGGCGAGTCGCTCGAGATGCGCGACGGCAACGTCAAGGTGGGTCCGTCCGTGGAGTCCGGCATCGTCTACGTTGACGGTCTCCGCATCGGCGATACCGATCCGATCGTGCTCCGCGACCGCCAGAAACTTGCGAACGACGGCATGGTCACCGCGGTCGCCGTGGTTTCGCTCAAGCGCAAGAAGATCGATTCCATCGAGTTCTCCGGCCGCGGCGTGTCGTTTGCGATCGACGACCAGTTCTCGTCCGATGCTTCCGACGCCATCATCAAGAGCGTCGAGAAGGGCAAGTTCAACTACAACGCGAACGGCACCGACGCCCTGCGCAAGGCCGTGCGCGATTCCCTTTCGAATTTCATCTGGAACCGCACCCATACGCGCCCGATGATCATCCCGGTCGTCATGGAGGTCTAACTTGGCGGCTAAGCGAGCTGCAAAAACAGATATGAGCGACGCACGCGAGCGGGCGCCCAAGCGCCTGCGTGCGAACGAGGGCCATGAGAAGGCGCTCGAGATCGAGCCGCTGGTGGATCCGTCTGCCGGCCGTGACGTCGCGGGCGTCGTCCTCGCGGTCTTCGCGATCGCATCGTTCATCGCGGTGGTCTCTCCCGAGAGCGCACCGGTCACCCGTGCCGTCGCGGGGTTCTATCACCTGGGCTTCGGCCTGGGCGGTTATGTGCTGCCGGTCATCTTGCTGTTCTTCGCCGCATCGCTTTTCCTTAAAGACCGCTCTCCCGTGAACGCCCGCACGCTCGGCGGCGGTGCGATCGTCTTCGTCTCGGCTCTCTCGTTGTTCTCGCTCCTTATGTCCGAGAACACCGGCTCGCTCGCGGGCGGCATGTTCCAGGCTGACGTGCTTGCGCGTTCGGGCGGCTACGTCGGTGCCGCCATCGCCTCGCTTCTCGAGGGCGCTCTCGGAAAGACCATTTCGGCAGTCGTGCTGCTGGGTCTTCTCGTGGTCGGCTTTATCGTTATCGGGTTCTCGGTCAGCGCCTTTTTCCGCGGCGCCGCCGAGCATGCGCATGCCTTTGCCGATCGCCGTGGCGTCGATGTGAACGAGAATCCCTGGGGCGACGAGGACGCGCTCGATGTGCCGGCCGCGCCGGCCCAGCGCCATCGGAGCGCTCTCTTCGGGGGGCTTGGCGGTGCGTCAGCCAAGACGCGCGTTGTGGGATCCGATTCCGACAAAACGCGGGTTATCGGTGACTTTGCCGCCGACTCGGGCGAGGATGAGGACCCGATCGTCGATGTGTCCGAACAGCTCGCCGAGGAGGGCGCCAAAACCACGCTCATCCCCATCAAGGACAAGCTGCCTCGCTTTGGAAATAACAAGGTTAAGGCTCAGGATGCCAAGGACGACTTCGCCTCCGATGGCGCCAAGACGACGCTACTCGACCGAAGCGCGAGGGACGCACATCCTGCGCCGGATGAGCCTGTCGACGAGCTGCCGCCGTTCGATGTTGACGACAGCGCTCAGGATGAGGCTCCCATTCCAGCTGCCGAGCCGAGCATACGCGCCGTCGAGGCGTCTTCCGATTCCTCCGATAACGCCACCGCATCCCCTGCGATCCCGAGTTTTCTCTTGCATCCCAAGAGCGCCGTTTCCACCGACGATGACAAACCGTCCGTCTCGCTCGACGAGAACCCCGACGCACCGAAGGATGTCGCCGCCGCTCCCAAGTCCGCTTCGGAGGTGTCAAGCGGCTCCGACGGGGAGCTGACGCTTCCTCCCATCTCGATGCTTCGCCACAATCCCAAATCGGCTTCGGCCGCATCGAGCGATAGCGAGCTCGAACAGACCGCCGAGGCCCTGCAGAGCACGCTCGTGGAGTTCGGGCGCACGGCCCGCGTGGTCGGTTGGATCTCGGGTCCCACGGTCACGACGTTCAAGCTGCAGCCCGGTGAGGGCGAGCGCGTGAGCAAGATCACCGCTCTCGAGGACGATATCGCGCTTTCGCTCGCTGCCCAATCCGTGCGCATCTTCGCCCCGATTCCGGGCACCTCGCTCGTCGGTATCGAGATTCCCAACCGCACGCGTCAAAACGTCTATCTCGGCGATGTCCTGCCCTATGTCAAGGGCGGTCCGCTTGAGCTTGCCATCGGGCGTGATGCCGAGGGCACGCCTATCGTCGCGGACCTCGCAAAAATGCCGCACCTGCTTATCGCGGGTACGACCGGTTCAGGCAAGTCGGTGATGATCAACTCCATCATCACCGCGCTTCTCATGCGCGGGCGTCCCGAGGACGTCCGCCTGGTCATGGTCGACCCCAAGCGCGTGGAGCTTGCCGGTTATAACGGCCTGCCGCATCTCTACGTGCCCGTGGTGACCGAACCCAAGCAGGCCGCGAGCGCGCTGCAGTGGGCCGTCTCCGAGATGGAGCGTCGCCTCAAGGTCTTCGAGAAGCTCAACGTGCGCAAGATCTCGGATTACAACACCAAGCAGGCCGCCGGCGAGTTCGAGCACTACGATAACCCGCCCAAGAAGATGCCCTATCTCGTCATCATCATCGACGAGCTCTCCGACCTCATGATGGTGGCGGGTAAGGATGTCGAGGCCTCGATCGTCCGCATCGCCCAGCTCGGTCGTGCTGCGGGCATCCACCTCATCGTGGCTACCCAGCGCCCGAGCTCCAACGTCGTCACGGGCCTCATCAAGGCGAACATCTCCAACCGCATCGCCTTCAATGTTGCCACGGGTATCGACTCGCGCGTCATCATCGACCAGATGGGCGCAGAAAAGCTCACCGGCCTCGGCGACATGCTCTTCTCCAAGGTCGGTTGGGGCAAGCCCCGACGTATTCAGGGCTGCTTCGTTTCAGACGAGGAGATCAACGAGATCGTCGAGTTCGTCAAATCGCAGTCCGAGCCCGATTACCATGAGGAGATTCTCTCGGCCGTCGCTCCCGGAATGGCTGTCGCCACCGGTGCCGGCCCGCTCCGCACGGGACAGGCCGAACCCGAGAGCGACGATCCGCTCATCTGGGAAGCCGCGCAGATCGTGGTCGAGACGCAACTCGGCTCCACCTCGGGTCTGCAGCGCAGGCTCAAGGTGGGCTATGCGCGCGCTGGGCGCATCATGGATATGCTCGAGGAAAAGGGCGTTGTCGGTCCCCCCGATGGCTCAAAGCCCCGCGAGGTTCTGCTCGATGAGGAGGGGCTTGCCGCCCTTCGTTCGGTCGATGCCGAGATGGCCGCCGAGGACGATCTCTTTGGAGGCCTCTCATGAGTGCGCGATTCGGCGAGCTGCTTCTGAACCGCAGGCGCGAGCTGGGCTTGTCCATCCAGCAGGTCGCCAATACTATCAAAATCAGGCCTCAGATCATCGAGTACTTCGAGCTCGGCAACTTTGCGTCTATGCCTCCGCGCGGCTACGCTCAGGGAATGATCTCGAGCTACGCTCGTTTTCTGGGACTCAACCCGACCGAGATCGTCAATATCTACTTCGACGACCTCTGCGCATATGAGAACGGGGGAGAGCGTCGCGGCGGCAATCTGCAAGGTCCGGCAGGACCTGTGAGTCCGCGTTCTTCGAATGAATCGGGACGTTTCTATATGGTTGGCTCGCGTCCCCAGTCGACACGGTACGGCCAGCGTGCCCTACAGGCAGGATATGTGACCGAGAACGGTTCGGGTTCCGAGATTCGTGCGCAGCGCGACCGCGTGAGGCGAACCCTACCACCTGCGGAGGCCTCGGTGCCGACGGCGTCGGGAACCGCGCGCAACCCTCGCGCCGGCTATGGCGACGGATCGTATGCTTCGGGTGAGCGCGGCCGCATGCGCAGCACGCGCTTGGCGAGCGGGTCACGGTCCGCGCAGGGCTCGCGTCGGGGCCGCGGCGATGATCGATCGCGGTCGCAGCGCAACGGCTCGTCCTCCATGCAATCG
The DNA here is from genome assembly GCA_963603165.1 of Faecalibacterium prausnitzii. Classification (GTDB taxonomy): domain Bacteria; phylum Actinomycetota; class Coriobacteriia; order Coriobacteriales; family Coriobacteriaceae; genus Collinsella. The sequence goes on from CAVCLY010000006.1 coordinate 35,585, forward strand.
AATGGGCGACGTCGTCCTGTGCCTACGGCTTCGGGTCGCACGCGCGCTGCCGGTCGCGATGCCTATCGCGACCGTGGGGCACGTCGCACTCCCGCATCGCGTGGACGCGACGGTCGTCGTGATCCCCGATCAGCGAGGGGTGCATCCACCGCATCATTTCTTGCGGGGTTCGACCCTAAGTTCCTAATCGGTGTCGCGGTAGCCATCCTCGCCATCTTGATCTTGCTCTTCGTGCTCTTGTCTCGTGCCTGCAGCTCGAATTCGAGCACGACCACGCTTGCAGAAGAGACGGCAAAGGCGGAGACGACGGCAAAGAATTCCTCTTCAAAGTCTTCTTCTAAAAAGAAAAAGGCCTCTTCGAGCACCGATGATGGGGATAGCGACTCGAGCGATGATTCCGACGATACGTCGACCGATCAAGAATCGAGCGATACCGACGATTCATCAACCGATTCGACGACCGACGCGACCGAAACCTCGTCCGATTCCGGCTCGTCATCCATCACGGTCAAGGTCAAGGTGGCGTCCAAAAAGACGGCGTTTCTCGAAGTGCGTGTCGATGGCAAACTCGTGTTCGGGCGTCAGGCGACGGGACCCTTAACCAAGGAGTACACGGCGTCGGAGTCGATCGATATCACGACGAGCAAGCCTTCGTATGTGACCATCACCAAGAACGGCAAGAAGGTGCGCTACGACTCCACGACCGCAGGGGTCGCCCGTGTGTCCCTTGCGGTTCCCAAGACGTCTTCGTCATCCTCGACCGAAGATGCGGATGCTTCGGACTCGTCGGGAGATTCGCAAGGATCCACCGACACTTCGTCGACGCAGTCCTCGACTTCCGCGGCGAGCTCGGGTTCTTCGTCCGCGTCGTCGGCTTCGCCCTCATCTTCGCAGTAGCTTCGACTAGATCGCTCACGCATCGTCCGATTCCGATCGGCACAGGTATCAGAAAGCAGGTAATCATGGCTAAAGATTCAAGTTTCGACGTTGTCTCCGAAGTCGATATGCAAGAGGTCGACAACGCGTACCAGCAGACCGCGCGCGAGATCTCGCAGCGCTACGACCTCAAGGACTCGGGCGCGACCATCGAGCTCTCAAAGGGCGATGGCGCGTTTACCGTCAATGCTCCGGCCGATTTCGTGGCGCGCCAGATCATCGACGTGCTCAACGGCAAGCTGATCAAGCGTGGAATCGATCTCAAGGCCGTCTCGTGGGATGCTCCGCAAGCTGCCTCCGGCGGTACGGTCCGCGTGCTCGGGCATGTGGTCGAGGGCATCGAACAGGCGACGGCAAAAAAGATCAACAAAGAGATCAAGGACCAAAAACTCAAGGTCAAAGTCACGATCGAAGGTGAGAAGCTGCGCGTGAGCTCGGCGTCCAAGGATGCGCTCCAGACGGTGATCTCGTATCTGCGTTCGCAGGATTACGGCCAGCCGCTGCAGTTCACCAACTATCGCTAAACCCTCATCCGCTTTGTTCCAATAGAAAGGGGCCCTCGCTTCCATGGACAACACTCCCGGCTCGATCGTCTATATCACGCTCGGTTGCGCCAAGAACGAGGTCGATACCGACCGCATGCGCTCGCTGCTCACGGCTGCAGGCTATACGGAGGCCGACTCTGCGGAGACCGCCGATGTCGCCATCGTCAACACGTGCTCGTTCCTCGCCTCGGCTACATCCGAAAGCATCGAGACCACGCTTCAGCTTGCCTCTGAAGTCGAGGACGACGTGCGCAGCTGCCGTATCGTCATGTGCGGATGCGTTCCCTCGCGCTATGGCGACGAGCTTCCCTCGGAGCTTCCGGAGGTCGCGGCTTTCGTGCGTTCCGACGAGGAGGACGGCATCGTTTCCTTCGTCGATGGGGTGCTTGCCTACGAGCGCGAGGAGCCTGCCTATATTCCGCAGGTCAAGCGCACGGTCGAGGGCGCCACGGCCTACGTCAAGATCTCTGACGGCTGCAACCGTTTCTGCAGCTTCTGCATGATCCCCTTCATTCGCGGCCGCTATCACTCGCGTTCGGCCGAGAACATCATCTCCGAGGTCAAGGACCTGGTCGCGGGCGGTGTGCGCGAGATCGTCCTGATCGGTCAGGACACGGGCATCTGGGGCAACGACTTCAAGGACGAGAATGCCGATGGCCCCAAGAATCTCTCTGAGCTCTTGCGCGCCGTCTCCGCCGCCGTGCGTCCCGAGCACGTGTGGGTCCGCGTGCTCTATCTCCAGCCCGAAGGCATGTCCGATGAGCTGATCGCCACGATTCGCGACACGCCCGAGGTGCTTCCCTACATCGACATTCCGGTGCAGCACTGCAGCGAGCGCATCCTGAGCGCCATGAACCGTTCCGGCTCGCGCGCGGAGCTCGAGGAGCTTTTCGATCGGTTGCGCACCGAGATCCCGGGTATGGTCATCCGCTCCACCGGGATGGTCGGTTTTCCGACCGAGACCGACGAGGAGTTCGAGGAGCTGATGGAGTTCATGGACCGCGTGGGCTTCGACTATACGAGCGTCTTCGCCTATTCCCGTGAGGAGGGGAGCCGGGCCGCCCAGATGGAGGGCCAGGTGCCCGAGGAGATCAAGCTCGAGCGCGCTCAGCAGGCGATGGACCTTGCGGAGTCTCTGGGCTTTGCCGCGACGGCGGCGCACGTCGGCGAGGTCGCCGAAGTCATCGTCGACGGTATCGAGGAGGGCGAGAACGGGCCCGAGCTTATCGGTCACGCATGGTTCCAGGCTCCGGATTCGGACGGCGCCGTTCATCTCGAGGTCGACGAGGCCGCGGTTGGTGATATCTTGAAGGTCGAATTTACCGACAGCTTCTGCTATGAGCTGGTCGGTCACGTTGTGGAGTAGGAACGAGCATGGCTGAAAATCAAAACAGGTCTACGAGTGTCTGGACCCCTGCAAACATCGTTACGTGCGTGCGTATCGTCTTCATTCCGGTCTTTATGGTGCTCTCCGCTCTCTCGTGCACAAAGGGAACGGACGGTCCAAATGGTTTCGACGCTGCGCTCGCTACGGCTGCGTTCGTGCTCTATGTCATCCTTTCCTGCACGGACAAACTCGACGGCTATCTTGCGCGTTCACGTAACGAGATCACCGACTTCGGCAAGTTCCTCGATCCGATTGCCGACAAACTGCTCGTTTTCTCGGCCCTGCTGTTGTTCCTCGATTTTGGCGTCGTGAGCGTATGGACGGTCTTCATCATCCTCTTCCGCGAGTTCTTGGTGAGTGCCCTCCGTATGGTGGCGAGCGCTGCCGGCATCGTCGTCGCCGCCGATAAGCTCGGCAAGTGGAAGACTGCGACGACCATGGTCTCCCTCTGCGGGTATTTGCTCGGATTCATGCTCATCGCGCTCGGTTGCGATCCGGCTGCCATCGTCATCCTCGGGCTTTCGCGCGTCCTCATGGCCATTGCCGTTGTGCTCACGGTCGTCTCGGGCGCTCAGTACTTCTGGAACTGCCGCAGCGTCGTTTTTGGTGCATAAGGCCATGGTGCAGGCAGAAGATCTTGACGAGAGGATCTCGCGTGCGGCTCGGTCCGTCGTGGATACGTTTTCAGGCCGGGGTTTGACGGTATCTACGGCCGAATCGTGTACCGCCGGGATGGTGGCATCGGCGATTGCCGATGTGCCCGGGGCCTCGGACGTGCTTTTGGGCGGTGCGGTCACCTATTGCGACGAGATCAAGCATCGTGTGCTCGGCGTCTCTGGCGAGACTTTGCATGAGCATACAGCGGTGTCTTTTGAGACCGCGAGCGAGATGGCCGATGGGTCGCGCAGGCTCTTTGGGTCCGATCTGGCCGTGAGCCTGACGGGTTACGCCGGGCCTGGGGGAGGAACTGACCAAGATCCTGTCGGGTGCGTCTACATCGGTATCGCGGGGGCCGAGGGGGTCCGCGCCGATCGCTTCGTGTTCGAGGGAGATCGCACCGCTGTTCGCAAGCGGGCGAGTCTGAGGGCGCTCGAGCTTCTTCTCGACGCTGCCGTGTGATTTGCGTGCGCTCTACCCTCGATTTTAGCTGTCGGGTGCGTCCTATTTGAGTTCGCACGATTGCGTTTTGCTGACAATGTGGCTTTGACCTGCATTTCTGTTGGTGTTCTGCGCCGGAGCCGCGCCTCGGATAGATTTCAGTAAGGTTCGGCATAGCCTTTAAACGTTATCTACCGGATTGGGGCTTCGATACTCCTGATAGACGGTTGACCGCGAACAGCTGTTCGTTTACTATCAACTCAGTTGAAATCAAGGAGGGCTCCATGGCCAAGAATTCCGGACCCGTGCGCACCGTCCATGCGCGTACGACGGGCGCTGAGCGCGACAAGATGATCGCCGCGACCAAGAAAGAGATCGAGAAGAAATTCGGCGACGGCTCCATCATGCGCTACGGTGATGGCGGCCCGCAGCTCGAAGTCGAGGCAATCCCTACGGGATCTCTTGCCCTTGATGTCGCTCTGGGAATCGGAGGCGTTCCGCGCGGACGTATCATCGAGATCTACGGACCCGAATCTTCGGGCAAGACGACGCTCTCGCTCGAGATCCTTGCCGAGGCCCAGGCCGCTGGCGGCGTCGTCGCTTTTATCGATGCCGAGCATGCCCTCGATCCCACCTATGCTGCCCGCATCGGCGTCGATATCGACGAGGTCCTCATCTCTCAGCCCGATACGGGAGAGCAGGCGCTTGAGATCTGCGACATGCTCGTGCGTTCGGGTGCGATCGACTGCATCGTGATCGACTCCGTTGCAGCGCTTACCCCGCGTGCCGAGATCGAGGGTGAGATCGGCGATACCACCGTCGGCCTTCAGGCTCGCCTCATGAGCCAGGCCCTGCGCAAGCTTGCCGGCTCGCTTTCAAAATCGAACACCACCTGCATCTTCATTAACCAGCTGCGCGAGAAGATCGGTGTCATGTTCGGCAATCCCGAGACGACGACCGGTGGCCGCGCTCTCAAGTTCTTCTCCTCGGTGCGTATCGATATCAGGCGTATCGATAGCATCAAGAACGGTACCGATGTGATCGGCAACCGCGTGCGCACCAAGATCGTCAAAAACAAAGTGGCAGCGCCTTTCAAGTCCGCCGAGTTCGACATCATGTACGGAACGGGCATCTCTAAAGAGGGCTCTATCCTCGATATGGCTGTTCAGTGCGAGCTCGTTACCAAGTCTGGCGCCTGGTATACGTACCGCGTTGGCGATACGACCGAAAAGCTTGGACAGGGCAGGGAGGCTGCCAAGGAGTTCCTGCGCAAGAATCCCGATTTTGCAGATGAGCTCGAGCATCGCGTGCGCGTTGCGTGCGGTCTTGATTTTGATGACGATGCGCCGAGCGACGTGGAGATCTCTGGCGATGTTCGGGTTGATGACGCGGTTGAGTAGCTGCGATGTCTGCTCCTGTCTACTC
>CAVCLY010000006.1:40985-42392 GCA_963603165.1 Faecalibacterium prausnitzii
GTCTACTCCATTGATATCGCGCTTCCCGAGCCCAAGCGTTCTTCTGGGTTCGGGAAGCGCAAACCTTCTGCGTGTGTTGGCCTCAAGAACGAGGACGGTGCCGTGCTTCGCGAACTTTTCGTTCCGGTGCGTGCGGCGCGCGTCCTCGAAAAAGAATCATTTGGGTTTCCCTTGGATCTCGACTGGTGCACGGAGCTTATCGACAAGCTTTGCGAACAGGTTTGCATGACCGTGTTGACCGAGATGCTTTCCCGGCGCGATCATTCTGTTCATGAGGTCAGAGAGAAGCTTTCCTTATACGGATTTTCGGATGGGGCTATCGACGCGGTTGTAAACCGAGCCCTTTCGCACCGTTTTCTCGATGATCAGCGCTTCGCCGTATATTTTATCGAGGCGAGAAAAAACCGGGGTTGGGGTAAGCGAAAGATCGAGCTTGAACTCAAACGCAAGGGCGTCGCCCTTGAGGGTATCGTCGGTTATCCTGAGGATTTTTTCGATTCAGACGACAGCCTTGTTCGCGCTCAAAACCTGCTCCAGAAAAAGCGTGTTCCCGATTCGCGCCCGTATGAAAAGCTCGTTCGCCATCTTATGTCCAAGGGCTTCGAATATTCGATCGCCTCTCGTGCGGTGAGGGATCGTCTGGATTGTTCATATCTTGAGGAAGAACCCTCATCGTCAGCATTCTAGCTGGTCGTTTGTGCCGCCTGCCTTCTGCTCGATTGACAGTTCGGGCTGTTCAACCTACGATTATCCAGTCATTTGTTATGTGATATGAACTCATCAACGATGAGCTTGAATACTTGTTATTTTTAAAAGTTATCTTCGTGTCATAGCGTACAAATGGCGGCGTCTTTTCGGAGGCGTCGTTTTGCTTGAACTGATCTGAAAGAAGGAGAAGCATGGAAGTCGTGTTCGGTATCATCGGCGCCCTTGTCGGCGTCGTTGCCGCTGTCGTCTTCATGCGCACCGCTAAGCAGGGCAGCCTCAGGGAGGCGGACTCTAAAATCGAGTCTGCTCACCAGGAGGCGGAGTCCGTTATCGGTGATGCTAAACGACAGGCTGAGACCCTGAAAAAAGAAGCTCTGCTCGAAGCCAAGGAAGAGATCATCCAGCATCGCCAGGCTGCCGAGAACGAGGAGAAGCAGCGTAAAAAGGAGCTTCGCGTTCTCGAGAATCGCGTGATGCAGCGCGAAGAGTCCCTCGATCGCAGGAATGACGCGCTCGACAAACGGGAGCACCAACTCTCGAGCCAGGCCGGCCAGGTCGAGAAGCGCTCTCGCGAACTCGAGGACCTCTTTGAGAAGCAGACGACCGAGCTCGAGCGTATCTCCGAGCTTACGCGCGATGACGCTCATCGCGAGCTGCTCGATAAGGTCCGTGGCGAAGTCACGCATGAGGCGGCGACCA
>CAVCLY010000006.1:42402-53648 GCA_963603165.1 Faecalibacterium prausnitzii
CAGCAGGTTCGTGCTGAGTGCCATAAGAAGGCGCAGGAGATCCTCTCGCTTGCCATCCAGCGTTGCGCTGCCGACCATACGGCCGAGGTGACGGTGACGTCGGTCCACATTCCGTCTGACGACCTCAAGGGGCGTATCATCGGTCGTGAGGGCCGCAATATCCGTACCTTTGAGCAGGTTTCGGGCGTTAACCTCGTGATTGACGACACGCCCGAGACGGTTATCCTTTCGAGCTTCAACCCGGTGCGTCGCGAAACCGCGCGCGTTGCCCTTGAGAACCTCATCGCCGATGGTCGCATCCACCCTGCACGTATCGAGGAGATGTACAAAAAGGCATCCGATCTCGTTCAGCAGCGCGTGCAAGAGGCCGGCGAGCAGGCAGCGTTCGATGCGGGTATCCATGACCTGCATCCCGAGATCATCAAGACGCTCGGCGCACTTCGCTATCGCACGTCGTTCGGCCAGAATGTGCTCCAGCACTCTATCGAGGTTTCTGAGCTTTGCGGCGTGATGGCTTCGGAGCTCGGTGTTGACATTGTCGTAGCCAAGCGCGCCGGTCTTCTCCATGATCTCGGCAAAGCGATCGACCATGAGGTCGAAGGCCCCCACGCTGTTATCGGAGCAGAGCTCGCACGTCGTTATGGCGAGAAGCCCTATATCGTCCATGCGATCGAGGCGCATCATGCCGACGTCGACCCCGATACGGTTCTCGATGTCCTCGTTCAGGCTGCAGATGCTGTCTCCGCGTCGCGCCCGGGTGCTCGCCGCGAGTCTGCGGAGAACTATATCAAGCGCCTCGAGAAGCTTGAGGAGATCGCCAACTCGCATGATGGCGTCGAGCGTACGTATGCGATGCAGGCTGGCCGCGAAGTCCACGTCATGGTCCAGCCGGACAAGATTTCCGATGCCGAGTCGACCGTGCTTGCGCATGATATCGCCCACCAGATCGAGGAAGAGATGGAATACCCCGGTCAGGTTCGCGTTGTCGTGATTCGCGAGAGCCGTGCCGTCGATATCGCTAAATAGCGATGAACGACTCTCAAGAGCTCATTTCTTTTATCTCTTCCATGTCGGGGGAGGGAAACCTCCGTGTCGAGGAAAACCTCGGCGAAGGTTATGTTCGCCTGCGCGTCTCCGAAGCCGAGAGGCGCCAGGCGAAACATGACATCCAGCATGTTGAGGATGTTGTCATCGAGATGCTTCGCAATGCTCGCGATGCCGGCGCGTCGACGATTTACGTTGCCACGCAAAAGGAATCCGGTATGCGGACCCTCGTGTTTCTTGATGATGGCTGCGGCGTTCCCGATGATATGCAGGAGCGCATTTTCGACGCCCGTGTAACCTCAAAACTGGAGTCCATGAAGATGGACCGTTGGGGTGTTCACGGTCGTGGTATGGCGCTTTTCTCCATTCGTCAGAATGTTGATTCCGCCACTGTGGTGTCTTCGGGCGAAGATTTGGGTTCTGCCTTTAAAGTCGAGGTCGATACGGGTCGTCTTGCTGAGCGTGCGGACCAGTCGACCTGGCCGCAGGCCGTTAAAAATGACGACGGAGTCTATGTTTGCGCAAAGGGTCCGCACAATATTGTTCGGACCACCTGCGAGTTTGCCCTCGAAGAGCGCGTCGGGTGCGATGTGTTCTTCGGTACGCCTACCGAAGTGGCGGCTACCATGTATCAACGTGCGCTTTCGCGCGTCGATACTGCAAAGCTGCTCTTTGTCGATGACGAAAACTCCGTCCCTGTTTGCGATCGCCTTGCGTTTGCCGCTGATGCTCAGGATTTCATGCGCATTTCGGAATCCATCGGGCTCGGCCTTTCTGAACGCACCGCTCATCGAATCATTGCCGGACAGATCGATGCGCTTCGTCCGGTCGCTGCGCGCCTCTTGCGTACGAGGGATTCGTCTCCTGTTTCGCGTAAAGTCGATCTCACCAAGGACCGGCGCGGCCTTAGGATCGCTAAAGAGGATTTGGCTGATTTCTCACGTAATGTCGAGAAGGAATTTTCGCAGCTAGCCGAACGCTACTATCTCAACCTTGCTGGCGATCCCAAGATTCGTGTTTCGAAGGACCGTATAACCATTTCTTTCGAAATCGACAAGCAGGAGTGAATCTTGTTATGCCTGTATGCCTGAGGTAAAGTAACCATACATGTACTAAATTGCACTTAAAACGAAGTATCCAGGAGCTATTGATGGATTGTCTCAAGGTCTCGAGCAAGTCGTCTCCCGCATCGGTTGCAGGCGCGATTGCCGGGATGGTCAAAGACGGCACCCCTGTTAACCTGCAATGTGTGGGTGCCGGTGCGGTCAATCAGGCTATCAAGGCTATTGCGATCGCGCGCGGTTTTCTGATTCCGACGGGGTTCGATATTTCGTGTGCGCCGATCTTTTCGGACATCATCATCAACGGTGAGGCGCGTACTGCCATTCGTCTTTCGGTGTATGTCCATCAGCTTTCTCGAGCCGTCCAGGATCCACAGGACTTCGATAGCACTTTTGATTCCGTTAAACCCGTTGCGTAAAGGCCTTTCATGACTTCTTCCGTCCGTTCCGTCCTGGCTGGCAAAACCTACTTTATCCGCACGTTCGGTTGCCAAATGAACATGCATGACTCCGAGCGCGTGAGTGGACTTTTGGATTCATACGGTTGCCTCGAGGCCCTCGGCCCCGAGTCGGCCGACATCGTCGTTTTCATGACGTGCTGTGTTCGCGAGGCGGCTGATACGCGTCTCTACGGCCAGTGCTCTTCGTGTAAAAGCCTTCCTCCTTCGCCCTCGGGCAAGCGTGTTATCGCGGTCGGAGGGTGCATTGCGCAGCGCGACGGCGAAGGCCTCTTGACCAATGTCGATAACGTCGATGTGATTTTCGGCACATCTTCCATTGCCCATGTCGGCGATCTTATTGCTGATGCGTTCGAATCAGATGGCTGCAAGGTCCGTACGCTCGAGAATGATGATAGCGATGCGACAGACATGCCTTGGCACCGTGCAACGCAGTACCATGCATGGGTTCCCATCATGACGGGATGCAATAACTTCTGCAGCTATTGCATCGTGCCCTATGTGCGCGGTCGCGAGAAATCGCGTGATTTCTACGAGATCGTCGACGAGGTTACCGCCTTGGCGCGTACTGGCGTTCGAGAGATCACGCTTCTGGGTCAAAACGTTAATTCCTATGGGCGCGATTCTCAGGGAAAACCGCGATTCGCCGAGCTGCTGCGTGCTGTCGGTCAAACGGGAATCGAGCGTATTTTCTTCACGTCCTCGCATCCCAAGGATCTCTTGCCCGAGACGGTCGACGCGATGGCCGAGGTCGAAGCTGTCATGCCGCAGCTGCATCTTGCCGTCCAGTCGGGCTCCACGCGCATCCTTAAAGAGATGAACCGTCGCTACACGCGCGAAGATTATCTCAAGCTTGTCGATATGATTCGCAATAAGATCCCTGATATCGCGCTTTCCACGGATATCATCGTCGGTTTCCCGGGGGAGACCGAGGAAGATTTTCTCGAGACATTGTCTCTGGCCGAACAGGTTCGCTATTCCCAAGCGTTCACGTTCATTTACTCCAAGCGTGAGGGCACGCCTGCTGCAAAGATCGTTGACAATACGTCTCGCGATGAAATACTCAACCGTTTCAACCGTTTGGTAAAGGTTATCGAGACGACTGCTCATGAATTTAATCAGGGTGAGCTGAATACAACGGTCCCTGCCATCATCGAGGGCGCATCCAAAAAGGACGACTCGATCCTGCAGGGCAAAAGTCCAAAAAATCAGACCGTTCATGCACCCGTTCCCGAGGGATATAGTGCGGACGAACTTGTGGGCAAGATTCTCGATGTCGAGGTTACCGAAGCAAAGACCTGGTATCTCTCTGGAAACGTCGTCGGCGAGCCTCGATAAGTTATGCCGCAGGTAATCGCAGTAGTTGGGCCGACTGCTGTCGGCAAGAGCGAAACCGCCGATATCCTTGCTTTTAAGCTCGGAAGCGAGGTCCTCTCTTGCGATTCGATGCAAGTCTATCGGCGTATGGATATCGGCACTGCAAAGGCCGATCCTTCGGATTGCCGGGCTCCGCTCAAACTCGTCGATATCGTCGATCCAGGGTTTGCATATTCGGCAGCGCTTTATCAACGTGATGCGCGAGCCGAAGCTGACCGCTGTCTCGCTTCTTCTAAGACGCCTGTCTTTTGTGGCGGTACCGGCCTCTATTTGATGGCTGCCATCGATTGCATGGATTTTCCTTCCGGTGACGCCGAGAGCGGTACGAGATCGATATATCAGGCAAGGCTCGAGGTTGAGGGGGCGCAGGCCTTGCATGACCTGCTTTCCCAACGTGACCCGGCAAGTGCGGCCGTTATTCATCCTCATAATGTACGCCGCGTTATCAGAGCGCTCGAGATGGCCGATGAAGGCGTTTCGTACGCTGAGCAAAAAGCTGGCTTCGCATCCCCTCAGTCTTTCTACGAGTCTCAGATCTGGTGCCTCTCAATGGATCGAGGGCGCCTCTACGAGCGCATCGATAAGCGTGTTGACAACATGATGCAGCGCGGTCTTTTGGAAGAGGTTGAATCCCTTGTTGCCGACGGATACAAAGATGCTCTCACATCAATGCAGGCGATTGGCTACAAAGAGCTCATCCAATATCTCGATGGGGAACTGTCGCTCTACGAAGCGGTTGAGTTGATAAAAAGGCGTTCGCGTAGATATGCAAAGCGTCAGCTTATCTGGTTCAGGCGTGACAAGCGTATTTCGTGGATTGATATGGATGCATGCACGCCCGAGCAGGCAGCCGACATGATTTTAGGGACCGTGTAGATGGCGCGTTTTCCGTTTGTGAATACAGAAAAGGAACGCGAGCGCGCCATTCTCGTCGGGATCGATTGGCGAGAATCTTCTTGGCCGGCCGAGCGCTCGCTTGATGAGCTTGCTCGGCTTGCCGATACAGCCGGCGCCGAAGTTGTTTTCAGCTTGACTCAGCGTCTCGACAAACCCAATCCTAAATCGTTTATCGGTTCAGGTAAGGTCGAGGAACTTCGCGGTTATGTCCATCGCCTCGATGCACAGGTTGTCATCTTCGATGAGGAGCTCTCTCCATCGCAGCAATCGCATCTTGAGAAGGCTGTGGGAGAGCCGGTGAAGATCATCGACCGGACCGCGCTCATTCTCGATATTTTCGGCCAACATGCCCAAACGAAAGAGGGCAAGCTGCAGGTTCAGTTGGCCCAGCTTCAATATCTGCTTCCGCGACTCCGTGGCATGTGGACACATTTGGCTAAAGAGCAAACGCGCGGTGGGATCGGAAGTCGCTTTGGACAGGGCGAAAGCCAGCTCGAGGTTGACCGACGGTTGGTCCGTAAGAAAATCAGTGCAGTCAAGGCTGAGCTCGATAAAGTTCAAAAGAACCGCGATACGCAATCGAAGAGCCGCCTTTCGTCTCCGGCATTTCGAATTGCCCTTGCAGGTTATACCAACGCCGGTAAATCCTCGCTCCTGAATACGCTGACGGGTGCCGAGGTCTTATCTCAGGACAAGTTATTTGCGACGCTCGATCCGACTACGCGCTCCTATCGTCTTTCGGGAGGACGTCTCCTCACTTTCACCGATACTGTCGGTTTTATCCAAAAGCTGCCACATGGACTTGTCGAAGCATTTAAATCGACGCTCTCGGAAGTAAGAAGTGCCGATTTGATTCTCGAGATCGTCGATGCTTCCGATGAGGATTTTGTCCATCAAAGGGAAGCCGTTGAAGAAGTGCTTGAAGAGATCGGTGCAAGCAAGGTTCCGCGCATCATCGTGTTCAATAAATGCGATCTTCTGCCTGACGAAGAGGCGATTTCTCTGTCTCTTCGCTATTCCGGTTCCGTTTCGTTCAGTGCGAGAACCGGGAGGGGACTTGAAGTACTGCTTGACCGTATTGCAGCCGAGGCTTCTGCCGGTGACGAACTTATGACTATCGAGCTACCGTATTCGGAGGCAGCTCTCCTTGCTCAGATTCATGACTATGCTCATGTGATCCAGGAGAGCTACGAGGCAACTTTTATTGCTCTTACAGCTAAGTTCCCGAGCGGTTTAGCAAAGCGAGTGAAACGCTTTGAGTCAGCTGATATCGAACGCGAACATGAGTAACAGCAAAATAATCGGTTGATGAAGAAGATAGAGCCCAAGGCTGTGCTGTCCGATCGCTTCGAGCGGTGCGCACGTAAGGTTAAACGGAACACCGCTGTATTTGTTGGAGCTCAGCTCGTACGCTCGCATTGAAAAATAGCCAAGCGCATACATAAAGGTGTAGGGGAGAAGCGGGTAATAATCTCCGGATGAGAACGTTGCCGAAGGTATTCCGAGCCATGCAAGACCCTCGATTGCATAGGTGCCTTTCGGCAGCTGATAGGTTGCAATAAAAAAGACCAGGCAGAAGATGCAACCTAGGGCAGGATTCATATGGAGGGGCGTTTTGGTCAATTCGTATATGAGTAATGTCGAGGCCGCCATGCAGTATACGATTCCGAAATTAATGGGAATGTCGACTTGAGCAATCGTCGTTACCAAGAAGATAACGACGGCAACGATCGCGTACTTGATTCCGCGTTTAAGGTTGGACTTTGAGAATCCGAACATCCAGCCGGCAAGAAAAAGGAATGTCCAGCTAATGGAGTTGCGCCACATATTTTGGATGAATGGATTCTCAAACCAACCGATATGGATGCCGTACAGATAGGCCAGGTCATACATGGCGTGAAAGAGCATCATCGACACGACGGTCAAACCACGTATGACGTCAAATCCATGAATGCGACTGCGGCCGGTTTTTGGGAGCGCTCTCTCGTCGGACATCGATCTGCGTTAGAAACGACGCATGAGAGCAACGACTTTTCCGAGAATGGTTGGGTTCTCGGCGTAAATGGGCTCCATGGCATCGTTTTCGGGCTGCAGACGAACGCGTCCGCGCTCTTTGTAGAACGTCTTGACCGTCGCGGACCCATCGATCATGGCCACTACGATCTCGCCGTTCATGGCTGAGTGTTGCTCGCGAACGATGATGTAGTCACCATTGAATATGCCGGCATTGATCATGGAGTCGCCATGAACCTCGAGTACGAACGAGCTTGAATCTGTCGCGATCTCGGCGGGCAAGGTAAAGCTATCCTCGACATTTTGTTCGGCCAAAATGGGAATACCGGCGGCCACGCGACCGATGAGCGGCAGCGTGACCGTTCCTCGACTCGGATTCTCTTCGACGGCGGCAAGCTTCACTGCAGAGCCGTCCTCATTGAAGAGCTCGAGAGCTCGCGGTTTTGTTTTATCGCGCTTGATCAGGCCATGCTCTTCGAGGGAGGCGAGATGTGCATGGACGGTTGAGGGAGAGGAGAGGCCTACGGCAGAGGCCATCTCGCGAACGCTGGGGGGATAGCCCTTCTCCCGTTGATACGATTTGATGAAATCGTAAATCTCCTGCTGACGTTTGGTGATCTTGCGCGCCATGCTTCCCTCCATGCCAAACAAATGTTCGAATTAATATTGACAGGAACAACTGTTCGAAGATAATAATACACGAACACGCGTTCTTTTACTAGAAAGAATGTCCGGGCAGGCGTCTATAACAGATAGGGAACATGAGAGGAGAGAACATGAACACGAGCATGAATATGGTTGAAGGCAATCTTGCCCTTGATATCTATAAGTCGAATAAACCGAGTTTCAGTGTCGTTTCCGGCGGTCTTTGCCAGCAGGCGACTTTTCATGCTGCTGATTCTGCTCGTTCGATCGAGAACGTTCCTGCAAAGTCGACTCATTTCCGCGCTCCCATAGATACTCGTCTCATCGCCGCTCTTACGTGCATGGCTCTTGGCTGCGCCTTGATTGCGTTCGGCGCCTCAATCGTTTCGTCCGCCCATCGCATTCAGGTTATTGAAAACGTTTCATATGAGCGCATTCGCGTGCGTCCCGGTGAGTCCGTCTGGTCCATCTCGGAGGACCATCCGGTTGACGGGCTCTCCACTCAAGATGTTGAAGATTTGATTCAAGAGCAGAACGGGCTTCAGCGTCTTTCCTTGCAGCCCGGAGACACCCTGCTCGTGCCGTCTTCGAAATAAGTTAAAGCGCATGGTATCCTCTCTATGTTCTAAGGAGTGCCCATGCGTTGTCCTAAATGCGGAAATGCTGGAACGCGTGTCATTGATTCACGCATGCAAGAAGCCACCAATGCCATCAAGAGACGCCGCGAATGCCTTTCTTGTTCATATCGATTTACAACGTTTGAGCGTTGTGAGGACCCCATCGAGGTTCTCAAGAGCGATGGCTCGACCCAGCCGTTCGATAGAAACAAGCTTTTGGCAGGGCTAAGTCGCGCTACCACCAAGCGCGATATCGATTTGGGCAAGCTCAATGCGCTCATCGATGATATCGAGGTCGAGCTCCGCGGCAGAACGTTGACGGCGGTTCCTTCCCGCGAGATCGGAGACATGGTTCTCAAGCGACTCGAGGGTCTCGATAAGGTCGCTTACATCAGGTTCGCATCGGTCTACCGTGATTTTAAAGACGTCGATGAGTTCATTGAGGAGCTCGATAAGCTGAGGGAGCAAGCATAATGACGCTTAAACTCAATGTGAAACGGCTGCATGACGACGTCGTGCTGCCTTCGTACGCTTATAGCGGAGATGCTGGGCTCGATTTGCGTTCATATGAAGATGTTGAGCTCAAGCCTTTTGAACGAAAGCTGATTTCAACCGGTCTTGCCGTTGCGATTCCCGATGGATATGCAGGCTTTGTCCAGCCTCGCAGCGGTCTTGCTGCAAAGCTTGGTTTAAGTATCGTCAATACCCCTGGTTTGATCGATGCCCACTATCGTGGCGAACTCAAGGTCATTCTCATTAACCTGGATGCCGAATCTTCCGTCGCGTTGAAAAAGGGCGAGCGCATCGCCCAGCTCGTTATTCAAAAGGTTCCCGTTGTCGAGCTTGTTGAAGTCGATGAGCTCGATGAGACCGACCGCGGGACAGGCGGTTTTGGATCGAGCGGAACCGAATAGTTCCCATCGAGGCGTAATAAACGTTGAACTTTGCCATCCCTTCCCGCGCATACAAGAAGGGATATTTCTTAGGATTCAAGGAGATTGAGCTAGTTACCCTGCAATTCAGGTATTCGTTCAAGCGTCGTTTTAGGTGCCTTTTCTTTGCTTGACTGGCGTTTCCGCGCAAGATTCGTTCTTATGCTCTCGATTAAAATGATTCCGCTTCTAGCGAATGTGTGCGGGCTTTCCACCCCAATAAAAATCGGCAAATCGACGCTTATGCTGCTCGGTTTTACCGATAAGGCCCATGGTTGCTATGACGATGTCTTCTGCAGCGCTCGGTCGCCTGATAGCCTCTCCGTTGATCAGAAGAGCTTTGAGCGATTCGGGGTGGTCATGCAGGTGCCTGAGGGTGAAGACGAGCTCACGTGCCGTGGTGACATGCATGCTTGCACCCATGCCCGTGAGCATGGTCGTGTTGGCCTTTTCTTGTCCATATGATTTTCCGAGGAGGATCATCGGCAGGCGCGCGCAGAGGCATTCTGTGACCGTTAAGCCACCGGATTTGAGGATTGCAAGATCGCAGGCGTGCATGAGCGATGCCATATCGTCGACATAATCCATGACTCGAACGTTGTCGAGCGCCATGGCGTCGAAAACGGTCTTGAGCTTATGCGCGTATTCCTCGTCCTTTCCGGGCAAAAAGATAAAGTTCATTCCGCTGAAGCCGCGCAAAAATGGCAGCGTCTGATCCATGGCGGCCCTAAAGCGCACATAAGGCTGGGGTAGGCTCGCACCTGCCATGACCAGTACGTTGATCTTGTCTTTAGGAAGACCGAACTGCTCTTGAGCCTCTTCGCGCGATATATCGGTTTCGAATCCGCTGCGCACGGGAATGCCCGTGATTTTGATGCGGCGTTCGGGGACCTTGCGCGGCCGTAGCGTCTCGGCCATGAATTCGTTTGCGACGCAGAACAGATCGGTCTGCCGGTGCGGCCACCAACCCTCTATTTCGTAATCGGTGGGAACGCAAACGATGGGATAGTCGGTTCCGGTGATAAGCCGCGCTCCGGCAGCCACGTTGGCGCCGGTTATATGCGTGCAGATGACGGCTATAGGATTTTTCTCGCGCACATAGTCGTTGAAAGCGGGAAACATGATGCGCGACCAACTTGTCCCACCGCCCCAAAGCAGGCGTCCCGTAAGCATGTAGCGCCATGTGACGTCGTAGATCGGCCTTGTTGCTCCCGTGAAAGAAGCAGCTGTCTTGTTGCCGTCAAAATGTATGCGCCCAAAATCAAGGATGTCGAGAACGTCGACCTGCACATTTTCGGGCACGCCCTGGGTGCCGCGCATGAGCTCGATCGCTTGTGCGATAGCGTTCGCGGCGGCCTTATGTCCAGAGCCGACCGATGCATGCACGATGGTAATTGTGGGAACATCCGTAGGCGTATCGGCTTCGGAATCTATATGTAATAGGGCGTTTTCAGATGACATTATGCCTCCAGGCAATCGCGGCTAACAATTGTAGCAAATGCAAATTCGGCTTCTGCGTGCGATAATGCTCTAGCCAGTTTCTATATAGGAGTGGAGTTGCTATGTACGACGTGGTTATCCTCGGTGGAGGGCCGGCTGGTTATACTGCCGGGATCTATGCGGCTCGCTATGGTCTCGATACCGCTTTGATTGAGCAAGGGATTGCGGGCGGTCAGATTTCGACCACCGATATCGTCGATAACTTTCCGGGTGTACCGCATGTGAACGGCGCTGAGCTTGGAGGACTTTTTGAGAGCCAGGCTACGGATCTTGGTGTTCAGGTCTTGAACGACACCGTCTTAAAGCTTGCTAAGCGCGATGATGGGTCTTTTTCGATCGAAACCGATTCTAGTGCGATCGAGGCGCGTGCGGTTATCACTGCTTTGGGCGCTTCGCCTCGCCTTGGCGATTTTGCAGGCGAGGAGAATTTCCGTGGTAGGGGAGTCTCGTACTGCGCGACCTGCGATGGAATGTTTTTCAGAAACAAGCGTGTTTACGTAGTCGGTGGCGGGACCTCTGCATGCGAGGAGGCTCTGTATCTTTCGAATATCGCACATGAAGTTGTCATTCTTGTTCGGCGTGACGTTTTCCGTGCCGAAAAAGGTATCGTCGAGAAGGTACTCGGTCGAGAGAATATTACCGTTAGGTACCAAACTGTTATTAAATGTTTGTCGGGGGAGGCGCTGCCGGAGGCTATAGAGC
>CAVCLY010000007.1:0-46220 GCA_963603165.1 Faecalibacterium prausnitzii
AGGCGCGCAGCGGGTTGATCTCGGCGCGCTCGCGGCACTCGTCGCACATCTCGTCTGCATGCGCGAGGATAAAGCTCCTCACCGACTCGCGATAGGCCGGACGGCATGCCGGGTCGCCCATCGAGTTGATGAGCAGGCGCAGCTTGGAAAGGTCAAAGCCCAGGTTCTTGTAGAACTCCATGAGCATGATGATGCACTCGGCGTCGGCCGCCGAATCGGGCGCACCGAGCCACTCGATGCCGACCTGGTGGAATTGGCGCAGGCGGCCCTTCTGCGGACGCTCGCCGCGGAACATCGCCTCGGCGTAGTAGCCCTTGAAGGGCGCGGAACCCTGCGGCACGAGGTTGTTCTCGACCACTGCGCGCACCACGCCGGCCGTGCCCTCGGGGCGCAGGGCCAGGCGCTGCTTGGCCTTGAGTTTGGCATCGGTGCCCTCACCGAGCGCGCGCTCGAGATTGGCGCCCGAGAACACGCGGAACATCTCCTTGCGCACGACGTCGGTCGACTGGCCGATACCGTGCACGAACACGTCGACCTGCTCGATCGCCGGAGTCTCCACCGGCTCAAAGCCGTAAGGCCCGAACGTGGCCGCGGCCACTTCCTGCATCTTGGTCCAGGCGCGCATGTCGCGCCCGATGAGGTCCTTGCATCCCTCGGCCTTCTGTGCCTGCATGTGGCATCCTCCCTGTTGCACGGCGGCGCGCGTGCCCGCCGGGTGTCGTTGAACGCCCGCTATTATATGGCAGGCGCGCGCCGTCTGCGCGACGAGAGGCTACTCCCCCGCCTCGGCGGCCGCGGCCTCGGCGCGGAGCTTGTCTGCACTCGGCTCCGAGATGAGCAGGAACGCCACCATGGCGACCGAGCACACAAGGCAGACGATCCACGTGCTCGCAAAGGAATGGGACACATCGAAGAGCACGCCCGAGATGATCGCGCCGACGGTGCCGCCCACCATCTCGAGCGAGGTGATGGTGCCCGTGACTTTGCCCAGATCGGCCATGCCGAACTGCTTGGACGCGGCGATCGTGGGCGTGATGGTGCCCATGCAGGTGCCGATGCCAAAGCTGATGGCGGCCACAATAGGACCGATGTCGGTCTGGGGGAAGCAAAGCGCCGCGCACGCGATGATGCAGGCAACGGAGCCCAGGATGTTACCCGCGCGCAGGCCGAAGCGGTCGTAGATGGCGCCGAGCGAGATCTTGGCGATGACGACCGTGACCATGTAGGCCGAGAGCACGGTGCCCGCCCAGATGGGGTCGTGCCCGCCGGTGACGATCTTTGTGCCGTTGACGGTCACGCTCGTCATGTTGGTGACCTGGTTGGGCAGGATCGCGCCGTTGACAAGGCCCATGAGCAAAAACGCGATGACGAGTAGCCAGAACGACGGATGCTTTTTGATGAGCGCCCAGCGCACCGACACCTGCGGCTCGGCCGCCTTGGTGCCCTTGGCGGATTCCGCCGCGTCGCCCTCGTTCTCGCCGAGGGGCTTGAGGCCGATCTCGCGCGGGCTCGTGCGGAACGAGTAGGCCGTGATCGGCAGGGCAAAGACCATGCAGATGGCAGCGAGCACGAGAAAGGCCGGGCGCCAGCCGAAGCTCACGATGAGCGAGCTCACGATCGGCGAGAGCACCGCGCCGCCAAAACCCGAGCCCGAGAGCGCGATGGAGATGGCCAGGCCGCGCTTGGCCGTGAACCAGTTGGCGGTCACGAGGCTGATGAGCAGGCGCGTGGAGGCGACGGCAAAGCAGCCCGACACGGCAAAGAGCGCGTAGACCTGCCAGAGCGAGCCCACAAAGCTCATGCCGCAGAGCACGGCCGAGGTCATGATGACCGTGAGCGAGCCGAGCACGCGGCCGCTCACGCGGTCGGCAATGTGCCCGATCACGAGCGACCCGAGCACCGACACCACCGTAGAGATGGCGTTGGAGATGTTGTACTGCGCGAGCGTGACGCCGAGCTCCGAGACGATGAGCGGCTGAAAGAGACTCATGCAGTTGACGAAGATCGTGTAACAGGTTGCCATGATGACAAAACCCGAGGCCACGACGAGCCAGCCGGGAAAGAAGCGGTACTGCTTAGAGGAAGACATGGTGTTCCCTTCGAGCGGTCGTTTGCAAATAAAAGGGGCCGTTTTGAGCGGCGAGGTCGGGCCTCATGCGTTCGGTCGCATCCAGCCGGCGGTAGCGCCAGAGATCGCCCCGAAAGCCGAGGCCCTCAGCCTTGCGGTGCCATGCCCGATGGCTTGAGCGGCGAGGCCGGGCCCTCATGCGCTCGGTCGGTTCCGGCCGGCGGTAGCGCCCGAGATCGCCCCGAAAGCCGAGGGCATCGGCCTTGCGGTGCCATGCCCGATGGCTTGAGCGGCGAGGTCGGGCCCTCGTTCGCCCGGTCGGTTCCGGCCGGCGGTAGCGCCCGAGATCGCCCCGAAAGCCGAGGGCATCGGCCTTGCGGTGCCATGCCCGATGGCTTGAGCGGCGAGGTCGGACGCTACCGTCGGTCGGCGAGGTAGCCGAGGGCCACGGCGGCATAAGCCGCAGCCCCGAGCGGAAGCTCGGCATCGTCAAAGCGAGCCTTGGGGTGATGCTGGGCAAAGTGCTCATCGGTATCGGCCGCGGCGGCGCCGATGGTGAAATACGCGCTCGGCACCTGGGCCGAGATGAGCGCGTAGTCCTCAGAAGCCATGGCATGGAAGAGCGGCAAAAAGGCGGTCTGGGGAAGAACGCGGCCCACGTAGCCCTTGGCGGCCTCGGTCATTGACTCATCGAGCACGAGCGGCGGCACGTCCGAGAGCGTCTCGAGCGTTGCCGTGGCGCGATAGGTCCTGGCCACGCCCTCAACGACCTCGGCGATGCGAACCTTGAGCGCCTCCATGAGTTCGTGGTCGAACCCGCGCATGGTGCCCTCGAGCACGCAGGTGTCGGGGATGACGTTCGCCGCCGCGCCGCCCTCGAACTTGCCGATGGTGAGCGCGATCTCCTTCATGGCGCTGACCTCGCGGCTCACGAGCTCCTGGAGTGCCAGGTGCACATGCACGCCCGCGGTGATGGGGTCGACGCAGATCTCGGGACTGGAACCGTGTCCGCCCTTGCCCTGGAGCGTGATGCGGAACCCGTAGACGCCCGAGAGCGCCGGGTTGCCGTAGAGCACAAGACCGATCGGCGACTGGCTGTTCACGTGCATGGCAAAGCCGGCCGCGGGGGTCGGGTTCTCGAGCAGGCCGTCGGCGATAGCGGCGCGGGCTCCCTCAAAGGTCTCCTCGCCCGGCTGGAACAGCAGCTTGACGGTGCCGCCGAGGGCCACGAGTTGCTCTTCGCGCGCCTTGAGCAGCTTGGCGGCGCCGAGGAGCGCCGTGGCATGCATGTCGTGCCCGCAGGCATGCATGCAGCCGTTCTCGCTCGCAAAGGGCTCGCCCGACTCCTCGGCAACGGGCAGCGCGTCCATGTCGCCGCGAAGCAGGATCGTGTTACCGCAATCGGCATCGGCCGCTGTGCCGTCCTCGGCGACAGCCGCGGCGCCCTTACCGATCAGCGCGACGACGCAGTTGCCGTCGACAAGCGTGCGGAACGGAACACCCATCTCGCGCAGGCGCTCCTGAACATAAGCGCTCGTCTGCGGCAGGTCGTTGGCGAGTTCCGGAATCCGATGCAGCGCATGGCGCCACTCGGCAAGCTCGCCGGCGATGGCCTGGGCCTCCTCGAGAAGCCCAGGCTCGATCGCGGCGGCGGCAGCCTCGCTCGTCGCGGGAGCGAACTCCGGCGTAACGCCGGCAAAAGGTGATGTCATAGATCCCCCATCGATAAATCTGCAGATAGCACTCCATCAATCTAAAGTGCAAGCCACAAGAATACCGACGGCGTGATTTAGCCCGGCCGGCAATTTCCCCCGCAACACGCTGTTTACAAAACTAACGCGATTTTATGCATTTACGAGCTTAGGCCCGATTTCGACACCCCCGCGCCTTCGTTCCACAGCGCGCCGGCGACCAAACTCCCGAGAATGCACGATTGAATCGGGCTGGGCCGAGTAGAGAGCGGGTCTTGCGGATCGCCAACTGGGCAAACGCGCTCGCTTTTGGGGCGTCTACTCTGCGAACCCCGAATCAATCGTGCATTCTCACGAGTTTGATTCGGTTTCGTCAGTTTTAGCCGCTATCGAGGCCTGTTCGGCCTCCGACGGGGCCAATCCGCTGTTGTCAAGTTTCTTTCGATTGCGTATGGAGACTATTCAGCCGTTACCGGGCCTTTTCGGCTGGCGCCGGGGCTCCTCCTGGGCGTCTTCGAGATCTCAACGACTGAACAGGAATGTATGCGGCAGGCGTCGGAGGCTACACAGTTGCAATCGGAACCCACACAGTTGCAATCAGAACCCACGCGGCTGCAACCGGACCTCACACAACCGCAACCGGAGCCCGCCCAGCGTGGGTCGCGCCCGTCGCAACCCGCTCGTGCGGATCACTCTTCTGCCGAGATCCCCGTAAGCTCGGCCTCATCCTCCGGGCTGCGACGCAAAAAGCTCAGATGGGTCTCGGAGAGGACGATGGCGAAGAAGATGAGGGCGAAGCCGACGAGCAGGCGCGGGGTGAGCGACTCTCCCGCCACAAGCACCGAGAAGAACACGCCCGAGGGCGACTCGAGCGAAAGCAGAAGCGAGCCCGTGGACGACTCCACATGCGCCAGACCCGCGTTCTGCACGAACATGTTGAGACAGGTGCAAACGACCGCGAGAAACGCGAGCGACGCCGCGAGCTCAGGCGTCCAGGCGATGCCGAGTGAGCCCGGCTCGAACACACAGGCGCACGCGGCCGAAAGCACTCCCACGGCCACGAACATCCAAAACGAGACCGCGTTCACATCAGTGCTCGAGCCGTACTTGGAGACGATGCAAATCTCGAGCGCAAAGAACACAGCGCCCACGAGCGTGAGGATATCGCCTGTTCCGATGGAAAAATCGTCGAGCGCCACGAGGCCGATGCCCGCAAGGCAGATCGCGGCCGCGCCCACGTTATAGATGCCCAAGCACTCACGCTGCATGAGATAGCTCACGAACGGGACGAGTACGCAGTAGGTGCCGGTGAGAAACGCGTTCTTGCCCGCCGTCGTCTGCGAGAGCCCGAGCGTCTGCGCCGCATAGGCGGCCCAGAGCGCCACGCCCACGGCAAGCCCCACAGCGACCTCGCGGCCTCCCATATGCTCGCGGATGCTCCGCCAGCAGAGCGCGAGCATGATCGCGGAGGCCACCGAAAACCGGATCGCGAGCAGGGTGAACGTCGGCAGGGTATCGACCGCGCCCTTCATGATCACGAACGAAAAACCCCAGATGAGCGCGATGCCCGCAAGAGCGAGCTTCCAGAACGTCGCCGAGTGTCCCCGCATGCGATCCCCCTTTTTGAGCAAAAAGCCCCGCGAGCACGCGCCCGCGGGGCAGCTTCAAGCTGCTAGGTTACATCAGCTTGGTCTCTTCGAGCTGTTCGATGATCCAGTTGTTGAGTCGGATCACCGGGCGGCGGAAGACGATGCCGAGCGCAAGCGACGGGATGAGATAGCTCGCGAGCACGAGCATCTCGATCCAGTACTCCGCGCCGAACGACCCAGCCATGGCCGCGTGCATGGCGTTGATGCCGTGGGTAAACGGCAGGAACGGGTAGATGGCCTGGAAGATCGGCGCCGTCATCTCGATCGGGAAGGTGCCGCCCGAGCCGCCCACCTGCATCACGAGGAGCACGACGGCAAGCGCCTTGCCGATGTCGCCGAACGAGACCGTGAGCGTGTAGACGATGTTCACGAAGACAAAGCTCGCGAGCCAGCCCGTGAGCAGATAGAGCAGCGGGTGCTGGCACTGGATGCCGAAGAAGAGGATATCGCCGGCGCAGACGAGCGTGGCCTGCATGAGTCCGATGAGCGCAAACGCCACGAAGCGGCCGAGATAGACCTCGTGCAGGCGGATCGGCGCGAGCGAGCGCATGAAGCTCTCCTTGACCTGCACCTTGAGCATGGCGGCGAGCACGATCGCGCCCACCCAGAGGGAGAGGATCGTGTAGAAGGGCGCCATGGCCGAACCGTAGTTGCGGATATGGTAGACAGCCTTGCGGTCGAGCGTCACCGGCGAGGTGAGGGCGGCGGCGAGCGACTCGGAGTCGCTGCCGATGAGTGCGCGCACCTGGGTGAGGTCGCCCGAGGCCGCGGCCTCGTCGAGCGCGGCTCGGAGCTTCTCGATCTTCTCGGCTGAGGTGGTGAGGTCTCCGCTCGTCTTGGTGAGCTTGTTGCCCACGCGCTCCAGATCGGCCGTGAGCGAGTTGCTCGCCGAGGAGAGATTCGAGACGGTGTCGTCGAGGTTGGAGGAGATGCTCGAGCTCGAGTTCGCAACGTTCGAGATGCTCGACTTGAGGTCGCCCACCTGCGTCTTGAGCGTCTTCTCGTAGTCACCCTTCACGCCCGTCACGCTCGACTTGGCGGCGTCGACCGCAGCCTTGACCTCGGCCTTGGTGGAGGCCACGTCGGAGGTGCCCTGCGAGAGGGAGTTCGCGGCCGTGGTGAGCGAGTTGTAGAGCTTGGTGCGCGCGGTGTTGAGGTTCTCGAGCGAGGTCGCGGCATAGACGAGCGCCGACTTGACGTCGGGGAAGTTGGTCGCGTCGACCTTGCCCGCGAGTTCGCGCAGCTGCTTGGCGGTGGCCGCGGTCTTGTCGATCTGCGACTTGAGGTCGCTTGCCACGGAACTCAGCTGCTTGGCGGTGGTATCGGCATGGGCGGTGCCGGCGTCGAGTGCGCTGTCGACCGACGACGACACGCCGTCGAGCCCCGACACGCTCTCGGAGATGGCGGAGTCGACCTCGCTTGTGGCGCTACCGAGCGCGTCCTCGACGCTCGAAAGGCCGCTCTTGGCATCCGAAAGCAGGCTCTTGGCGTCCGTTGAGGTGGTGCCGGTCTTGCCGAGCAGCTCGCCTGTCGACTTGAGCGAGCTCGCGCTCGAATCGAGGAGGCCCGAAAACGCGTCGACCTCGCTCGAAGCGTTGCGCAGACCCGTGGCGCTCTGGCCGAGCGTCTTGGAGAGATTCGCCACGAAGTTGGTGGCGTCGTCGCTCGACATCGTGTCGAGCAGGCTCTCGACCGTGTTGAGGCCGATCTTGGTGACCGTCTTGGTAAAGGTCTCGTTCACCTGGCTCTTGACGGCGTTGGAGCCTTTCTCGGTCACGATCTGCGCGATGGCGTTCGACTTCTGGTTCTCGTAGTACTCGATATCGGCATGCTTCACCTCGGTGGAGAAGAGCGTCATCATGTCGGACGAGAAGCTCTTGGGAATGATCACGGCCGCATAGTACTCGCCCGAGCGCACGCCCTCGATGGCATCGTGCTTGCTGTTCACGAACACCCAGTTAAAGCTGTCGTTGGCGCGCAGCGAGCTCGTGACGTTCTCGCCGATGTTCACCTCAACGGGCACGAGGTCGCTCTGATAGCCCTCGTCGATGTTGGCGACGGCGATCTTGAGGTTGCCGGTGTTGCCGTAGGGGTCCCAGCTGCCCGCGATGTTGAACCATGCGTAGAGGCACGGCACGATCACAAGGCCGATGACGACGACGATACCGATGACGTTGCGGCAGACGTTCTTGACGTCGTTCTGGAAAATGCGCTTGATGTTCCTCATTCGGCATCACCGCCCTTCGGGTCCTGGGTGGGCAAGGTCTTGGTCGCCTCGGCATCGGCCTTTGCAGGTGCGTCCTGTGCAGGGGCGGCGTCCAGCGAATCG
This sequence comes from Faecalibacterium prausnitzii, assembly GCA_963603165.1. Classification (GTDB taxonomy): domain Bacteria; phylum Actinomycetota; class Coriobacteriia; order Coriobacteriales; family Coriobacteriaceae; genus Collinsella. The sequence goes on from CAVCLY010000007.1 coordinate 7,738, forward strand.
GCAAACGTACCCTGGGTGGAGGCCGCGCTCTTTGCGCGTGCGCTCCCCCGCTCGCGGGCACCCAGGCCGAACATGCGGCGGGCGGCCGGGATGGCACTCGTATGCTCGCGCATCTCGGCTCGGAGCTTTTCGTCCGAGAGAGCCGACAGGCGCATCTGGGTGTTGAGCGTCTCGCGGATGTACTCGATGTTGATGAGCCAGCCCGCCACGGCGATCACGGCGACAATCCAGATCACGAGCATCACGATCTTGCCGTCGTTATCGAGATCGAGCAGCGCCGTGAGCGCAAAGAGCAGGATCTGCACGCCGAAGATCGTGGCGAGTCCGCCCTTGACGTAGCGCGGGTAGCGGCGCTCGAAGGCGACCGCGCGCTCCACCAGGTCGTGGCGGAAGGCATCGGTGTCGAGCAGCGCGCGCAGCCCCGTGCGAAGCGTGTAGCGGCGGCGCGGCATGGAGTTCTCCTCGCAGATCATCATGCCGGTCTGGGCAAGGTTGCGGTCGAACAGCAGGTTGAGGTTCTGCACGAGCGGGCGCAGGCACACGCCGATCACGAGCGCCACCGCCACGTAGACGGCGAGGATGGCGAGATTGCACACATATGAGATGCCGAACATGCCGCCGATGGTCTCGCGCATGGCGTTGATGCCGTAGGTGAACGGCAGGAACGGGTGCAGCCACTGGAAGAACCCGGGCATCATCTCGATGGGGTACATGCCCGAGGATCCCGGGATCTGCACGATCACGAGGATCACGCCCACGGCCTTGCCGATGTGCTTAAAGGTGATGGCGAGCGCGTAGATGATGTTCACGTACACGAACGAGATGAACACGCCCGCAAGGACGAAGAGCGCCGGATGCAGGCACTGCACGCCGAGCGCAAGGTCGCCCACGCAGACGATGACCGCCTGCACCACGCCGAGCAGCACGAGCAGGAGCCAGCGACCGAAGTACGCCTCGCGCGTGGAGAACGAGGCCACGCCCTCGCGGTCGACCTCGAGCTTGACGATGGCGATGAGCACGAAGCCGCCGACCCAGAGCGCGAGGTTCGTGTAGAACGGCGCCACGCCCGAGCCGTAATTCGAGACCGGGTAGACCGACTTCGACTTGAGGGTGACCGGGGACTTCATGAAGTCGGCGACCTCCGACACATCGGTGCCGGCAAGCTTGGCCAGTGCCTCCATCGACTCGGTGCTGCGAAGCGCCGCCACGTCGTCGCGCGCGGCGGTGAGGTTCTCCTGGATCCCCGCGAGGGTGGAGTCGGTGCGCGTAAGGGCGTCGTTCACCTGGTCGAGCGTGGCATTGAGCTGCTTGAGCGTGCCGCGCGCCTGGGTGATGGTGGGCTCGAGCCCCGAGACGACGCCCTTGAGGTCGCCGTTCACGCTCGAGAACGAATCGAGACCGCTCGTGAGCTTGGGCATGGACTCGCTGTTCACCTTATTCATGGACGAGGCGAGCGACGAGGTCCCCTTCTGCACGGCGGTATCGACGCTCGAGGTCGCGCCCGAGATCGCGCTCGCGTCGGCCTTGATAGCGCTCGACTGCGCCTCGAGCGCCTTTTTGACGGAGGCGAGCTTGTCGTTTTGGGCCTGGAGCGTCTGCACGGTCTCTTTGATCGCGCCCGAGGAGGTCGAGTCCTTGTCGGCGACCTTGTTGAGCGCGTCGATCACCGCCTGGTTGCTGTCGATGAGCGTCTGCACGTTGGCGAGCGCGCCGTCGAGGCTCGTCGCCGCGGAATTCACCGTACCCGTGAGCTTGCCCACGGCGGCGTTCGCCTTGGTGGACGCCGTGTTGAGGTTGGAGATACCGCCCGTGAGCGCAGACGAGAGCGAGGTCTGCAGGCTCGCTGCCGAGGAACGAGTGGTCTTGAGGAGCTTGCCACCCTGGGTGAGCGAATCGGTGAGGGCCGGGATGCTGTCGTTCAGGCTCGCGAGGGTCTTGTCGGCAGAGTTCACGCCGTCCTTGGTCTTGGAGACGGTGGTGCCGGAGCTCGCGAACAGGTCGCGCGCCTCCCGCACCGAGGAGTTTGCCTCCTCGAGCGTTGAGATGAGGCCGCTCTTGGACTCATCGGCCTTGTCCTGCACATCGACGCCGGCCTTCTTGGCGGTCTTTACCACCACTTTGGTGACCGTCGACACGAACGTCTCGTTCACCTGCTGCTCGATGGTGTTCGCGCCCGAATCGGTGACCTTGGGCGCCACGGCGCTCTTCTTCTCGTTCACGTAATAGGTGAGCTTGGGCTGGTGGAACGTGCCGCCGAGCATGCTCACCATGTTCTCGGAGAAGTTCTTGGGGATGATGATCGCGGCGTAGTACTCCCCCGACTCGACACCCGTCTTGGCCTCAGAGGTGGAATCGACGAACTGCCAGCCGATCTGGTCGTTCTTCTTGAGCTTTTCGATCACCTGCGCGCCGGCATCGAGCTTGCCGGCAAGGTCGCTCGTGGTACCGCGGTCGTTGTTGACCACGGCCACTTTGATATTGCCGGTGTTGCCGTAGGGGTCCCAGTTGGCAACAATGTTGTACCAGGCGTAGAGCGACGGGATGATGCAGACGCCGATGGTCACGATGAGCGCCACCGGGTTCACCAGCAGGCGCTTGATATCGCGCTTGAAGATCTGGAACGAAACCTTGGCGCTCGACATGTTCTTGCTGAGGCTCACGTATGAACCGTCCTTGCTCCTCGAGGATGGATATACACGCTGTTCGAAATTTTACGGCGCCCGCACGTAGACACCCCAAGCGAACAGCTCGGATTGAAGAACTATACCGTTCAGGCGAGTAATTGAACATCTGTTGCTGAACCGGCGCCCAATTAGCCGAAAATCCTCACATGTGGAGGAACGCAATTCGACCTAGGGCGGGCATGTAGGGGCCTTGGGGCGAAGCCCGGTAGGGTCCCTTCGCGACTGCGCTTTGCGAAAGTCGCTCAAGGACCCTACCGGGCTTCGCCTCGTGCACCGGGGGCAGATGCCCCGGGTCGATTGCTGGAGGAACTAATTGATTTAGTTGAAACGGCAACGGCAGCGCCGCAGGTCAATCGTCGCAACAAAGCCAGAGCCATAAATCGAGCTCACGACAGCGAAAACCCCTCAGGCGAGGCAAGATGACGTGAAAGATGAGGGAAGCTTAACTTGCGTACGCGACCGACGATTGAACGTCAGATTGCAGCAGGTCGAAAAGCGTCGACAACGGCAACGCCGCATAGCCTGGCTAGGTCAGCGAGCGGGTTCCTAGCGGAGCAGATTGGCATGAAAGCGGGAGGGCATTGACCTTCTGGTCATGCCCTCCCACTTGAATGGCAATATGCCCGCTAGGGGCCCGCGCAGCGTCGGCCAGTTCCGGCGTTCGGTAGAACGCCGGAACCAACGTTACATAAGTTCGCAGACGCTCTGGGCAAAGGCCACGGGGTCCTCGGGGAGCAGGCCCTCCACGATCAGGGCCTGGTCGTAGAGAAGACCGGCGTACTTGGCGACCTTCTCGGTCTCGCCCGCTTCCTGCGCGGCGGTGAGCTTGGCGAACACCGGGTGCTTGGCGTTGAGCTCGAGTGTGCGCTGGGTCTTGGGCATACCGTTCGCGTCGGAACCGGGGTTCTTCTTGAGCACGCGCTCCATCTCGAGCGAGATCGGGCCGTCGGTGGTGATGCAAGCCGGGGCGTCGGTCAAGCGCGCGGAAACGGCGACCTTCTCGACCTTGTCGCCCAGGGCCTCCTTCATCGCGTCGAAGAGCCCGCCGTTCTCCTTGGAGGCCTCCTCGGCGTCCTTCTTCTCGTCCTCGGTAGCGAGGTCGAGGTCGCCGGCGGCGACGTTCTTGAGAGCGAACCTGCGGTCCTCGGTCTCGGGCTCGGCACCGTCGGCTTGCGCCTTCTCGGCGGCCTCGCGGGCGGCATCGTCCTCGTAGACCACCGGCAGGTCGCGGGCGTTGTACTCGCGCATGGCCTGCATGGTGAACTCATCGAGGTCTTCGGTGAGCAGCAGCACGTCGTAGCCGCGCTCCACCACGCTCGTCACCACGGGCATCTTGGCCAGGCGCTCGCGCGAGTCGCCGGCGGCGTAGTAGATGGCGTCCTGGCCCTCGGCCATGTTCTTGGCGTACTCGGCGAGCGTGACCATCTTCTGCTCCTTGGCGCTCCAGAAGAGCAGCAGGTCGGCAAGCTCGTCGGCCTTCACGCCGTAGCTGGAGTAGATGCCGTACTTAAGGCCGCGGCCGAAGTTGGCGAAGAAGCTCTCGTAGGCCTCGCGATCGTCGTCGCGCATGCTCTCGAGCTCCGCGGTCACGCGCTTCTCCACGCGCTTGGCGATGGCCTTGAGCTGGCGGTCGTGCTGAAGCGTCTCGCGGCTGATGTTGAGCGAGATGTCGGAAGAGTCGACCACGCCGCGCACGAAGTTGTAGTAGTCGGGCAGAAGCTCGGCGCACTTCTCCTGGATCAGCACATTGGAGCTGTAGAGGGCGAGGCCCTTCTGGTAGTCCTTGCTGTAGAGGTCCATCGGCGCGCGGCTGGGGATGAACAGCAGCGCGTCGTACTCGAGCGCGCCCTCGGCATGGAAGCTCACCGTGCGGGCCGGGTCCTCCCAGTCGTGGAAATTCGCCTTGTAGAACTCGTTGTAGTCCGCGTCCTCAACGTCCGACTTGCGCTTTTTCCAGATCGGGGTCATAGAGTTGAGCGTCTCGAGCTCCTCGTAGTCCTCGTACTCCGGCTTGTAGTCCTCGGGCGCATCCTCGGGCTTGGGCTTCTCGCGGCTCTTGGTGACCATCATCTGGATCGGGTAGCGCACGTAGTTGCTGTACTGCTTGACGAGGCTCTTGAGATGCCACTCCGAGAGATAGGTGTCGTAGTTCTCGCCCTCCTCGCCGGCGGCACCCTGCTCGTTCTCGCGCAGGGTGAGGATGATGTCGGTGCCGTGGCTCGCGCGCTCGCCGGACTCGATGGTGTAGCCTGCAAGGCCGTCGGACTCCCACACATGGGCCTCGTCCTCGCCAAAGGCGCGGCTGACGACCTTCACATGGCTCGCGACCATGAACGCGGAATAGAAGCCCACACCGAACTGACCGATGATGTCGACGTCGCCCCCCTGCTGCTCGGCGTTCTGCTCCTTGAACTCCTCGGAGCCCGAATGCGCGATGGTGCCGAGGTTCTTCTCGAGCTCGGCCTCGGTCATGCCGATGCCGTTATCGCTGATGGTGATGGTGCGGGCATCCTTGTCGAAGGCGAGGCGGATGGAGAGGTCCTCCTGCGACAGGCCGACGGATTCGTCGGTGAGGCTCTTGAAGTTGAGCTTGTCGACGGCGTCCGACGCGTTGGAGATGAGCTCGCGGAGGAAAATCTCCTTGTTGGTGTAGATCGAGTTGATCATGAGGTCGAGAAGCTTTTGGCTCTCGGTCTTGAATTTACGCATGCGCGCATCCTTTCGGCTTGTACATCGCCTGCGACGGGCGCTCGCGCGCGCCGAGACACAGACCTTATACGATTAGACTTAGATTTTATAACCGATAGTCGCGCACATATTCAAGTAAGGGCGCGTTTTCATGCCAAAGCCGAAGGCGAAGCCCGCCTCCTAGGCTTGAACTTCCCAAAAATTCGGACGCATGACCCCCGCAAGCAGCTGTGCGTTTGATGCGCCGAACGATGCGCCGGCACCGGCCCGCATTCGAAAATACGCTCGCCTTATGCGGCGCGGAACGCACGCATAACCCTGCAGGCCCGAATGCGAACGCGCAGGCACGGGCTCGGATGCATCGAGCGCGCAACCGCAGCTCGCGCAACCCCTAGCCTTCGAGCGGAGGCGCCGCGGGGAACCGCACCGTAACGGTCGTCCCCTCGCCGAGCTCGCTCCTAAGGTCGACCGTCGCATGGTGAAAGGCCGCCGCGTGCTTGACGATGGCAAGCCCGAGACCCGTGCCGCCGCGCGCCTTGGAGCGGCTCTTGTCCACGCGATAGAAGCGCTCGAACACCTTCTCTTGCTCCTCGGGCGCGATGCCGATGCCGGTATCGGCCACGCACACATACGGTCGGCCGGCATCGTCGGTACCGCACGAAAGCGAAACCGTTCCGGCCGGCTTGTTATAGCGGATGGCATTGCTCGCCAGGTTGTAGACGAGCCCGTCGACGAGGCGCGGCACGCCCACGACGATCGCCGGCTCCCCCGCGGCCGTGATCGTAACGGAGTTATCGTGCGCCACCTGCTCCAAGCGCGCGCAGACCGAATCGATGAGGCGCGCGAGCTCGATCGGCTCGCTGGAGCCGAGAGCGCTCGGCGAGCCATGCGACATGTCCTGCTCGGCGCGCTCGGCCTCCTCTATGTTCGAAAGGGTGAGGATATCGTTCACGAGCGCGGCCAAGCGCCCCGCCTCGCGATAGATGCGCCCGCCGAAATCACGCAGGTCGTCCTCGTCCGCCACCATACCGCTCGATATGAGCTCCGCGTAGCCCGAGATTGCCGTGAGCGGCGTCTTGAGCTCATGCGTCACGTTGGCCGTGAACTCGCGGCGCATGCGGTCGTTATCGGCGAGCACGCGCATCTGGCGCTTGAGCTCCTGGCGTTGGCTCTCGATGCGCTCGAGCATGGGCACCATCTCGGCATAGGCCGCCTCGCCGCTGCAGCGCGGATGATCGAGGTCGACCTCGCGCAGGGGCGCGATGATCGCCCGGGCCTCGCGCCGAGCCGCGATAAAGCAGATGAGCGCGCAGGCCGCCGCGATACCGAGGAGCGGCCACACGAGCGAAATGAGGATGCTGAGCACACCGGCCTGGCTTTGGGCCAGGCGCACGACGCTGCCGTCGTCGAGGCGCACGGCACGGTAGAGCATGACCTCGCCCAAAGTCGAACTCGAGCGCTCACTCGCGCCCGTGCCGGTCTTGAGCGCGTCGCGCACCTCGGGACGGCTCCTGTGGTTGGGCAGCATGCTCGGCGAGGTCTCGTTGTCAAAGAGCACCCTGCCGTTCTGGGCGATCAGCGTGACGCGCACGTCCTCGCGATTCAGACGATTCAGAAAGTCGTAGTCGTCGCTCGCGGCATTGAGCGCCTGCGCGATGATATCGGCCTCGTTTTGCAGCTTATCGCTCGTGGAACCCGAGAGCGCACGCTGGATAAAGAACGCACCCGCCACGGTAAAGAGCAGGATGACCGCCATCGCCACCGTGAAGACGGTGGCGAACACGCGGTGCGAAAGCGTCCTCTTCCCTGTTCCCATCACTCGTGAGCCCCCGTGCAGCGCTTACTCGGCGCGCTCGGCCATGCGATAGCCCACGCCGCGCACGGTCTCGATCACCGAGGCGCGCTCGCCGAGTTTTTGGCGAAGCGTCTGCACGTGCACGTCGACGGTGCGGCTGCCCCCGTCAAAGTCCCAGCCCCATACGCTCTGAAGGAGCGCCTCGCGGCTAAAGACCACGCCGGGCTTGCGCATGAGATACTCGAGCAGGTCGAACTCGCGCAGGGTGAGCTTAACGGGCTCGCCGTCTACGGTCACCTCGCGATGGCTCGGGCTCAGATGGATGCCGTTGCAGTCGAGCGCATCGGTCTTTTTCTGCACCATGCCGCCACGGCGCAGAAGGGCGCGGCAACGGCTCGTGAGCTCCATGAGCGAGAAGGGCTTGGTGAGATAGTCGTCCGCACCGCCGTCGAGCGCCACGACCTTGTCGAGCTCGGTGTCTTTGGCGGTGAGCATCATGATCGGCACGGTGGCCGTCTCGATATCGGCGCGCAGGCGGCGCATGATCTCGAGCCCGTCGGTGTCGGGCAGCATGATGTCGAGGAGCACGGCATCGGGCACGCGGCGCGCCACGGCAGCCTTGAACTCGCTGTCGCAGCTAAAGCCCTCGGCCTCGATCCCCTGCTGGCGCAGGGCATAGAGCGTAAGGCCCCTGATGTTGTCGTCATCCTCGACGTAATAGATCATCTCGTTCACCTCAAAAACATGATACACAGGACGCGGGCGCCTCGTCTTCCGCGCGCGGGCGTTGCGGCCGCTCGGCGCGTGCTCGCGCACCCACGCGCTCGATCAGCCGAAGCGCCCGGTCAGGTAATCGGCCGTGCGCTGGTCGGTCGGATTCTTGAAGAGCTCGGCCGTCGGCTTGTGCTCCACGAGTTCGCCGAGCAAGAAGAACGCCACCGAATCGGAGATGCGGCTCGCCTGCTGCATGTTGTGCGTGACGACCACGAGCGTACAGCTCTTCTTGAGCTCGAGGGCGAGCTGCTCGACCACGAGGGTCGAGACCGGGTCGAGCGCCGAGGTCGGCTCGTCCATGAGGAGCACGTCGGGGCGCACGGCGAGGGCGCGGGCGATGCACATGCGTTGCTGCTGACCACCCGAGAGGCCAAGACCCGATTGCTTGAGCTTGTCCTTGACCTCGTCCCAGAGGGCGGCGCGCGTGAGCGACTCCTCCACGATCTCGTCGAGCTCGGCGCGGTTCTTGATGCCGAGACCGCGCGGCCCGTAGGCCACGTTGTCGTAGATGCTCATGGGGAACGGGTTGGGGCGCTGGAACACCATGCCCACGCGCTGTCGCAGGCTCGTGAGATTGTAGTCGGCATAGATGTCCTCGCCATCGAGCGTGATCTCGCCCTCGATGCGACAGTCCTTGACGTAGTCGTTCATACGGTTGAAGCAGCGCAGGAGCGTCGACTTGCCGCAGCCGGAGGGGCCGATGAACGAGGTGATCTCCTTGTCGCGGATGTCGATGTCCACGCCTTTGAGTGCATGGTGGTCGCCGTAGTACAGGTCGAGGTTTCGCACGCCGATGCGCACCGGAGAGAGCGCGGCGGCCGGGCTCCCGGGCGCACCCGCATGCCCCAGCTCGCGCTCATGTGCCGCGGCAGCCGCCCGCACGAGCTCGTCCTGACCAAGGTTGTCGTCCATCAAAGCACTCCCTACCGAGTCGAATCAATTGCTCATCAGATGCTAGACACGGGGCATGAGCATGCTGAAAGCGGATTGTCAGGAACATGTAAGGAGCGACGAGCGCGGAACACGAGAGACGCATTTTCTGCGTCAGCGGGGTATGGGGCGAGCTGTCGTATGGCAAGAATGCGAGGACGGCGTATACTTTCGGGCATTGCGCGCGCGGCAAGACCCCGAACGCATCCTGCGACCCGAAAATCGCACCGCAGGCTCGCGGGACGGGCATCATGTCGACGATTCCGCGTTGCGCCGCAAGCCCGAACTTCGTTCCGCCGACCCGAGCATAAGAAACGAGCCTATCGTGACCTTCAACAGCCGTATGTCCGATCGCATCCATGCCCTGCCGCGCGCATTCGCCGGCCTCAGCCTCGCCCTCGCGCTCGCCTTTGCGGGCAGCACCGTCGCGCCGCAGGCGGCCCTCGCGTCCACCTCGCAGTCCGACGTCATCTGCGGCAAGACCGCCTCCGAGCGCCAGACCCAGGCAGCGGACCTGCCCGACATCTCGGCGCAAAACGCCATCATCATCAGCAAGGACGGCACCTCGTACTACGAGCGCGCGGCCGATACCGAGGTCAAGATCGCCTCGACCACCAAGATCATGACGGCCATCGTCGTGCTCGAGAACGCCGATCTTGACGACGCCCTCACGGTCAGCAAGAAGGCCGCCGACACCTACGGCTCGAGCGCGGACATCGAGGAGGGCGACAAGCTCACCGTCGAGCAGGCGCTCCGCGGCTTGCTCATCCCCTCGGGTAACGACGCCGCCGTGGCGCTCGCCGAGTACGTGGGCGGCAAGCTCGATTCGAGCGCGAGCGACCCCGAGGCGGTCTTCGTCAAGGAGATGAACCGGCGCGCCAAGGAACTCGGCTGCGAGCGCACCGTGTTCGAGAACCCGAGCGGGCTCGATGCCGACGAGTATGCCGGCAACATGCACTCCACCGCCCGCGATCTCTCGCTCATGGTCAAGCAGGCCATGACAAACGACACCTACCGAAAGATCGTCGCCGACTCCGACTCCAAGATCACCGTCACGGGAGCCGACGGGAACAAGCGCAGCTGGGAAATGAAGTTCCACAACACCCTGCTCGGCAAGGACGGCAACATCGGCGGCAAGACAGGCACGACCTATGCGGCCGGCTACTGCTTTGCCTGCGCCTACGACAACGACGGCGACGAGATCTACGTGATCGTGCTGCATTCGTCCGACGACGGCATGCGCTACACCGACACCGCCGCGCTCGCCTCGTGGTACTACGGCCACCAGAAGAGCATCGACATCGTGAGCTGCAAGAGCAAGGTCGCCGGCACCAAGAGCCCGCTCGTGGCGCGTGTGTCGCTCAGCAGCTGGAGCGACAAGACGGTCGACGCCACCATCGCCAAGGAGGACCGCACCGCGCGCGTGTTCAGCCTCAAGGGCGAGCTCGCGATCTCGGTGAGCTATGAGCCCCATGCGGGCGGCGCCGCCAAGGGCGACAAGCTCGGCACCGTGACGCTCTCGCAGGAGGGCGAAACCGTAAAGACGGTCGACCTCGTGGCAGCCGAGGACGAACCGGCGCCGAACCCCATCGAGTGGGTTCTCGTGCAGGTCGACCGCGCGTTCCGCAAATCCGAGGGCCGCGAGCTCACCGCCAAGAGCCAGACGCTGGCCGACGCGCCGACCGCCTAGGGCGACAAGCTTTTAAAACCGGAGTTCGCCTAGCAAAGAACAGCCGGCAAAAACAGCGAGCGTGGTCAAATGAAAGAGCATCGACGCAGGTCGATGCCCTTTTTAGTCGGCCGTCGTTGCGCGTCGGTACCAGCCCGTCAAGAGGCGCCATCGATGCATCCTTGTGCTCCGGAGCGCTTAGTAGAAGAGCGCCCGCGCGTTCTCCCATGCAGCGCGCGCGATCGCCTCGGCGTTCTCGCCGGTGCGGTCCACGCGGTCGTTGATGAGCGCCCTCGCCGTGATGCCGACCATCGCCGGCTCGCACTCGAGGCCGCGAATCGGCTCGGGCGCCATGTAAGGGCAGTCGGTCTCGAAGAGAATGCGGTCGAGCGGAGTTGCCGCAAAGGCCTCGCGCACCTCGTCGTTGCGCTTGAAGGTGGCGGCCCCGCCATAGGCGATGTGGCATCCAAGATCGACGAACCGCTCCATGGTCGCACGGTCCTCGCCAAAGCAATGGAGCACGCAGCCCGCTTGGGGCAGACCCACACGGCAAAGGACGTCCGCGGCATCGCGATGCGAAGTGCGCTCCTCATCCGATGCCTCGTGGCGCAAGTGCAGCTCAACAGGCACGTTCCTGTGCACGGCAAGCTCGAGTTGACGCTCCATGCAGGCGATCTGAACCTCGTGCGGAGCCGGTTCCACCTCATCGTCGAAGTCCATGTGGTAGTCGAGCCCGATCTCGCCCACGCCCGCGCAGAGCGGGTCGTCGAGCGCGCGCTCGAGCTGGGCATGGACTGCATCCGTATAGGCTGCGGCCCCATACGGGTGCACGCCCGCGAGGAATCTGAGCTCAGGGATCTCGTCCGGTGCGGCGGAAAGGATCTCGGCATCGAGCCACGCACGGTACTCGTCGAACGAAATCTCGTCGCCGATAAAATCGACGAGCGTCACCAGGGCATCGACGCCTGCGCGACGAGCGCGCTTGAGACACTCGAGGGCATCTTTGTCCCAAAAGGAGCGCAGGTGCGCATGGGTATCGCACAGAGGCGCCAAGGGTTCCGGCACACAGGCGGTTACCTTCTTTTTGGAAAAGACGATGGGGTCTGCGCTATCGAACACGGGCGAGCTCCTCGGTCAGGCGCACAAAGTCCGCGCAGGCAAGCGTCTCGGCACGGGCCGTGGGCGCGATGCCCGCAGCGGCGAACGCGGCGTCGAGTGCGGCCTTGTCGAACCCGTTTGCGCCCATGGAATTCCGAATGGTCTTGCGGCGCTGGGCAAAGGCGGCATCGATCACGCGGGCGATCTCGGCGTTGCCGACGTTCGCGGACGGACCGGCCACACGGTCGATGCGCACCACGGCGCTGTCCACGTGCGGCGCGGGCATAAAGCAGCGCGGCGGCACCTCAAAGCGCCCCGTGACCTCGGCATAAAGGCCGAGCTTTGCCGTGTAGCCGCCATACGTGCGGTTGCCGGGAACGGCCGCGATGCGATCGGCCACCTCCTTTTGCACCATCACCACGGCGCGGCGGAGATTCGGCATGGTCTCGAAGAACTGCAGGATGATCGTCGCCGCCACGTTGTAGGGCAGGTTCGCCACAAAGACCTCGGGCACCGCCCCCGCAGCCTCCTCGATCGCTGCCGGCGCGACCTTGAGCGCATCGCCCATGATAAAGGCGAAGTTGTCGTGCTCGTCCGCATGCGCGGCGAGGACCGGCGCAAGCTCGGGGTCGGCCTCGATGGAGACAACGCCCGCAGCGTCCTGCAAGAGTGCCAGCGTAAGCGTGCCGATACCCGGCCCGACCTCGAGCACCTGCTCGGTGCCGTCGAGTTCGGCAAGCTCGCAGATGCGCTCGATCACGTGGTTATCGATGAGAAAGTTCTGTCCCAAGCGGTGCTTGGTCGCAAGCCCGAATTCCTCGAGCAGGTCGCGCGTGGCCGAGGCCGACGCGAGCGGAGAGGTTGTCATAGGTGCATGCCCCTTAACGGCGCAGCGCTGCGCCCTCGCTTATCGCGGATTTATCGCGCACATTATAGCAAGGGCGCAAAAGGCAGCCGAAGAGGCGCCGCGCGGAGCGCACGATTCCAGCGCGCGCTTGCAAGGCAGCTTGAGATGCCCAGGGCTGCGCCGCGCGCATTGGCGCCGCAGGGGCTCGGCGCGGCGACGGTGAACCAAGCGAACCCGCAAGCATGGCGCCCCGCATCCGCTCAGGCCAGGGTGGGAAGCGCAACATCGCACGACAGGCCGCTCCCCTACCCGAGCAACTCCAACACGGAGCGCTTGGCCGTGAGGAACCCCGCGCTCAGCTCGAACTCCTCGGCAGTCGCCGCGGCTCCGCGGTCCACAACGACCTCGCCCGCCACCGTGCTCGGGGTGCCCGCCGCGGGCTCCCCCGCCAGCACGTAGATACGACTCGCCAGCTCGACGGCCTCGTCCACGTCGTGCGTGATGACCACGCTCGAGATCCCGAGCTCCGCGCTCATGCCCGCATACCAACGCCTGATGTCCGTCCTCGTGAGGGCATCGAGTGCGCTGAACGGTTCATCGAGCAGGGCCACGTCGTTGCCCATGAGATACGTGCGCAAAAACGCCGCACGCTGCCGCATGCCGCCCGAAAGCTCACCCGGCCACTTGTCCTCGCAGCCGGCGAGCCCAAAGCGCTCCATGAGCGGGAGCGCCCGGGCGCGAGCGGCCGTTCTCTTCTCACCCGCGATCACGAGCGGCAGAGCCGCGTTGTCGAGCACGGAAAGGCTTGGCAGCAGCAGATCTTTCTGCAGCATGTACGAGATGCGGCCGGCCGCGCCCGTCACGTCCTCGCCATGGAGCAGCACCGAGCCCGCACGCGGGCGCGCGAGCCCCGAGAGCGCATGCAAGATGGTGGTCTTGCCGCAACCCGATTTGCCCACGATGCAGACGATCTCGCCCGGCATCACGCGGAGCGAAAAATCGCGCACGATGTCCGGCCCGCTCTCCCAGCCGCAGATGAGTCCACGCGCCTCGAGTGCGGGCGCGCCGCTCGCGCCCGTGTTGCTCTCCATCTCGTTCATACTCGCGCCCAACTAGGCCAGGTACGACGTGTCAAAGCCCGCGTTCACGTCGAGCTTGTTCTTGACGAGCGAGTTCTCGTTGAGCCAACGGTAATAGCGCGACCAGCGCTTTTTGTCGATGACGCCCCAGCTCTTGGCATCCGAGATGTACTCGCCGGCCAAAAAGTCCGCGCTCGCCGCCACAAGCGTCGAATCGAGCTCGGGTACCTCCTTGCAGAGGATCTCGGCGGCCTTGCCCGGGTGCTCGGCCGCGAACTCGTAACCGCGGCGGACGGCGCGCAAAAACGCCTTGACCACGTCGGGGTTCTGCTCGGCATACTCAATGTTCGCCGCGATGACCGGTGTATAGAAGTCGAACACCTCGTCCATATCGCGGAAGTTGAAGTAGTTGACGTCGAACCCCTGGATCTTGGCGTTCTGCACCGCCCAGCCCTCGTAGACCCACACGCAGTCGTACATATTCGACTTGAGACCGGCCACGTCGTCGTCGACCGTGTAGGGCACCATGGTCAGCTTGGAATAGTCGCCGCCGTCGGCCTCCATGACCTGCTTGATCGTGGCCTGCTCCACCTCCATGTCCCAGGTGGTGTAAACGTGGTTCTCCATGTTCTTGGCGCGCGTGATGTTATCGGCGGCGCGGCTCATGATGCCCGATGTGTTGTGCTGGATGATCGCCGCCACGGCGGTGAACCCCGTGTTGCCGCCGTCGTAGGACGAGGCGATGTAGTCCTGATAGCTCACGCCGAGCTGGGCGTCACCCGAGCCGATCGCGGTCTCGGCCGTGTCCTCGGCGGGTTGCACGATCTTGACCTTGAGCCCTTCGTCGGAAAAGTAGCCCTTGTTCTTGGCCACGTAGATGCCCGTGTGGTTGGTGTTGGGCGTGTAGTCCAGGCAAAAGGTGACGCTCGTCGTGGGCTCGGGGACCGCCGAACCATTCAGCGTATAGGCGCTGTTCCCGCTCGTGTTGCAACCGGCGAGCGCGGCCGCCGCGGCAACGGCAGAGGCGCCGCCCACAAAGGCACGGCGGGACACGTTCTTGGATACGGGGTTGGGGTTACTCATGATCGGTATTCCTTTCTGCCCTCTTCCAGGGCATGCAGATGCGTTCGAGGACGCTCACGCCGCCCATCAGGGCAAGCGAGAGCGCGGAGGTAATGATGATGACGGCAAACATGCGGTCGTACTGGAACGATTTGCGCACGCGCGTCATATAGACACCGAGGCCCGTAAAGCCGCCGAGCCACTCGGAGATCACAGCGCCCACGATGGCGTAGGTGGCGCTGATGCGCAGGCCGCTGAAGAACTGCTCGGCCGCGGCGGGCACCTTGACGTAGCGAAAGATCTGCCAAGAGCTTGCGTTCATGGTGCGCATGAGGTCGATCTGGTCGGGGTCGACCGAGCGAAAACCGCTCACGAGCGCCACCGTCACCGGAAAGAACGTGGCGAGCACCACAAGCAGGACCTTGGGCAGCATCCCGTAGCCAAACCAGAGCACGAGCAGCGGAGCGATGGCGATGGTCGGCACCGTCTGGCTCACCGTGAGCAGCGGCGAGAGCGCCAGGTAGACGGTCTCAAAGCGGTCCATCACCACGGCTGCGGCCGCACCGATGGCCACGCCGATGGCAAGGCCTAAGGCAGCCTCGGCAAGCGTCGTCCACAGGTGCGAGAGTAGCAGAGGGAAATCGGCCACGAGCGCCACCACCACTGCAACCGGGCTCGGCAGCATAAAGCCGGGCACCAAGCCCGCCGAGCACACGCCCTGCCAGATGGCGATGAGCGCAGCCAGGGCCACGAGCGGCGCCACCACGCGCTTAGAGCAGATCTTGTGCTTGCGCGCGGCCATCTTATGCCGCGACCACGTTCTGGGCGGCAAACTCAGGGTCGCCGGGATGGTACTTGCCGATCTTGCGGTCGGTACTCATCACGTCGCCCTCGGGCTTGAAGTTGATCTTGGCGTAGGTCATCACGTGCTTGCAGCCGTGTGCCGCGCCCACGAGCTGGCAGTTCTTGAGGATCTCCATGCAGGTCTCGTAATCGCCCTCGATGGCCGTCTCGAACGGACCCACAAAGTAGTCGATGCCCGTGGAGTCGATGTAGTCGATCACGGCGTCGACGGCGTCGCAGGTCGCGTCGTCGTCTGCCGCGTCCATCGGCAGGTACTGGATAGCAATCGAACAGTTCATAGCGCTCCTTCCCGCACGGCGCACAAGGCCGCGCCCCGGGCGCCAAAAAAGGCGCCCACGAATCCGTAGGCGCCTCAACGAGCGAAGCTGATGGTTCCTACGCCGGCATTACCCGGATCAGGTCGACGGTCAGGGTCGCGTAACTAGACCCACTCTCAGCCGGCATAGCGCCAGCCCCCGTATACACGCTGCAGTGTAGCACGAGCGCCGTCGGGCGCGTCTGCTCGAAAACACAAATCACGCAGCGAATCGTCCCTTATCTGACCGCGTCAACGGAGACAGAAATAAAGTCATCACCTATGACATTGCGGCCATTCATCTCGCCAACAGCCGTAAATCTCCCACCGTTGGTCTTCTAACAGGAGTCTTGTTTCTCGGCGCCTACTCTGCACCCTCGCCGTGCGGGGCGGAGGGGCTGTGGCGCATAGCCTCGATGGTCTTTTCCATGAGGGTCGGCAGATCCCAGCCCAGGCGCTCGGCGCCCTGCTGGATAACGTCGCGCGAGCAGCCGGCGGCGAACTTCTTGTCCTTGAACTTCTTCTTGAGCGACTTCACCGTGAGGTCGTCAACGCTCTTAGAAGGGCGCATGAGCACCGCGGCGCCGATGAGCCCGGTGAGCTCGTCGGCCGCGAACAGGATCTTCTCCATGTCGGACGTCGGCTCGTACGGCGTGCCTGTAAGACCGAACCCATGGCTGCAGCAGGCGCGCACCACCACATCGTCGATCCCCGCCTCGCGCATGAGCTGCTCCTCGCGCACGCAGTGCTCATCGGGCCACATCTCAAAATCGAGATCGTGGAGTGTGCCGACGGTCTGCCAAAGGTCGGCCTCGCCCGCATGGCCCATATCGGCCGCGAACCAACGCAGGACCTCGCCCACAATGCGCCCATGCGTGAGGTGGAACGCATCGGAGTTGTATTGCTTGAGCAGCTCATAGGCTTCTTCGGGAGTAGGGATCATGAGGCTCTCCTTGTGTAGAACGATGTTCGTGCGATTGTACTTCTCCCCGTCTTCGCAGGCGGCCTAAAGCGCGGCCTGCGGACAACGCGAAACAAAACGACGGCGAGAACCGCTCGATCGAAGGCACAGAGGCGCGAGAACCGCTTGAGTCCCAGAACGTGAACGCGCGCCCCTGCCTGAATACATGGACCCGGCTGGCATGCCAAATCCCTGCAGCGTTCATGGTCCTCACCGGTATATCCGATCGGGCCGCATAAAAACGCGGCTGCCAAGGCCCAAACCCCGGCAGCCGCGACTCAGGGCAACGTCCACGCGACGTAACTTCATGCTGCAGGCGCCCTTTGCCAGAGCCCCGAACAGCGCGGGCGAAAGTCCTACTTCTGCAGGCGCGGGAAGAGCGCGTCACCCTTCTCGACGGGCGCACCGCCGGCAAGGCCGCCCCAAGCGCAGACAGCGGCAAGATCGTCGGTTGCGGCCTCGTCGGCGCAACCGATGCGACGCAGGGCCTCGGCACTCGTGCTCGGCATGAACGGCATGAGCAGGTGCGCGCAGATGCGAATAGCCTCGAGCAGGTTGTAAATCACGCTCGCGAGCTCGTCGGCGCGGGCCTCGTCCTTGGCGATGTTCCAGGGCTCGGAATCCTCGATGTAGTGGTTGGCCGCGTGGATGAGCTCCATGATCTCGTCCTTGGCGCCCACGTAGTCGAGCACATCCATCTTGGCGGCATAGCGCTCAAAGATGCCGTTCGCCAGATCGGCGAGCGGGTTTGCGAACGCATGCGCATCGGCGGGCTTGGCCGGGGCGCAGCCCTCAAAGTACTTGATGCTCATGTTGGTGGAACGGCTGATGAGGTTGCCCCAGCTGTTGGCCAGGTCGGCGTTATAGACCTGCTCCATGCGCTCGAACGAGATGGCGCCGTCGGTGCCGGGCACCACGTCGGTCATGAAGTAATAGCGGTAACCCTCGACACCCAAAAGATCGATGACGTCCTGGGGGGCGATGGCGTTACCGCGGCTCTTGGACATCTTCTCGGCAGCGCCGGTCTCGGCATTGCGCACGGTGAGGAAGCCATGGGCAAAGACGTGCTCGGGCAGGGCCTCGCCGATGGCCATGAGCATGGCCGGCCAGATCACGCAGTGGAAGCGGATGATGTCCTTGCCGACGATGTGGTACTGCGCGGGCCAGCGGAACGCGAGCTCGGCGCGGGCCTCGTCGGAGTCGACACCGTAGCCGATCGCCGTGAGATAGTTGAGCAGGGCATCGAACCACACGTAGGTAACATGGCCCTCGTCGAACGGCACCTGGATGCCCCAGTCAAAGCTCGTGCGCGAGACGGAGAGATCGTTCAGACCGCCCTCGACGAAGGCGCGGACCTCGTTCATGCGGAAGTCGGGCTGCACGAACTCGGGATGCTCGTCGTAAAGCTTGAGCAGTTTGTCCTGGAAGGCGGAAAGCTTGAAGAAGTAGCTCTCCTCCTGCACGCGCTCGAGCGGACGGTGGCAGTCGGGGCAGAGATGCTGGCCCTCGCTGCCGTACTCCTCGTCACCCTTCTGCACCTGCGTGTCGGTGAAGTAGGTCTCGTCGGGCACGCAGTACCAACCGTCGTAGCTGCCCTTATACAGGTAGCCGGACTCCTTCATGCGCTCCCAGAGATACTGCACCGCGTGGTGCTGGCGCGGCTCGGTGGTGCGGATAAAGTCGTCGTTCGAGATCTCGAGCTTGTCCCACAGAGCCGTGAAGTGCGGCGCCTGGCTGTCGGTCCACTCCTGCGGAGACATGCCGTGCTTGGCCGCGGCCTCGGCCACCTTCTCGCCGTGCTCGTCCATGCCCGTGAGGAACTTGACGTCATAGCCCGCCGCACGACGGTAGCGCGCCTGCACGTCGGCAAGGATCGTGGAATACGCAGTGCCCAGGTGCGGGTCGGCGTTCACGTAGTAGATGGGCGTGGTGATGAAGAACGAGGGCTTGGTCTGGCTCATCGATGGGACCTCTTTCGTAACGGTAGTCTGCGGCCTTATGGCGACCGCGCTGACAAGGGAACATTCTAACGCGCCGACGCGCCGTGTCTAGGACGCGCGCTCCTGCTGTGCGGCGAGGATGCGCTCGTAGACGGCGCGCTTTTTGAGCGAGTACTTCTGTGAGAGGCGCTTGGCCGCGGCAGACGCCGACTCGCCGGCCTCGATTGCGGCGGCTACGTCTTCGGCAAGCGCTTGCTCGGGATCGGGGGCGCCGGCGCCGGGAGCAGGCAGTGTGCCCGCTGCGAGCGCGGATGCATAGCGTGCGAGCTCCTCGGAGCTCGGCGGCGCCACCACGAGCGCGATCTCTCCGCGCATCTCGCCGCGCTCACGCAGGCTCTCGAGCAGCCGCGGGGCAACGTCGCGGATAACCTCTTCGTGCAGTTTGGTGAGCTCGCGGCAAACGGCTGCCTCGCGCTCGGGAAAGACCTCGGCCACCGCCTCGAGCGTGGCCACGATCCGGTGCGGCGACTCGTAGAAGACAAGCGCCCCGGGAACGATCGCGAGCTCACGCAGGCGACGTACGCGTTCGCCGTGCTTGCGGCCCAGGAAGCCCTCGAAAAAGAAGTGATCGCATGGAATACCAGAGGCGACGAGCGCCGTCACGCAAGCGGAGGGGCCCGGTACGACCTCGACGGGAACACCGGCCGCGTGCGCGGCGTCGACAAGCACCTGCCCCGGATCGGAGACGCTCGGCATGCCGGCATCGGATGCGAACGCCAGCGTCTCGCCGGCGAGCATGCGCTCCACGAGCCCCTCGGCACGCGACGCGATCACGTTCTCGTCGCAACGCACGAGCGGCTTGGAGATCTCGAGATGCGCAAGAAGCTTAGAGGTCACGCGCGTGTCTTCGCAACAGATGGCATCGGCAGCGCGAAAGGCCTCGGCCGCGCGGGGGCTCAGGTCGCCCAGGTTGCCGATAGGCGTTCCCACCACGTACAGGCGACCGCAGCATGGTTGAGACGTAGGCGTGCTCGCGGTCGTCATCTAGTCGATCATCGCCTTTTCGAACGTGGCGAGCGTGGCGCGCGCGTCCCATGCGGGAATGCGCTTCTCGGTCTTCCAGGTCTGGAAGAACCAACCCTGAGCCGGCGTGAACGAGGCAAGCTGGTTTGCGACGAAGATGCGCTCGTAGGCAGCGCGGCCCTCGGGCGTCACCGAGGAGTTCGCAAAAACGGCGGCGCCCGACCACTCGCCCACGATCACCGGCAATCCGCACGAGGTCGCCTCTTTGAGCACCTTCTTGTTGCGCGCGATCGCCTTGCTAAGCCCGTTCGGGCTCGTGATGTCCTGCGAGAGTTCGTCCTGGTAGTGATAGAGATGGACATCCATGACCACGTTCTCGTAGCGCGAGGAGCTCATAAAGCGCTTCCACTCGCTCGGATATCCCGACGACGAGAAAACGACCATCTTGTCGGCAGGCATATGCATGCGCACGAGCTTATAGGCGTCGCGGTAGAAGTTACGCAGATAATGGGCGGGAATACCGTCCGTCATGTCGAAGAGCCCCTGGCGCTGGCGCATTTGGGGAGAGTCGAGCAGCTCGATTCCGAGCAGGCTCTCGGCCGACCCGTAGCGCTCCGCAAGGCGCTCAAGTGTTTGGAGCGCGGTATGGCGACCGCTCGTGGAGGAATGCCATTCGGCGGTGAACTCGCTCAGCGACTGCTCGTTGGAATCGCCCTGACCACCGGGGACGGTAGCAAGATCGAGAAGCACCTTGAGATCGTACTTGCCCGCCCACTCCATGGTGCGGTCGATGTAGTCGACCACAGAGATGTAGGACGCGTCCTCCTCCTGCGAGCCGAATGCATACCACGGAACGGGCAGACGCACCGCATCGAGTCCGATTGCGGCGATACGGCGAAAATCGTCCTCGGTCATGAACGACTCGTAGTGCTGGCGCATGCGCTCGTTGTATTCGGCCGTTCCGAGAGCGGCCTGCAGCTCCTCGGCATTGGAGGCGCCAGTTGCCGCAAAGAGCGACGGTGTGACCCAGGGCTCCGGAATGAACCAGCCGGAAAGGTTCACGCCTTTGATCCTCTTGTTCATAGTGGCTCCCTTGCGCACGACGGGACAGCGCCCGCATCTCGTTTTTCTTATCTGAGTATATCTTTGCGTGCGGACTTACGAAAACGAATGCAGTCGATAAACGCGCCCGGGAACAAATTGACGACCACGCAAGCTCGTCCCCTTTTGCGGCCGTGTGCCTTTGAATGAGCTGTCCTGCGCCGGGTCCGCTCCATGTAAGGCACCGCGGCAAAACCGAGCATGCCCTTCTTCTGAACAGCATCAACTTCTTAAAAAGAAAAGCCCCCATTGCTGGGGGCTGTTCCATACAAGGTGGCGCGGAAGGGATCGAGTGCGCTCGCATGCGAGCGCACCCCCGCCGCGGCCGCTTTGCGGCCTTGCGAGCTCCGCTGGACAAACGCGTACGCGTTTGTCTCAGCTCCGCGCCCTCACGGGGTTCGATTCCCTTCTCTTGAGCAGGATCGGTTTCTAAAAAAGAAAAGCCCCCATTGCCGGGGGCTGTTCCATACAAGGTGGCGCGGAAGGGAATCGAACCCCTGACACGAGGATTTTCAGTCCTCTGCTCTACCAACTGAGCTACCGAGCCAAATATGTGCGCCTTGTTTCAAGGCCTGATTAGTATACCGAATAGCAAAACGCCGTCAACCGCAAAATTCAATTTCTTTTTTCGCGCCAAGACGGATGGCTACGAACGAACGGCGCCCACGGCCCCAAACGGATACGCAGCCCTCGCCCCTATGCTTGATCGAGTGCAGCCCATCACCTCCCGTGGCCCCTCCGCCCGAACACGCGGCATGCATGCCAGCGAAACGCGTTCGAGCGCCGCCCATGCACCCGGACAGCTGCAAACCTTCCAAGGTAAGACGGCCTCATGAAACGCGAGAATCTCGCCCGTGCGAGAAATAAACGCGACGTCGATCGCGCACGACATAAAGCACGTATGGATGGAACGGCATCTCGGAAAGACGTGGACCGCAGATGTTCCAGGGTATGTCCGAACGCGTGCGCAAGACGAAGCGGAAAACCCGATCATCCCGATCAGGCGATCGGGAAATGTGACCGCAAACCGAAGCTCGCAGGGCGTCCAACCGAGTTCTCTCGCTGCCGCGCACACCGCGTCGCGCTCGCGACGGGTCAGCCTCACACGATCACCCCCGGCCGCCACGGATCGATGGTGATCTCGCGCGCGTGCTCGAGAAAGGCCGGCGCGCCCATCGAGACCCCCGCGATCGAGAGGCCGCTTGGCCATGGCCTCATCCTAAAGGAGCAGCGATAGGTTCTCAGCGCACCGACGAGGGACAGGCCGCGCTCCCCTTTTTGCACACCCCCGCCCGAGGTGCAGCTCACCTCGACTTCGATATCGTAAGAGCCCATCGCACCTTTGATCGCCTTCGCGATCTCGGGCGACGCATCGGAGACCTTTGCATCGGCGCCCGCATCTCCGCTCGGCGAGACACCCCGCGCGATCACGATGTCGGGCGCCACGCGGTCAAAACGGGCGCTCGCCGAAACAAAGACCATGAGGTTATAGACGATGAGCGCAAGCACGAGGAGCACCGGCGTGACCACGGCCATCTCGACGGTGGCTTGCGCGCGTTCCTCGCGTGCACAGCGTCTGACCATCATTTAGAGCCACCCCCGGCAAGCTCGGCAAGATCGCGCACCTTGACCGTAAGCGGAATGGTCCCGCCTCCTGGGATCGGAATCTCGGCAATGGTGAATTCCGCCGTATCGATGTACTCCTTCACGTCGTAGGCCAGGGCGCGCATGATCGTTGCCGGATCCCTCGTTCCCAGGGGAATCGAGCGGAGCGCGTCTTGCACCTTGGTGAGCGACTCGACGTCCGCATGGGCAAGGACATTTGACGTGTCCGTAAGCACCGGTTTCTTGAGACTCAGGTCGACCGCCTCAAAGCCGAGCGCACTCACACAGCTGTCGAGCGAATCGGAAAGCCAGGTTGCGATGGGCCCAAGCCCGAAGTTCGTGAGGCCGTCAAGCAGCCCGTCCATTGTTTTCTTGAGGCTCTTGCCCATATCGCCGTACCCGACGAGGAGCTTTCCCCAAAGACCCATCACATCGTTCACCAGACCGGGCACCCCGCCGCCACCGCTCCGTTCGGCGAGAGACAAGAAGAAGTTCGAGAGCACATTGTTCTCCGCTGTCGCAGCATCGGACGCGAGAACCGCCGCCGAAACCGCGCCGCGCCCGGGCAGGCGCACCGCCCGGCTAAAGCCCGACGATCCGCTCGGCGAAGAGACTCCCCCCGAGACAACCGCCGCAACGCATCCGTAGCGGCCAGGCGGCGCGATTTTCGGACGTGCTCCGCCGAGCTTGGAAATGGCATCTTTAAAGGCGCTCGCCGTGCCCTTTGCCTGCTCTTTTGCCCTTTGCTCCAACTCGATCTCGCGGTTTCGGCACTCCACGTAACGCTCGAGCGCCTCGGTGTATTCGCGCAGATGGTATTCGTAGCCGTTATCGATCGAGGTGGAAGCCGCAGGAGTCTTGCCGACATCGCCGACCCCAAAGCGGCAGACCGGGCACTCCGAGATCTCGCCCGCGTCGATCGATGCGAGAGATGCCGCGGCTGCCGATGCCCCCTTGGCCCCTGGGCAATCCGTGCCGTAGTGCAAGACCCGTTTGCCGTCCTCGACGCTCGTCGGCCATACCGCATCGGTATAGAGCTCGGTCTGCCGAATCTCCGCCGTGTTCTTAGGCAGCCGCTCGACGTTCGACACGCAGGCGCCGTCGCGCTCCTCGACCTTTGCATGCTCGAATTTCTTGAGTGCGTACTCGTAGAACGCACGCCGCGCCGCAGCATCTGCGGCGGCCTCGGTTCCCGATCCCTCGGGAGTGTCGTGCTCGAGTCTCCACTTGTAATACGCGCGCGTTCTCTTGAGGGCCACGTTCGGCTCCCATGTGATGCTCGAGGCGTAATCGGGGTTCTGCGCACCGGGGATGCCCGAGAGCTTGGACGCGCGTTCCTGCATGTTTCTGCCCTCGCGTCCGCAGTCGGCTATCCAAGCGTCCTTGCGCGCGGCGGTCGTCTTCTCGGAGGCCCGGCTCAGCTCCTTTGCGGCCTCGCTCAGCTCATCTGCCGAGCGGGAGATCTTGTCGGTATCGACCCCCTCCCCATCGATCGCGGGAAATTCCGAAGCCGACTCGCGCGGGACCGCGAGCGCGGCCCCCGTATACGAGATATCGGCCGTGCTTTGTGCCGAGCATGTGCGCACCGACGATGCAGCCACGAGATAGGGCAGCGCCTGTTCGAGCTTCTTCAAACCCTTCGACGCCGACTTGGCGAACTTGTTCCGCGTTTCGAGAATCCTCACGCCGCAATCGACGGTCTTCTCGGCCGCGGCCTGGGCGCTGGGGATGAGCAGGGCCACGAGGCCGACGCCCGTCACGCAAAAGCCGGCAAGCCCCAAGCTTAGGATGCTCGCATCGACCGTCGTGGCCGTCGTGGCATAACCGGCAACGACGTTTGCGCCCGCGAGCGCCGTGGCGTCTGCGGCCGTTTGCACATCGCCCGCGCGCGACATGCTCCATATGGCCGTTGCCGACGAGAATACGATGGTCAATATCACGAGGATCGACACCGCCGAGGCGACCGTCGTGTAGGCACCGTCCTCGATGAAAAGATCTATGCCGGAGCGCGCCATGCTCCCGCCGCGGCGGCGCGGGCGCACGCGAGCGCGCACCCCATCCCTCCACATGCGTGCAACACGTTCACGGAACCTCCGCCAAGCACGCTCAACCCCATGAGGAAATCCACGAGTCATAGCTCCCCTCCAACCACGACGGCCGCCCGTTATAGGTGACCTCGACCTCGAGCTTTACGTTGCCGGACTCATCCGGCGTGCCCCAGGCGCCAACGAACGCGCCGAGCACCGGCAGGGGCCTTGCCGCCCCCGCGATAAAGACGCTTACCGAGCCGCTGGAATCAGTCCCACGCACGAGGGAGATGTCCCAATCGAGGTCATCGCCCTCGTGGAATATCGAGAGATTCGGAACGGCACCGAGTCTGCGCTGCACAAAGGCCTCGAGCGCCTCCTCGTCCTTCGCCTCGGATGTGAGAGCCAGTCGCGCCCCCTCGGCTGCGGCGCTCTCCATGACCGCCCGGGTATAGAGCAAACAACACGGCTGCAGAGCCAAAAGCAGCAGCGTGAGGAACACCGGCAAAAGAAACGCCGCCTCGACGCTCGCCTGCGCACGCGACTCGGCAAAGAAACGAGCCACAGCGGCTGGTCCGCTAGTAGAGCGATATGTCGAGCATCCCGTACACGCTGAGCGCATGCGAAGCGGACTGTTCGACGGCGCGGGCGAACGCACCGTTCTCGCCCGCATGCCAGAGCGACCCAAGCGCAACGACCATGGAGAGCAGCGCCACGGTAACGATCGCGTACTCAAGCGTCGCCTGGGCGCTCGTTTCGAAAACCATCGCATCGGCACCGCCCCCCCGCTCCGTTCGTGCTGGATCGTCATTTTTCTTTGGGCAGCAAGCGAACCGCCCTAACCTCGCATGCCTCATCGTTCTCACCCGCAATCACCGTGCACATGTCGACCCATCCACGCGAGTCGCTCACGATCGCACCCCAGACATATCCCCGCAGGTCCAGGTACCCGCTCGTCGAGAGCGTTGCCGTATCTAGCTGCTCGTAGCGTCGCAAGACTCCTTGCGCCGTCCCGACCAGGCCCTTATCGCTCTTCCAGAAAACCTTCGGTTGCGCCGCGGACGCTTGGCCCCCGGAGCGCACCGCCACGGCACGCGCAGCCAAATCGTCCATAAAGCGCTCCTCACTCGAGTTCGCTTTTGCCGTGGGGCCGCTCCACGCATCAGTCGCCGCAATGGAAACCGTCTCGTCTTTGGGCGCAGCGCTATCCCGCCCCCGCAAAACAAGCCAGCTCACGGCGAGAGCCACGAGGAGAAGCAGCGCCGGCAGAAGCCCGAGCGCCCGATCTTTCGAGCGCGCCGTCACAGGCTGTTGATTCCCGATGAGATCGCATCCCAGAGCGCGCTCACCTTGTCGCGAAACGCGATGATGGCGAGGATCGCGATCACCACGAGTACGCCGACGAGAATCGCATACTCGGTCGTGCCCTGCGCGCTCTCCTCACTGAGCAGCTCGCATGCCTCGTGCAGCGTCCGGCGCATCGACAGATCCATCTGAGCGCGTGCCTTCATTAGCTTCTCTCTCATGGCAACTCCTTCACATCATCCCGCCGGCAGCAAGCAGCGGACCCAATATAGACAGCAAAAGCGCGGGTAGAATTAGCGTTCCTGTAGGAATGAGCAGCTTTACGGGAGCGCGTTCGATCGCCCGTTCAACGGATGCGCGGTGCGCCGAGCGGATCTCGCGGCTCTGCGCCAGCAGGGTGTCGGCAAGTGGCGCCCCGAGCGCCAGGGCCTCGCCCGTTGCGATCGCGAACGATTCGAGCGCGCGCACGTGCATGTCCGTGGCAACGGCCATGAGCTCGCCCTCGCGCGACCCGAGACCGGAGCGCCACGAAACGAGCGCCTGCTTGAGCCGCCTCGCGAGGTCGCTCTCCCGGCTCGAACAGTAGATCTCGAGCGCTGCATCGAACGAAAGCCCGGCAGAAAGTCCGAGGCGCACGATGTCGATCATCTCCGAAACCTCAGCGAGCGTGGCATGCTCGTCGACTTCACCGGAAAAGCGAGCCGAGAGCGCGCCGGCAACGCCCGCGAAGGCGGCATGAACTCGCATGCAGAGAACACGAGCGCGTCGCTTCAATGTGCCCAGAATCCAGCGCCACTCGCTGGGCCTCAACCCGCTCAGAAGCCATGCGCATGCTGCAGCCGCACAAGCGAGGGCAAGAACGATCCAGTCATTCGACGTCATAGCTCCACCTTCATGATCTTTTTGATGAACATCCAGGCAATCGCGTTGAGGGCGAGCGCCACCGCGATCGAGGCCGCCCCTGCCGCCGTGGTGAGGCCACGTCTAAAATCGGACGACAGGAGCGCCAAGACCAAGATCAACGCAACCGGCATGGCGGCGACCATCTGCGCCGACATGCGCGCCTGCGATGTCTTCACATCGAGCCGGCGCCTGAGCTCGATCCGCTCGCCGACCATCCCCGATGCCTCGGAGAGCAGGTCTTTGAGCGGAGCGCCCGTGCGCTGCGACACCTTGAGGGCGAGCGCGACCAGGTCGAGCCCGGGAGCGTCCAAATGCGAAAGCATGGCGTCGAGCGCCGAAGCCGCCGGCACGCCGCACGAGATCGCAGCCGCCACCTGCAAGAACTCCGTCTTAACCGGTTCCTCGGCGTGGCTTCCCACAAAGCGCATGCCCTGCGCGAGTGAATGGCCCGAGGCAAGCGACATCGAGAGCGCGTTGAACGCCTCGGGCATCGCCGTCTCTATGCGCTGGCGGTCGTTGCGGACCCGCCCGGCCGATGCGAGCAAAAGGCCCATGACCGGCAAGGCGACACCGGCGAGCGCGCCGAGCAGACTCATAGAGAGCACGCCGACGAGCGCCCCGGAAGCGGCACAAAGCAGCAGCAGGATCCCGACAAGCGCTTCGCGCGAGCACTCTGCAAGATGCAGATGCGCAAAGAGCCGCGAGCAAGCGAGCTCATCGAGCAGGCGGCGCGCGGGCGCGAGTCCGACCAACGACGGCGGCACCTGCCGACCGATCACGTCCGCCAACGCTGCAAGCGAGCCCAGAACACCGTTTCTCCGCACAGCCATCCCCGCCGCGCGCGAGGCGATCGAGCCAGTTGCAAGCCATAGCGAGGCGCCCGCGAGCGTGCCCACCGCTATGGGCAGAGCGATCTCCATGACGCCACCTCCTCTTCGGTGAGCACGCCCGAACGCAGTCCCTCCGCGATGAACGGCGGCTCGCATTCGAGCTTCCAGGCGCCGGCTCCCGCGTCGAAGGAGACATAGTGCGTGAGTTCGACGCCGCCTTCCGCCGCCCGCGAGACGCCCGAGTACGACGTCACGTAACGCTTGCCGTCCGGGCGACGCTCCGACATCACGATCCCGTCGAGCGCGAGAGCGATCTGTTCCTCGATGAGCTCGGCAGGCAGGTCGACACCGTAGCGCGCAAGGAGCGTAAGGCGCACGATCGCCTCCTGCTCCGTTCCCGCATGGAGTGTGGTGAGCGAGCCGTCGTGCCCCGTGCCCATGGCGGTCAGCATGTCTATGCACTCCGCACCGCGCACCTCGCCCACCACGATTCGATCGGGCCGCATGCGCAACGCGTTCGTCACGAGGTCGCGGATCGTCACCGCGCCCTCGCCCTCGATCGACGCCTCACGCGCCTCGAGGCGCACCACGTGCGGATGACGCGAGAACTTGAGCTCCGCGGAATCCTCGATGGTCACGATGCGCTCGCCCGTCCCGATCTCGCACGAAAGGGCGTTGAGCAGCGTGGTCTTGCCCGAACCGGTTCCGCCCACAACAGCCAAATCCTCGCGCAGCGACACCGCGCACGAGAGCAGCTGCGCATACCACTCGGGGATGGAGCCGAGCTCGACGAGCTGCCCGAGCGAGCTGATGCGGTCGGAGAACTTTCTGATGGTGATCGTCGGGCCGTCGAGCGCGACGGGCGGGATCACCGCGTTCACGCGGTAGCCGTTCTTAAGGCGCGCGTTCACGATGGGGCGCCGCTCATCGATGCGCCGTCCCAGCGGAGAGATGATGCGGTCGATGAGGATGCGGATCTGTTCGTCGTCGTCGAAGACACGGCCGAGCGGATAGAGCACGCCCGCTCTCTCATAAAACGATGAGTCGCGGCCGTTCACCATCACCTCGGTGATGGTGTCGTCCTCGAGCAGAGGTTGCAGGGGGCCGAGGCCGACCACATCATCGAGCACCTCTTTGATGAGGCGTTCGCGCGCGTCACGCCCTGTCGGCACCTGTTCCTGCAGATTGAGCGCCGCCTCGGCCGCCGGGCGCAGCTCTTCGCGAGCTTGCGAAACATCGAGTTCGTCGGCTATACGCGCGACCTCCTCGAACCCGATGCGCTCGAGCAGGCTGTGCTTGAGCGCGATCTTGAGGGCCGCCCGCCGCTCGTCGCGCTTAGGTGTCGACGGCTGATTCGCCGTCGTCGTCTCGGCGGTCTCGACCCGTGCCAAAAGACCCATGGCTCACCCCTTCTTCCACGGAAGACGAAAACGCGTGCGCTCCTCATGCGTGAACGCACCCAACGCTCCGTCCCACTCGCCCAGCGAGCAACCGAGCTCGGCCAGCAGCTCGCGCGTCGACACCCTCACGCCGTCTGCAAAGACGCTGGGCTGAGCAACAAGACCGTCGCAGCAGCCGTATTCGAGCATGCGACCGACCTCGTCGTCGTTCGCAATGCGGATTCTCGAGCTGAGCGAGCATGCGAGCTCGAACGCCATGGCAGCGTCTTCGTCGTTGCCCTTTGCATCGGCCCTGTTGAAGACCGACGTCATGCGCGTGCGCGGGACGCCGATCCGCGCCGCAAGGTCTATGGCCCGCGCCGCAGAATCCCCGCTCCCTGGGCGGGCGTCCCCGAACACCAGGCAGCGCTCGCACTGCGCGATCGCTGCCGCCATCGCGTCGCCCCAGAACACCGAGGTATCGACAAAGATGACATCGGCCTCCCGCCGCAAAACATCAATGAGCATCTCGACGGAACGGCCCATGAGCTCGGCGCGCTCGGGAACCGATATCGGCCCCCACACGGTCACGCCGGGGTGCGTGCGAACGGCGCAGCGAAGAATATCCTCCTCCGTCAGCCGTCCTGAACGAACAGCATCGACCAGCGAGAGCAGGTCGCCCGCATCGTCGGCCCCCAGAAGCAACGCCATGTTTCCAAACATAAGGTCAAGATCGAGCACCGCCGTGCGCAGCCCAAAGCGCGCGGATGCAGCCGCCATCGCGGCGAGAACGCTCGACTTGCCCACGCCGCCGCGGCCCGATATACCAGCTATCAGCGGTGCCCGGGGACCAGCGGCGTCAGGCCCAACCGATGCGCCCGCACGCGCCCTCATCGCAGCGGTCTCGAGCGGTATCGATGCGGACGTCCCCGCGCTCGCGCTCTCAACCTGAGCTTGCTCGCTCCCATCCGGCTCCTCTAAATCGAGCTCAAGCTGTCCGGCCCCATACGCTGCCTCGAGCTCGTCACGTTCCGCAAACGGGTCGCTCTCAAGGTCTTCCCCCTCAAACGAGCCGGCTTCCGCGAAGTCTCGTCCATGTTCCTCTTCCATATCTTTCCGAGTCGCCCCGCGGCCGAACCCCGCGCGAGTCTTCGCGGTCGTCCCTGTGGTCCCGTGGGGCTCCCCGGAACTATCGTCATCGGCGCCGCAGGCTGGTTTGCAATCGAGCGCTCCCGGCACAGGCAGACCGATCAGGTCGTCTGATACCTCCCAGCCATTGAACACCGGAATGACCTCCGTCGCGCCTGCATCGAGTGCCCGGGCGATCGCGTCTGCGCCGCCATCCGGCACGAGAGCGATGACATCGACCATCTCGTCGCGCGCCGAGAGCGCGTCGATCCAAGCGAGCGCATCGCAATCGGCGGCATCGACAACCGTCATCGCCGCGCAGGCATGCTTATCGCGTCCATCGAGCACGCGGGCCACAAGAGCTGGATCTGCTGCCCGCACGATTCGCACGGAACCGTCTCGGCGGCGGACCTCGGCCCTAACGGCCGCATATTCATCGTCCGAGCAACGGACGAACCACAGTGCACGCATCATTCGGCCTCCTCGCTCGCCGTCTCCACGGACGCGCCCGGCATCGTCAGGCTGATCTCGCCTCGCGCCGTCGCCGCCAGCATCTCCTGTACCGTGTCGGGCTCCACCGCGAGCATCACCCAGGTGGTGCTCGACTGCCCGCCCGTCTCGTCACCGGCACTCGTCTCGATCACGCGCGCCGCGCAGAGCCGATCGGCCACGCCGTCCTTCGACACATAGACATCGACCGAATCACCCTGTTTGAGCGTTCCTCCGAGAGCATGCTGTTCGTCGCTCGCGATCGAGACGGCGACTTTGCCCTTGGGAACGCTGATCGACTGACCGCTCTTCTCAAAATATTTTTCGGACATCACGGCGTTGGCGGGTATGCGAGAGGTCACCTTTTTCCCCGCAACGTCGCGCATACTCTTGATGGCATCGCCCGGCAGCAACGTGGCGACCCATTCCTCTATATGCGAGTTGCTCTCGTCGACGGTCTCGCCGACATCGATATCGCACGAAGCGACGCAGACCTTGACGAGCTCACCGCCATAGCGCTCGAGCATCTCCGATTGCTCGGCGACAGCCTCGGCACGCACCGACGACGCATAGAACATCGCCAGCGCAGCCGCGACGAGGCCCAAGGCCATGCTCGCCACCAGTCTTGCTTTTCGCTTCACGTCTTGCTCCCCTCGCACAGTCTCGACCGCCGTGCGGTCCGTGACTCGATTGTGCCGAGGGAAAACACCGCGCCGGACGTCTAAAACAGAAAGAGAAACACGACCTAACAGACCTCTATCCTGCGAACTTTCCCCCACAGGAAAGCTCGCGGTAAGACGCGCGGCAAGGTCTTGCCAAGCAGTCGCTATGCATGATGTTGAGGATTACGGGAATCAGGCCCGCAAGGCGCCTACCGGGCCCGCTAGCCCAGATGGATATCCGGATCGAGGCTCTGGGCGCTCACGCGCATCTCCTCCGCAAGGGCGCGGAAGGTCTCCCAGCGCAGGGCGTCGATCGTGCCGTCCTCGACGGCCTCGCTCACGGCGCAACCCGGTTCATGCGTATGTGTGCAATCGCTAAAGCGACAGGCACGGGCCGCAGACACGATCTCGGGGAACAGACGCGCAAGACCCGCTTCGTGCCCCACGAGCGGCAGGCTCCGCAGCCCCGGAACGTCCGCGATCACGCCGCCGTCCTTGCCGAGCGAGAGCATCACGCGCGCCACCGTGGTATGGCGCCCCGCGTCATCGCGCTCGCGCACGCCACCCGTGAGCATGGCCTCATGCCCCAAAAGGGCATTTAAGAGCGTCGACTTGCCGGCACCCGACTCGCCCAGGATCATCGCGCAGCGCCCGGACGGGAGAATCGCGCGCACCTCATCGAGCCCCGTCCCCTCGGCAGAAGAGGTCACGAGCACGCGAGCACGCTCGCCCACCAGCCGTTTCACGCGGGAAATATCGCGCTCGAGCTCGTCGGTGCCGCAGCGGTCGGCCTTGGTGAGCACCACCACAGGCACCGCCCCGCAATCGAGTGCGAGCACCATGGAACGGGCGATGCGGTCGAGCAGCACCTCGCCGGCACCGAGCGCCTGCACGATCAAGATATCGTCGACGTTCGCGGCGAGCACCTGGCGCTCCCCGCGGGCGCGTCCGCGCCAACGCTCAAACGCGGTGCGCCTCGGCAAGACCGCCTCGATCACTCCCATGTCGTGTCCGTCGGGAACGCGCACGGCCACGCGATCGCCCACGGCCGGGAGCAGGCGCTCTTCATCGTCGCGCCCCTTGGCAAACGCAACGGAGTGCTCCGCGCGGAACAGCGCGTCCTCGCAGCGGATCAGGGGGAACCCGCGATCCAAGCGAACCACGCAACCCAAACTCAACTGCTCAGGCGTCTCGGAGGCCTCGACGAACGCTCGGTAGGCGGCAAGCTGGGCGTCATCGACGGGCAGCTCGGAAAAAGCGGGCACGTCCTCAAGGGCATCGATGGCAGGAAGCTCGCTCCCAAGCGCCTCGGCAGATACCTCTGTCGCCTGTTTGCGCCGCCGGTCGCGCTTGGCCCGCGCCCCGGTCGTCTTCTTAACCTTGCCTTTGCCCTTCGCCACACATACCTCCAGCAGCAAAAATCGCTTCCCGAGATTTTAACCCAAGGCAAATCGCGCAAAGCGCGACATCCCACGAACCGTCTCGGGTCCGAGGCACGGCCGTTCTCACGGGAAGGGACGCCTTTGCGCAAAAACCGCGGGCTATAGAGACCCTGACGCGACGCCCGATCTTCAAACTCCCGAGAATGCACGATTGAATTTGGACCGGCCAAGTAGACGAGACGTTTTGAAGCCGGCCAACTGGGCAAACGCGGCCGAAATCGAGCTGGCTACTCAGCTATCTCGATTTCAATCGTGCATTCTCGGGAGTTCGGACGCGCGGCCCCGCAAATTAGCCCGGCGCCCGCGCGATAACGATTGCCGCGCAGGCGCCGCGTAAAGAGAGGTGCTCCCACGGGCTCGGACCCCGCAGAAGCACCAGCCATTCGCCTCGAGCCCGAAAAGCGGCCCATCGGAGGAATCGGCAAGCCGAAGAGGCTCGCCGACTCGGGAAATTAACAGGTGAAGACGTGCTCGCCCTCACCGACAACCTGCTCAGCGGCACCGGGGAGAAGCACATGGGCCTTCGCGCCCGCAGGCACGTTCACGCGGACCTCGCGCGAACCGGGCTCGGTCCCGGACCAGGCCATACGGATGGTGCCCGCCGCGGTCTCGTGCTCGAGCTCACACGAATCGAACCCACGCACGAACGCCGGCGCCACGTCGAACTCGGCCCAGGCCGGCTCGCGCAAGCGCAGGCCGCCGACCTTGCGCACGATCCAGTCGCAGACGCACCCGAACGCGTAGTGGTTGAACGAGAATGTCCCCACCGTGCCGTCGGGCGCCACGCCCAGCCAGTTCTCCCAGATGGTGGTGGCGCCGTGGTCGACCTCATAGAGCCAACCGGGGCAGCCGTCCTGCCAGAACACGTCGGCCGCCACATCGGCGTGGCCGAAGTCGCCCAGCACATCGAGCAGGTACGGCACGCTGAGGAAGCCGGTGTCGAGGCGGTTGCCGTTGTCGCGGATCATCTGCGCCAGGTGGTCGGCCGTGGCCTGCCGCTCCCCCTCCTCGAGCATATCGAACGCAAGGGCGAGCACGTAGAGGCCCTGGAACTCGGCCGAGAGCCTGCCCTCCCCCGCGACGAAGCGCCCGCGGAACGCACGGCGGACGTTGGCCGCGTAGGCGCGCAGCTCATCCGCGCCGTCGCGCCCGAGTACATCGGCCACCTGCGCGAGCAGGTCGGTCGAGTGCGCGAGCCAGCACGTCGCCACGAAGTCCTTTGTGGCCATCGCGCCGTCCATGGGCCCGTTGGCAAGAAGGCTCGGCAGCATCCAGTCGCCGTAGTGGAACGTCGTGTCCCAAATGTAGCGGTCGTCGCCGGACTTCTCACCGCCCTCGGAGAACGCGCCCGCGGCGGACGCAACGCAGTACTCGTGCCATCGGACCATGGCGTCGTAGCAGCGCTCGAGCACGGAGACGTCGCCGTACTGGCGGTAAAGCTCCCACGGCACGGTGATGATGGCGTCGCCCCAGCCGGCCGACGAGCACACGCCCGGCATGATGGCGCCGCCGCGCGCGGAGTTCGGCATCGGCGAATAGTCGAGCACCTGGCCGTCTTCGGCCTGGTCGGCCATGACCTGGTCCAGCCAGCGGCTAAGGAACGAGTCGAGGTCCATGAAGAAGCACCCGGTCGGCGCGTAGACCTGGATGTCGCCCGCCCAGCCCATGCGCTCGCGCTGCGGGCAGTCGGTGGGGATGGAGAGCATGTTGCCGCGCTGCGACCAGAGCGTGTTGGAGATCAGCTTGTTCACGCGCTCGTCGGAGGTGCGGACGCGACCGACCTCGGCAAGGTCGCTGCGGATGGCGAAGGCGACGATGCACGTTGGGTCGAAGACGCCCTGCGCGGACTCGTCCCACCCAGAAAGGCGCACGTAGCGAAAGCCGTGGAAGGTGAAGTCGGGCTCGAGCACCTCGTGGCCGCCGCGGCCGACGAACTCGTCGACGGCGTCCTTGTTGCGCCCGGTGATGTTCATGAAGAAGCGCCCCTCGGCGTCGAGCACCTCAGCGTGCTCGAGGCGTAGCTCCTGACCCTCGGCCAAGTCGCACTCGATGCGGCAGCGGCCCGCGATAACCTGGCCGAAGTCGATCACGATGGCGTCGCCCTCGGGCCAGGAGGCCACGGCCTCGAGGCGCTCGCGGCGCACGACGGCGGGCCCGACCTGCGGCACCACGTCGGCCGCGGGGGCCTCGACCGAGGCAGCCGCGCCGTCGAGCACGGCCTCGCGGCGCAGGTCCTGCTTCTCGCCGAGCTGGATGTCGGACCACTCGTACTTGCCGCGGCCGCTCTTCCACGCGGCGGCGTCGGCGGTGTCGACCACCTGCACGGAGCCGTCGGCAAGCTCGATGCGCAGCTCGCCCGCGAACGAGAGCCTGTCGCCGAACTGGCAAGAATCGCCGGGCACCGCGATGCGGCCTGCGTACCAGCCGTCGGCCAGCGTGACGTCCCAGCGGTTCTCGCCCTCGCGGACGAGGCCGGTCACGTCATAGGTCTGGTACATGATGATCTTGTCGTAGGCCGTGAAGTCGGGGGCAAAGAGCGCCTCGCTCACGTCGACCCCGTTGACCTGGGCCTTATAGATACCGCGCGCGGTGCAGCGCAGGGTCGCGCTCGCCACGGGGCCCGCCACCGTGAACTCGCAGCGAAGCATCGGGCACGGGTGCAGGCGCACCTCGTTGGGGTCGGACTCGGGCATCGGCTTGCCCATGAACATGTCCATCAGGTTGATCTGAGGCTCGCGGGTCACGGTCTTCTGCTCAGGCTCAAGCCACGAAGAGGCCCAGTCGTTTTCGCAGGTCATAGTTACTCCTTTTATTCGTTGGCCGTTAGTTGCCCTGGGTCTGGCCGGAGGGCTGAGCGCCGGCCTGGGCGCCGAAGGCGCGGTCGATAACGCCGGCCTGGAAGCGCGTGGCCAGAAGCGCCACGGCAGCAATGGCCGCAATGATGCCGGCGATAACGCAGCAGCCCTGGGCGCTGCTGCCCATGAAGGCGCCGGAAAGCGCGTTCAGGATAGTCGGCGAGACGAAGCCGCCGATGGAGGCGCCGGCGCTGAAGAGGCCCATCGCAGTCGGGATTGCCGCGGGGTTCGTTCCGATGGCGATGATGAACGGGCACTGGGCGAATCCGATGGAGAGCGAGAAGCCCACGAGAACGGCCGCGATGATGACCATGGGCAGAGAGGAAGCGACGCCCATGACGACCATGCCCACCGCCATGACGGCGAGGCCAAAGGCGAGGGAGAACTTCTGGATCTTCTTCAGCAGCAGGTTCAGCGTGGCGCCGCAGATAATGCCCGCGAAGGTGCCGGCGGCGGTGACCATGCCCGCCATGGTGGAGTCGCCGACGCCGGTCTCGGTGAGGATGAGCGAGACGTTGTTCGGGAAAGTGCAGTAAACGAACTGGTAGGCGAGGATGCACGCGGAGGCGACGATGGCGACGGAGCCGACGCCGGGCTTGGGGCCCGCCTGGGCGGGCTGGTCGGCCGCCGCCTCAGGCGCGGCCTGGCCCTCGCCCGTCTTCCACGGGATGCACATGATGATAAGG
Organism: Faecalibacterium prausnitzii; assembly: GCA_963603165.1. Taxonomy (GTDB): domain Bacteria; phylum Actinomycetota; class Coriobacteriia; order Coriobacteriales; family Coriobacteriaceae; genus Collinsella. Next base: position 43,859 of record CAVCLY010000007.1, read on the forward strand.
AGCAGGACGGGAACGGCGACCAGGTAGACGAGATAGTTGTTGCGCCAGCCGCCCGCCGAGAGGATGCCGCCGCCGACGGTCATGACGATGGAGCCGAGGTTAACGAAGATGACGTTCTTGGCCATCATCGACTCCTGCTGGTCGGCCGGGATGAGATCGGTGATGAGCAGGTTCGCCGTGTTGGTGACGAGGCCGACGCCCAGACCGAGGATGCCCGCGCAGACGAGCAGCAGCGGCATGCCGCCGGAGACGAACACGGGCAGAAGGCCGCCCACGGCGATGAGCAACGGGGCCGCGACCGCCATGACCTTGCGCGGGACCTTCGTGGCGACGGCGGAGAAGACGAGGGCGGACACGATACCCATCAGGTTCGGGATGCCCGTGAGCTGCTGGACCTCGGACGCGCCGGCGCCGAGGTCGGCCATGATGAGGCCGATCGAGGGCGTGATTCCCAGCGTGGACATGGCGAGCAGCGTGAGCGCGAAGATGCCGATCTTCGCCTTGGTGACTTTGTTCATGGAAACCTCCATACAGTTGGAGCGATAATTCGGGCAGTTGTTGCCACCATACAAGGCCCGCCTAGGCTCACGACGCTCTTGCAAGATTTGGTATTTACCTGCGTCTTTGATCGGGACGGGACTTCTTGACTAAAATTTAATCGTTTTAATGACAAAGAAAACAGTGCCGCAAAACCGTTTCAATCTGCCGGATTTTTCGTCTATGCTGGTAGATGCAAGCTTTTTATAAGCAATGCACGTGAAAATAAAACCAGTCGGGCCACTACGCCCGCCGTTCACGGAGGACAGAACAGAAATGGCGCGCATCAAGGCAAGCGAAAAGGCGCTCGAGCAGAGCGGCTATCTTCGGACGACGAGCCGCCTGTCTGCCGAGCAAGTGTACGACCACACCGCGCAAGGCCTCGTGACCAGCGAGAAGCTCACCGACTGGTCGGGCATCGACTTTACCGAGAATATCTTCGTCGTCTCGCACCCCATGAACTTTAAGGTGCCGCCGCACGTACACGACTACTATGAGCTGTGCTTTATTCTGGACGGCACGGTGGCGAACATCATCGGCGGGCAAAAGATCTATATGCTCGACGGCACGCTGTGCGCCATGAACCTCGCCTCACGCCACGCGCTCGAGCCCGTTGACGAGGATGCCGTCGTAGTCAACCTCTGCCTGCGCCCCACACTCTTCGAGGCAGGTGTTTTCGCGGAGTTCCTCGCCGCGGATAACGAGATGTCGCGTTTCCTCCGTGGGGAGGGCACGACCGATCATCTCATGTTCTCGGATTCGCAGGCAAAGCTACTGCTTGCCCATATGGAAGCCGTTGTGATGGAGTTCGCGCGCGCGGATTTTCACCAGAGCTTCGCCGTTACCGCGCAGGTCCTGCTGCTGCTCGACGAGCTTTCGCGAACCGAGACGTACTCGTACTACGGACTCGGCCACAAGACGCTGCGTATGCTTGCCTACCTGCGCGAACATTGCGCCGACGTGACCATGCGCTCTCTTGGGCGCGAATTCGGCTACACGGCAAACTACTGCTCGCAGTACCTACGCAAGCACACTGGCAAGACCGCAAGCGAGCTTATCGCAGAGGCACGCGTGGCTAAAGCCGAAAGGCTTCTTGCCGGCACGGACCTGAGCGTCGAGGCCGTCGCCGCAGCGGTGGGTTACAAGAGCTACAGCCACTTCAACGAGCTCTTCCAGCTCTACCGCGACATGACGCCAGGTGACTATCGCCGACTCTCGCGCATCGCATAGGCGCAAAAGAGCGACCCGCCTCGACCGACGCCGCCCCTACCCCTCATGGGTCCCTGCAAAGGCAGCCGCAGAGCCTGGCACGTTTCGGGTTCGGGACATTCCGCAGAACACGAACGGCCCCCGCCGCAACGCGCGCCATATTTAGTTTTACCGGATCCCGGAGAAGGTAGCCGCAGGCCCCGGGTCGTCTCTCCCTCGGGCAACATTCCGCAGCGCGAAAGACCCCTTTGCCGAGGCTCCGCAGGAGCAGGCAAAGGGGTCTTTCATGCGCGAGGACGTTGCCAGAGGGAGAGGCGGCCCGGGGCCGAACGGGAAGGCTACTCCTTCTCGATCCCCCTCATGATCGCCTTGTACACCTCGACGAGCGGGATGATCAGGAACGCCAGGAAGAGCGCCATGGCCACGCCGCGCGGCTCGAGCACCACACCCGGTCCGAAGAACATGGCGGCGAGGCCCGGCACCACGGTCACGATGACGGTGAGCACGAGCGCCAGGGCAGCGGAGCCCCAAAGCCAGAGGTTCTGCTTCTTCATGCTGAAGAGCGACGTACGGCGGCTGCGCATGTTGAAGCAGTGGAAGATCTCGACCATGTTGA
>CAVCLY010000008.1:0-45899 GCA_963603165.1 Faecalibacterium prausnitzii
GTGTTCGTTCTCGCTTCTCCGCAGTATCCGGTTCTCAAGGTACCCGCTGGCGGCTAACGGTCTCTCGGACCGGCCCGCGCGGCAAGGAGATATATTGCCAGATTGTTTCCGTGCGCAAAGGGAGTATTTTTCCGTTCACAGCTCCTTCACAATTCGGCTGTTTTAGCCCTCACCAAACACTATATGTAGTGGTCCAAAGTCATTCATCGACTAATCGATACCGCTCACCGAGGGTGAATATCTTTTTAGGCCGCAAATACCTAGTCGATTATTTCTCCGCGGGCCAGGTCGCATGCTTTTTCGAGCAGGATATCGCGCTTTTCGACCGTATCGGCCTCCACATGGATGCGCACGACCGGTTCTTCGCGGCTCGGACGCAGCAAGATCCACGACTCATCGGCGAACTCGAGCTTAAGGCCGTCCATATGGCTCACCGTGGTAGGAGGCATTCCGGCGACCGTCTCGGGATTAAGGCCGGGAACCATCATGCGGAACGTCTCGATCTCTTCCGCCTCAAGACGGATGTCTTTTTTGGCATGGCGCATCTTGCCGAATGCCGACTCGAGCTCGTCCACGAGAACGCCCAGGGGCTTGCCCGTCTTTGCCATGAGCTCGCAAAGCAGAAGCGCGGCGAACAGGCCGTCGCGCTCGGGCATATAGCTCGGGACCGCGATGCCGCCCGTCTCCTCACCCGCTATGAGCACGTCGCCCTTGGCGATCTCTCTATATATATGTTTGAAACCGACGGGCTTGGCCGTCACGCGGCAGCCCATAGCGCGAGCAAACCGGCGCACCAGGACCGAGGAAGTCTGGTTGACCACTACGCGGCCGCTCTCGCCGCGGTTCTCTATAAGATGGCCCGTGAGGAGCGCCATGATGGTATCGGCGGGAACGAACTTGCCGTTCTCGTCCACCGCACCCACGCGATCGCCGTCGCCATCGGTGACGAGACCGACCTGGGCACCGCCCAGGACCACGGCCTCTTCGCAGTCGTCCACCCAGGGCTCAACCGGCTCGGGATGGAACACGTCCGTCTCCTCGTCGGGAACGTTGTGGATCTCGCGCACCTCGACGCCCATGCTCTTGAGCAGCTTTGGCATGCACCTGCGGCCGGCGCCGTACAGCGGGTCGTACACAACCTTGAGATGAGCGGACGAGATGAGCTCGCCATCCACGCTCGCAGCCAGGTGATCGAGATAGGGGCGCATGATGTCGAGCTCCTCGAAGGAGCCGTGCGCCGTGGGCGGCTCGGGCTCGACCTCGTGCTCGAGCGCCTCGTTGAAATCGGTATTCGCCGTGCCGCCGTCGGCCATGCGCAGCTTGACGCCCATGTACTCGATGGGATGGTGCGAACCCGTGATCATGAGGCCGCCGCACGACTTGGTATCGGACACCAGGGCCCAGGTGAGCGCAGGCAGCGGCACACAGGTCGCACTCAGATAGACCTTGATGCCGTGGGCCGCGATAACTCCGGCCGCAAGCTCGGCAAAATCGCGAGCGCCCGGCCGCGCGTCGTAGGCAACGTACGCGCAATCGTGCTCAACGCTCTGCGCCCAGATCCGAGCGGCCGCATCGGCAATGCGCGCTACGTTCTCATGCGTAAAGTCGCCGTCGAGACGCGCTCGCCAGCCACCGGTATCGAAATGAATGATGGCGCTCACGCGACCACCCTTTCGGAATCTCTATATGTCTCCAGCTTTGTGAGGTATACCCCGACGCGCATGGCGAATAACGAAAAGTTCCGAATGCCCGAACACTTTATGTATTGGATAAGGAAGAGTCGCGGCGCACGTGTCCTAGCGCTCGAGAACGCCCAAGGCTTCGGCCATGGCGGCGGTAGTGCGAGCCGTCGTTCCACAGCAGCTCCCCACGAGCTTGGCGCCGGCGGCGCGCCACTCGACGCACGCGCGCTCGAATGCCTCGGGACGCTCGTTCCACACGGGAGCACCCTGCACCATCACCGGGTTGCCGGCGTTTGGGCGCACCGTCACCGGGGTCGTGGCCGCCTCGACCATGCGCGGCACGCAGGCGGTTGCAGCCTTGATGGAGCAGCAGTTGACGCCCACGGAAGAGGCCCCGTGCTTTTCGGCATAGACGATGGCGCCCTCGATATTGAGGCCGTCTTGCAAAAGATCGCCCGCGTCATCGACGGCAAAGCTCACGAAGACGGGCATGCCGTCGGCCGCATCGAGCGCACCGGCAAGCGCCGGCTGCAGATCGCGGATGGAGGTGAAGGTCTCGAGCAAGAGCGCATCGACCCCGGCTGCAAGCAGGGCATGGGCCTGGTCGCGCGAGGCCGCGCGCGCTGAGCGGAATTCGGCGGAGTCCTCGGAAAACCATTCGATGCCGCACGGCCCCATGGAGCCGAGCAACGCCTGTCCGCCCGCACGGCGGGCGTTATCTACGGCATAGCGGTTGACCTCGCCCACCGACGGCGCGATCTGGTCGCGCTCGAGCACGGGCGCGCTCGCGCAAAACGTGTTGGTGATGAGCACCTGCGCGCCCGCGGACTCATACAGGCGATGCACGTGCGTGACGGTCTGCGGCTCGGCCGCATTCCAAAAGGCAGGGGGAACGTCTTCGGCGCCGTACTGCGACATGAGCACGCTGCCCATGGGCCCCTGCGCGAGCAAGGTTTCGTCATTCAGGCGCTCCATGAACTCGGATGCGCCGCTGCGGTTGTAATACGAGGTGTCCATTGAGGCCATAGCCTACCCCTCTACGCTGATTCCCTGCTTTTCGAGGTATGCGAGCCAGCGGTTCATGGTGTCCTCGGAGAGGGCGTGCTCCATCTGGCAGGCCTCCTCGTCGGCACGTTCGAAGTCGACACCGAGTTCCTGCGAGAGGAAGGCACGGAGCAGGCGATGGCGACGCCACACGTCGCCGCCGATCTGACGGCCTTTTTCGGTGAGCATGACTTTTCCGTAATGAGACTGCTCGACCATGCCCTGCGTCTTGAGCGCGGTCACGGCCTTGTTCACGGAAGCCTTGGAGACGCCGAGGCGCTGCGCGATGTCAACGGAGCGGACGCCCTCGGTCTCGCCATCCTCACGCTCGATGCGGACCATGCACTCAAGATAGTCCTCGTTGGCCATCGTGAGATGCGCTTGGTGCGGAGCGGCTTCGGCATGCTTGGTCTCGGTAGTTTCCATGAACGGTTCCCTTCGAAGTTTCTGTGCCGATTCTACCCCATAACGGCTAACGATTCGCCTCCGCACCGCGTGCTAGAGTACAGAGGATTCACAAGCCGACAGTTTTATCGAAGGAGCGTCATGGCCCAGAATACCGATACCCCCGATGTGCTCGAGCGTTTTTTGCGCTATGTACAGGTAAATACCCAGTCCGAGGACGCGAACTGCGATCAGGTGCCCTCGAGTCCCATGCAGTTCGACCTCGCGAACCTGCTGGCCGACGAGCTGCGCGAGCTCGGGGCGCACGCCGTGAACGTGGACGAGCACTGCTACGTGACCGCGCGCATCGAGGCGAGCGCGGGGGCTGAAGACAAGCCGGCACTCGGCCTTATCGCGCATCTCGACACCACCGAGGTCGCGCCCGGAGCAGGCGTGAAGCCGCACATCGTGCACTACGAAGGCGGCGACCTCGTGTGCGGGACCGTTGACGGCAAGCCCGTTGCCATGACCGAGGAAAAACTCCCCGCGCTTGCCGATGTGCGCGGCGAGGACCTTGTGTGCACCGACGGCACCACGCTCCTCGGTGCCGACGACAAGGCCGGCGTGGCCGAGATCATGGCGCTCGTCCGTCGTCTGCACGAGAACCCGCAAGCCCCGCACCCCGCGCTCGGCATCTGCTTTTGCCCCGACGAGGAGATCGGCCACGGCGCCGCGCTGCTCGATATTCCCGTGTTCGGCTGCGAATACGCCTACACGGTCGACGGCGGTCCCATCGGCGAGCTCGAGTGGGAATGCTTTAACGCCGCCGACGTGACCGTGCGCTTTGAGGGCTACTCGATCCACCCCGGCGATGCCAAGGGACGCATGGTCAACGCCTCGAACCTGTTCGTGCAGTTCCACAACATGCTGCCCGCGCATGCGCGCCCCGAGCACACGGAGGGCTACGAGGGGTTCATCCACAACGTCGGCATCTCGTCGACGGTCGACCACGCCACGGCGCGCTACATCGTGCGCGACCATAGCGCCGACAAGTTCCAGGCAAAGCTCGATCTGATGCAGTCCGCGGCCGCCTTTATGAACCGCGAGCTCGGCGAGGAGCGCGTGAGTGTTGAGATCAAGCAGCAGTACCGCAACATGGCCGAGGTTGTGAGCGAGTACCCGCAGCTGATCGAGCTCGCCAAGGAAGCGCACCTCGCTGCCGGCATCGAGCCGCGCGAGCTGCCGATCCGCGGCGGCACCGACGGCGCCCAGCTCAGCTTTCGCGGGCTCCCCTGCCCCAACCTGGGCACCGGCGGCTACTGCTGCCATGGCGTGAACGAGTTCATTCCGGTGAGCTCGCTTGTGAAGATGGTCGATGTGCTCGAGGAACTCGTCAAGCGCTTTGCCTAGGCAAGCGGGGCCCGATCGGAGCCTGCCGCTCGAGTGCGCCTCGTCCGCATGGTCGAGCTGCTCAATCTGCCGGTAGAGCTCCTGGCCCCTAAAACGCGACGAAGCACGGAAGCATACAAAAAGAAGGGGATCCAGCCCAGCGCCGGATCCCCTTCTTTTTTGCGGACTATGCACCAAAGCGAACGCTCAGCCGAGCCGCCTAGCTCGAGCTCGAGTCGGAATCCTCCTCGTCGCTCGACGAATCGGTCGTGGTGGCCGTGCCGTTCGACCAGTCCTTGGTGCTGTTGTTCGAGAGGTCGCCGACGGTGCCGCCGCTGCCCGACTTGCCCATGGTCTGCGGACCCTCGGGGTCCTTGCCGGCGTCGACGCGCTCCATCATGGACTTGAGCTCGTCCTCGTAAACGAACACGTAGCTCACGCCGTTGATCATGGTGTCCTCGCCCGCATACGACGGGAGATTTGCCGAGTAGATGTTGTCGACGTCCATGCCGCGCATGGAGTTGATGATCGACACGATGTCGGAGGGCTCCATATCGGTGATGATCATGTCGGAAAGCGAGTTGATGAGGCTCACGAGCTTGGTGGCGTCGAAGTTGTTGAGCACCTGCTTGGCGAGAGCGCCGAGCACCATGCGCTGATGGCGCATGCGGGTGTAGTCGCCGTCGGCGAACTGGTGACGCGCACGGCTGAAGGTGAGCGCGGCCTCGCCGTCCATGTGCTGCTCGCCCGCCTCGATGTCGACCGGGCCGGCCTCGCGGTCGGAGACCTCGTCGCCCTCGGGAACGGTGATGTCGATGCCGCCGACGGAGTCGATGAGCGTCTTCATGCCGTCGAAGTTGACCTCCGCGTAGTGCGAGATCTTCTGCTCGCCGTCGAAGAGCAGGTCGTTGACGGCATCGACCATGCCGGTGGCGCCGTCCATGGAGTGCGCGGCGTTGATCTTGATGGTCGAACCCTTATAGGTGACCTTGGTGTCGCGCGGGATGGAGATGAGCGTGGCCTGCTTCTCCTTGGGGTCGATGCGCGCGAGGATGATCGAGTCGGAACGGTAGCTGTCCTCGCCCGGGCGGCCGTCGGTGCCGAGCAGCAGCACGTAGAACGGATCGGAGCTCACGTTGGAATCGGCCAGGTTGGCGAGCAGGTCGCTCGTGATGACCTCGCCGTTGTGCATCTTGCTCGTGATGTTGTAGAGCCAGAGGCCGGCCGCGGCGGTGCCGCACACGAGCACGCCCACGATCGTGGAGAGGACGATGCGCTTGATGCGGCGGCTGCGGTCGCGCTGACGCGCGCGCTGGGAATAGCGGCTCACGTTCTCGCGGCTGTAGAGGCGGCTGCTCGTGGCCGCGGAGGTTTTTCGGGAGGTGTTCTTCACCGGCTTTTTGTTGAACATAGGGTACCTGCGCTAGTCCTCGGTCGGGTCGGGAACGGTCGCATGATCCACGACAGCCCCAAGGTCTTGCAATTTCTCTACGAAGCGCTCGTAACCGCGCTTGATGTGATGGACGGCCGAAACCTCGGTGATGCCGTCGGCAACGAGACCGGCGACGACGAGCGCCGCGCCGCCGCGCAGATCGGGCGAGGTGACCTGGGCGCCCGAAAAGCCCGAGACGCCGTGGATCATGGCATGGTGGCTCTCGATGCGGATGTCGGCCCCCATGCGCACCAGCTCGGATGCGAACATGAAGCGGTTCTCGAAGATGTTCTCGGTGATCACAGAGCTGCCCTCGGCGAGCGCCGAGATCGCCATGATCTGCGGCTGCATGTCGGTGGGGAATCCCGGGAACGGAAGGGTCTGGATGTCGACGGGCTTGAGATGCTCGGCGCGATGGACGAGCACGCCCTCGTCGGTGCGGTCGATCTTGACGCCCATGAGCTCGAGCTTTTTGATGACCATGCCGAGATGGATGGGGTTGAAGCCGCAGACCTCGACGCCGCGCTCGTCGGCAGCGAGGGCGCCGGCCACGATGAACGTGCCGGCCTCGATGCGGTCGCCCACCACGCGGTGCGTGACGGGGTGGAGCTCCTCGACGCCCTCGATCTCGACGACGGGGGTGCCCGCACCGACGATCTTGGCGCCCATCTCGTTGAGCATGTTGGCGAGGTCGACGATCTCGGGCTCGCGCGCCGCGTTGTCGATGGTGGTGGTGCCCTTGGCGCGGACGGCGGCCATGATCAGGTTCTCGGTGGCGCCCACCGAGGCGAACTCGAGCGTGACCGTGGTGCCCGCAAGACCCTCGGGGGCATGCCCGTTGATGTAGCCGTGAGCGGTGTCGAAGTGCACGCCGAGGGCCTCGAGGCCGAGGATATGCATGTCGATCTTGCGCGCACCGAGGTTGCAGCCGCCGGGCATGGCGATCTTGGCGCGGCCGAAGCGCCCGAAGAGCGGACCCATCACGGCCGTGGAGGCGCGCATCTTGGCCACGAGCTCGTAGGGGGCCTCCCAGGAGTCGATGGCCGAGGTGTCGATGGCGAGCGTGTGCTCGTCGAGGACGTCGATCGTGGCGCCGAGGCCCTTGAGAACCTTGCCCATAACGTGGACGTCGGAGATGTTGGGCACGTTCTCGAGCACCGTCTTGCCGGGGGCGAGGATCGTTGCGGCCATGAGCTTGAGCGCGGAGTTCTTGGCTCCCGCAACCTCTACCCTACCGCCGATCTTGTGGCCGCCTTCAACGCGGATGATTTCCAAAATCGACCCTTTCGATAAAAGAAAGCCCGAGGCCGCAGGGCCCCGGGCATGATGCTTATCGCATTGAAAAGCGCGCAGACGAGCGGCTATTCAGCAAGCTTGAGCTTGCACCATGCGATTTCATTATAGAGATACGCGCGGCGTGCATCGTCTTCAGACAAATTACTCAGCTTGTCTTCAAAACCTTGAATCTCGGCTTTAACCTTTTTGGGATCGACGGTCGCAAGATCGCAGGCGCGCTCGGCGATGACGATCACGACATCGTCAGCGACCTGGGCGTAGCCGCCGCTCACCGCAAAGGTGTGGTCGCAGGTACCCATAGCCGTGTCGCAGACCTTGACGTAGCCGGGCTCGATCGTGCAGATCTCGCTCGCATGGTGCGAGAGCACGCCGAACTCGCCGTCGGTGGACGGAATCGAGACGAACGCGGCCTCGCCCTCGTATGCGCAGCTCTCCGGGCAAACGATGCGGATCTGCATGGCCTACTTCTCCTCCATCTTGCGGGCGCGCTCGCGCACGTCGTCGATCGTGCCGGCGTAGCGGAAGGCCTGCTCGGGCAGGTCGTCGGCCTTGCCGTCGATGATCTCGGCGAAGGAACGGACGGTGTCCTCGATGCGCACGTACACACCGGGGTTGCCGGTGAACTTCTCGGCCACGTGGAAGGACTGCGAGAGGAACTGCTGGATCTTACGGGCACGGTTGACCGTAAGGCGCTGCTCCTCGGAAAGCTCGTCCATACCGAGGATGGCGATGATGTCCTGGAGGTCGGAGTACTCCTGGAGGATCTCCTGGACCTTGACGGCCACGCGGTAGTGCTCCTCGCCGACGATCGAGGGATCGAGGGCGTCGGAGGACGACGCGAGCGGGTCGATGGCCGGGAAGAGGCCGAGCGACGAGATGCTACGCGAGAGAACCGTGGTGGCGTCGAGGTGGGTGAACGTGGTGGCGGGCGCCGGGTCGGTCAGGTCGTCAGCGGGAACGTAGACGGCCTGGACGGAGGTGATGGAGCCCGTCTTGGTCGAGGTGATGCGCTCCTGCAGGTCGCCCATCTCGGTTGCCAGCGTGGGCTGGTAGCCGACGGCGGACGGCATGCGGCCGAGAAGCGCGGAGACCTCGGAGCCGGCCTGCGAGAAGCGGAAGATGTTGTCGATGAAGAGCAGCACGTCCTGGCCTCGGTCGCGGAAGTACTCCGCGGTAGTGAGGCCGGCCAGGCCGATGCGCATACGCGCTCCGGGGGGCTCGTTCATCTGACCGTAGACCAAGCAGGTCTTGTCGATGACGCCCGACTCGCTCATCTCGAGGTAGAGGTCGGTGCCCTCACGGGTGCGCTCGCCGACGCCGGTGAACACCGAGGTGCCGCCGTGCTCCTGGGCGAGGTTGTTGATGAGCTCCTGGATCAGAACGGTCTTGCCGACGCCGGCGCCGCCGAACAGACCCGTCTTGCCGCCACGGATGTAGGGCTCGAGCAGGTCGACGGCCTTGATGCCGGTCTCAAAGATCTCGGTCTGGGTGGTGAGCTCGTCAAAGCGGGGTGCCGGATGGTGGATGGGGTAGTACTCATCGACCTCGGGCATCTCCTTGCCGTCGACGGGCTTGCCCATGACGTTCCAGATGCGACCGAGCGTCTGCGGGCCGACCGGCATCTTCATGGGCTCGCCGGTATCCACCGCGACCATGCCGCGCTGGAAACCGTCGGTCGAGGACATGGCGACCGTGCGGACGACGCCGCCCGGCAGCTGGCTCTCAACCTCGAGGATGGTGCTCAGATGGCCGATGGGCGAATCCGCCTCGACCGTGAGAGCGTTGTAGATCGAGGGCACCTGGTCGTCGAACTTGACGTCGACGACAGGGCCGATGACGCGAACGATGCGCCCCTCACCGGCCGTCTTCTTGGTGGTGGCTTCCTCGACCGCCTGCTTTACGGTGGTTTCTGCCATTAGTTTTCCTCCAATGCTGAGGCTCCGCCAACGATCTCGTTGATCTCGGTGGTGATCGAAGCCTGGCGCACGCGGCTATACGTGCGGGTAAGGGTCGAGATGATCTCGGTGGCGCTCTCCGTGGCGGAGTGCATGGCCTTGCGGCGTGCACCCTGCTCGGCGGCCGCCGAGTCGATCAGGGCCTGGTAGACGACCGTCAGGACGTAGGACGGCACGAGCTTGCCGAGGACGTGCTCCGCAGAGGGCACGAACTCGAACGACGAGGAGATGCGCTTGGGCGCGTCGCCCTCGTTCTTGCGCGGGCCGTGGGCCATGGCGATCATGCTGGGATCGAGCGGCAACAGGTGCTCGACGCGCATCTCCTGGTCGACGCGGTTGCGAGCGTGATGGTAGATCAGCTCCACGCGGTCGATCTCGCCGGAGACGTACGCCTCGCAGATATGGCTCGCGATCATGCGCGCCTGCTCAAAATCCGGATCGGCCGATTTGCCCTCGAAGTGCATGACGAGGTTAGACCGATTGCGGAAGTACGCAGAGGCCTTGCGGCCGCACGCGATGATCTGGCACCCGATGCCCTCGCGCTCCCATTGCTGAGCGAGCTTCTCGGCCTCGCGCTCGACCACGACGTTGAACCCGCCGGCAAGGCCGCGGTCCGAGTTCAGAACCACGATGAGGCCGTTTTTCACGGTCTCGTGCTTCTGGAGCATCGGATCGGTGCCCGAGCAGGAGGCGTCGCCCGCCACCGTCAGCATGACGTCGGTGAGCGCCTCCTTATAGGGCTCGGCCTGCTTGGCGCGCTCGAGCGCATGGCGGATCTTGGCCGTGGAGACCATCTCCATCGTGCGCGTGATCTGCTTGGTCGAGGTAACCGAGTTGATTCGCTTCTTGATGTCGCGAAGGTTAGCCATAGAACCTAGTTCTCCTCGCTCGCCGAGGCATCCGCATGATGCTTGGCGACGAACTGCTCTTTGAACTCGGCGATGATGCGCTTGAGCTCGGCCTGCGTGTCGTCGTCCATCTTCTGGGCGGGCAGCTTGTCGAGAAGGGCGCCATGGCTGTTGTTCAGGTGCTCGATGAGCTCGGAGCGGAAGTCGAGCACCTCGGAGAGGTCGAGGTCGTCGAGGAAGCCCTCGTTGCCGGCGAAGACGGCGGCGATCTGCTCGCTCACCGCGAACGGCTTGAAGCGCGGCTGCTTGAGGAGCTCGGTCATGCGAGCGCCGTGGGTCAGCTGCTTCTGCGTGGCGGCATCGAGGTCGGAGCCGAACTGGGTAAAGCCGGCGAGCTCCTGGTAGGAGGCGAGGTCGAGGCGAAGGTTGCCGGCAACCTGCTTCATCGACTTGGTCTGGGCGTCACCACCGACGCGCGACACCGAGATGCCGACGTCGACTGCGGGGCGCTGGCCCTGGAAGAAGAGCTCGGACTGCAGGTAGATCTGGCCGTCGGTGATCGAGATCACGTTGGTCGGAATGTAGGCCGAGACGTCGCCGTCCTGGGTCTCGATGATCGGGAGAGCCGTCATAGAGCCGTAGCCGTTCTCGCGGGAGAGCTTGACGGCGCGCTCGAGCAGGCGCGAATGCAGATAGAAGATGTCGCCGGGGTAGGCCTCGCGTCCGGGCGGACGATGGAGCGTAAGCGACATCTGGCGGTAGGCGACGGCCTGTTTGGAGAGGTCGTCGTAGATGACGAGCACGTGACCGCCGGGGTTCTCGGCGGTGGCGGGCTTGCCGTCCTCGCCGTTGTACATAAAGAACTCGCCGATAGCGGCACCGGCCATGGGCGCGATGTACTGCATAGGGGCGGAGTCGGCAGCGGTGGCCGAAACGATGATCGTGTAGTCGAGGGCACCGTGCTGGGCGAGCTGCTCGCGGATGTGCGCGACCGTGGAGGCCTTCTGGCCGATGGCCACGTAGATGCAGACCATGTCCTTGCCGCGCTGGTTGATGATGGCGTCGATGGCGATGGCGGTCTTTCCCGTCTTGCGGTCGCCGATGATGAGCTCACGCTGGCCGCGGCCGATGGGCACCATCGAGTCGACGGCGAGAAGACCGGTCTGCACCGGCTCGCACACCGGGGTGCGGTCGATGACGCCGGGGGCCTTGAACTCGATCGGGCGCCTATGGGTGGCGTTGATCTCGCCGAGGCCGTCGATGGGCTCGCCGAGCGGGTTCACGGTGCGGCCGAGCATGGCGCGGCTCACGGGGATATCCATGATGCGGCCCGTGGTGCGGCACTCGTCGCCTTCCTTGATGGACTCGACGGCGCCGAACAGAACGGCACCGACCTCGTCGCGGTCGAGGTTCTGGGCCAGGCCGTACACGGTCTCGCCCGTCTCGCTGCTCTTGAACTCGAGGAGCTCGCCGGACATGGCGCTCTTCAGACCCGAGACGCGCGCGATGCCGTCGCCGACCTCGTCGACTCGGGAAACCTCATGCGTATCGACCGTGGCGGAGAGGCCGTCGAGCTTTTGCTGCAGCATCTCGGCGATGTTGGTGGCATTGAGGGTTTGTGACATTAGGCTTCACCTCCGTCAGGGTGAATAGGGGTTGCGAGGGTCTCGCGGGCGGCACGCAGCTGCGTCTTGACGGAGATGTCGCGACGCTCGCCGCGGGCCTCGAGCACGATGCCCCCGATGATGGAAGGATCGACCTGCTCGATGAGGAACACCTTGCGGCCGTAGTCCTTCTCGCATTTTTGGGTGATGGCTTGACGCAGCTCGTCATCGAGCGCGATGGCCGTGGTGACGGTCACGCCGACGACGTCCTCGTCCTCCTCGGCAACGGCCTTGAATGCGGCCGCAACCTTGGGGAGCAGGTCGAGCTGGTCGCGCTTGGACATGGTGTCGATGACGCACAGCAGCTCGGGGGAGGCGCTGGCGAGCGCCTCGAGGCGGCTGAGGTCCTCGAACACACGGCCCTCGGACTTGGCGGCTTCCATGAGGGAGCGCGCGTAGGTCTCGAGCGTCTTGTCCTCAAAGCGGCTAGTCGGCATTCAGGCTACCTGCTTCCTTGATGTAGCGCTCGATGAGCTTCTTCTGCTCGGACTCGTCCGAGAGAGCCTCGCCGACGATCTTGGAAGCAACGGACACGGAGAGGTCCGCGATGGAGCTGGCAGCGCCGGCGTAGATGGACTTGCGCTCGTCGGCAGCCGTGGACTGGGCCTTGGCGATGATCTCCTCGGCCTCCTTGTGGGCGGCCTCGACGATGCGGGCGCGCTCGGCCTCGGCGTCCTTGCGGGCCTCGAGGACGATCTCGGAAGCCTGACGACGGGCGTCAGTGATGAGCGAGTCGGACTCGGAGCGCTTGGCGATGGCCTCCTGCTTGGTCTTCTCGGCCTCGTCGAGGGACTCCTCGATCTTCTTGCCGCGCTCCTCCATGGTGTTCATGATGCCCGGGAGCGCAACCTTGGCGAGAACGACCCAGATGATCACGAACGCGATGAACGCGGGGACGAACTCCGCCATCTTGGGGATCAGGATGTCCGCGCCGGCGGCCTCCTCGGCGATGGCGCATGCCGGCACGAACTGTGCGGCCGCGACCGTGGCGATCGCGAAGGCGCCCTTATTGGTAGAAAGTTTCATAGCTGTGTCTCCGGAGCTATTTGACGATCAGCGCGACAACGAAGCCGATCAGAGCCAGAGCCTCGCCGAAGGCGGAGCCCATGATGAAGACGGTGAAGACGCGGCCCTGAACCTCAGGCTGACGCGCCATGGCGCCCGTAGCGCCCAGAGCGGAAAGGCCGATGGCAAGACCTGCACCGATAACACCGAGACCGTAACCGATAACTCCCACGATTCCTCCTTTGTCGTACGCCTTCTTGGCGCATGATAAACAACTTATTTAACTGCTCGGCTCCGTGGGGACGGGCCGGGCGGTTGCACGAAAGTGACTCTTACCCAACGGGCGCCGGGATTACTCCTCGGCGACCTCCTCCGCCTCGGAGATGTACACGGCGGTAAGGACCGTGAACACGTAGGCCTGGATGGCGCCGACGACCATCTCGATCGCATAGATCAGGATGAGGATGGCGAGCCAGGCGATCGAGGGCAGCGCGCCCGCGATGTGCGCGGCGGTGACGGACTCGAGCAGCGGCTCGGCGAAGAGCGTTGCCATGATGGCGAACGAGCCCATGACCACGTGGCCGGCGAACATGTTGCAGAACAGACGGACGGCCAGCGTGATGAGGCGCAGGATGGTCGAGAAGACCTCAACGACCCACACGAGCAGGTTCATCGGAAAGCCCACGCCCGCGGGGGCAAGGCTCTTGATGTAACCGAACACGCCGCGCGCCTTGCATCCGTAGTAGATGAAGTAGACGAACGCGAAGAGCGCGAGCGCCGCCGTGGAGCCGATCGCGCCGGTGCCGGGCTTCATGCCCGGGATGAGGCCGATGACGTTGTTCGTGAGAATGAACAGGAACAGCGCGCAGAGGAACGGGAAGTGCTTCTTCCAGTTCTCGCCCACGACGCCCTTGCCGATGTCGTTCTCGACGTACTCGATCAGGTACTCGAAGCCGTTCACGAAGAAGCCCTTGGGAACCAGGGTCTGCTTCTTCTTGAAGGCGAAGAGCAAGAGAAGGAGCACGACGGTGGAGACGATCAGCCAGAACGAGTACTGCGTGATACCGCAGTTCAGGTCACCTGCAACCGGAGTGGAGGTGAACTCGCTGACCAGATGATTGATCTCATCTGGGAGCTTATCGAAAATTTCCACGTCTTACCTTTCGACTTACCGGGAGTTCCCGAGACTTTTGAGGAGGACCGCCGTGAACGCGAGCATGAAGCCCACGAACCCGATGGCCTCGCCCAGAAGGAACATCTGGAACGCCACACCGAACACTGCGAACACGACGAGGGTGAAGACGAGGAGCGCGACCGCCGAGACCGCGAGGCTCACCATGCCCTTGAGCATGTCCGCATTCTGATTGCCGTTTAGCACGGGCTTGAGAACGGCGAAGAACGGAACGAAGGCCACGACGCCCGCGACGACGCCCGCTGCGACGAACGGGACCGCGCTGGCAAGATCCACGGCCGGCTCCTTTCTCTCCTTCTCGCGCCTAATACTTAGGCACCGCAATCATTGCGGTTCATTTTAGGTCGATTCAGAAAAAAGGCAACAAGAATTAATAGGAAAATACACAGTTGTCCATTTTCTTAAATATAGGCTCTGTCCTTGGAAAACGCGCTGTTACACGTAGTTGGTGAACGTTCACCCTCGTAACCGTGGCGCGAATTTTGCGCAGTTCGCGTCAAGCTGTCCGCAGGCGGCAAAGACGCAGAAAATGTGGAGGAGGCGAGCGGTGAGGCCGAACGGGGCGCCCTGCGGGCTTTGCACCGGCTCCGGGCATCGCCGCGGGCGGGAGCCAAAGCGCTCTTGAAGGCTCCTGGGGCGCGGGACGGGGCTCGTCGGCTGAACCCCGGCGTTGGCGCGAACACGACGACGCCGGGGAGGCGAGCGCTTGGACGAAGCACGCAGGTGGAGCGCCAGGCCGCGTCCGGGCTGGCGATGGAGCGCCTAGCGGCCGGCGCGCACGTCGGCGGCCTTGGGGCTGCAGCGCTCCACGGCCTCGTGCCAGCCGGCGAGCGAGCGGCGCACTCGGTCGGCGTCGGACGAGGGCCAGAAGACCTTGGCGCTGACGACGTTCTGCTCGAGCTCCTCGCGGTCCTCCCAGTAGCCGACAGCGAGGCCGGCGAGATATGCCGCGCCGAGCGCCGTGGTCTCGACCGCCTCGGCGCGGACGACCGGGATGCCGAGCAGGTCGGACTGGAACTGCATGATGAAGTCGTTGCGCGAGACGCCGCCGTCGACCGAGAGGCTCTCGAGCTTGACGCCCGCGTCGGCCTCCATGGCGCGCAGCACGTCGTGCACCTGGTAGGCAATCGACTCGCAGGCGGCGCGCACGATGCTCGCGCGGTCAGACGACATCGTGAGCCCACAGAGCATGCCGCGGGCGGACGGGTCCCACCAGGGAGCGCCGAGACCGCTGAAAGCGGGCACGAGATAGCAGCCCGAATCGGCCGGAGCCGTGCGGGCGACCTGCTCGACCTCCGACGAATCGACGATGATCCCGAGGCCGTCGCGCAGCCAGGTGATGATCGAGCCGGCGTGGAAGATGGAGCCCTCGAGGGCGTAGCTCAGCTTGCCGTCCTCGGCGATGCCGATGGTCGAGACGAGGCCGTGCGCCGACTCGACGATCTCGGACCCGGTGTTCATGAGCAAAAAGCCGCCGGTGCCGTAGGTGTTCTTGGCCTGACCAGGCTCAAAGCAGCAGTGGCCGAAGAGCGACGCCTGCTGGTCGCCGGCGACGCCCATGATCGGCGGGGTGTGCGTCATGATCTCGCGCGAGATGTTGCCGAATGCGCCCGAGCTCCAGCGAACCTCGGGCATCATGCTGCGCGGGATACCGAGGGCACGCAGCAGGTCGTCGTCCCAGTCGAGCGTGCGGATGTTGAAGAGCATGGTGCGGCTGGCATTGGTGTAGTCGGTGGCGTAGACCTCGCCGCCCGTGAGGTTGTAGACGAGCCAGGTATCGATCGTACCGAACATGAGCTGGCCCTCGTCGGCTGCCTCGCGCACGCCCTCCACGTTATCGATGATCCACTTGATCTTGGTGGCCGAAAAGTACGGATCGGGGGTGAGACCGGTCCTTTGACGCACCTTATCGGCCTTGCCGTCGGCAAAGATGCGCTCGACGAGCGGCGTGGTGCGGCGGCACTGCCAGCCGATGGCGTTGTAGATGGGCTGGCCGCTCGTGCGGTCCCACACGACCGTGGTCTCGCGCTGGTTTGAGATACCCACCGCCGCGATGCGGTCGGAGTGGATGCCGCTCCTAAACTGCACCTCGGCCATGACGGCGATCTGCGAGGCGAGGATCTCCATGGGGTCCTGCTCGACCCAGTCGGGCTCGGGATGGAACATCTTGAGCGGGCGCTGCGCCTGCTCGACGATGCAGCCGTACTCGTCGACGATCACCGCGCGCACCGAGGTGGTGCCGCAATCGAGCGCCATGATGTAGGAGCCGCTGAGGTCGCGGGGGCCGTCGGATAGGTTGAGGTCGCGGAGCGAGAATGCCATGGCTGGTCCTTAACGTTGCGGGTCGGTCGGTTGGGGTGCTTGGGCGCCGGCGAGCGCGGCGCGGATGTCGGCTTGGGCGAGCGCGCCCTGGCGGAGAATGCGCAGCTCACCGTGTACGAACAAGATGATGGTCGAGGCATCGCGGCAGGGAGTCGCGCCGGCATCGACGGCGATGTCGACGCCCGCGAGGATGCGCGGCTCCACATTGGCAAACGACGCGGGCGCCGGCTTGCCGTGCGTGTTGGAACTCGTGCAGGCGAGCGGCCCCGTGGCACGCACGAGCGCCTGGGCCACCGGGGACGCCGAGGCACGGAGCGCCACGGTGCCGTCGGAGGCCTGCATAAAGGCGGGAACACAGGGCGCCGCCTTGACGATGATGGTGAGGGCTCCCGGCCAGAACGCGCGGGCGAGCGCCTCGGCCTCGGGCGGGACATCGACACCGTAGGCGCTGAGGGCGCGCTCGTCCTCAACGAGCCAGGCGACCGTCTGCGCGAGGTCGCGCTGCTTGAGCGTGAAGATGCGGCGGTAACCGGTGCCGAGCGCGGGCACGGCGGCGCCGTTTACCCGAGAGCTCGGGTCGAATAGGGGCTCCGGGCTGCCACCGGCAGCGGGGCGAGCGATGAGTGGGCGGGCGGTTTTTGGCTGGGCGGCGGCGCGGGCACCCTTACGACCGTCGGCAGAAGCCGCTTCATACAGTGCGCCCGAAGCCCTGCTTGAGCTAGCGCCGCAGCAAGCGACTTTATCTTGTGGAACGGCCGTGGTCGAGGACGGATAAGCGATGGCGCCATCCAAAGCCGAGGACGCGTCGATAGGAGCGGTCCCCGCGACTTCGCTCGAGTTGGGACCACCGACTGTCCCCTCACTCGGCACGATCGAGCCCTGCGAAAATGCCGCGACGGAAACGGCCACGCCGTAGACGGTCTCGGTGGGGATGAGCGCCAGCCCGCCTGTTGCGAGCACGCGCGCCGTTTCGGCGATCGCCAGCTCATGCGGCTCGGCCGCTCCCTCATGTACCTTGTAGACCGTTAGCATCGCGCCCGCATTGCTCCTTGCCATCGCGCCATATCCGTAATATCGGAAGGCATTTTCTCACGAAGTGCGCATGCCCGGCTGCGTTCTTAGGGCCATGCGGACTAACGGACGGCAGGAATCGGTGAAAGCGAATAAATGTGACGACTTGGTTACGACGGACGACGGACGCGGGCGTGATCTAGGCCGCTAGCCGGCACCGGCTACTCCCCCGCCGCCGCGGCGGGCATCTGGGCCGCGACGATACGCGGGCGCGCGGCAAGGTCGTCGACGATGCGCACGTTCTCAAAGCCGGCCTCGCGGCAGAGCTCGGCCGCCGGCTCGCAGGCCTCCTCAAAGAGCTCGCAGGCAAAGAACCCGCCCGGGCGCAGCATATGCGGGGCCGCCTTGACCAGGCGACGGTAGATATCGAGCCCATCATCACCGCCATCGAGGGCGAGCGCCGGCTCAAAGTCCGAGACCTCGGAGGGGAGCTCCCCCATGACCTCGCTCGGGATATAGGGCGGGTTGGACACCAGCACGTCAAAGGTGCCCCAAGCATCGCGCGGCACCGACGACACTAGGTTGGTGAGGCTCAGGACCACCTCGTTCTCGGTGAGGCCGAGCGCCTCGCGGTTTTTGGCGGCGAGCTCGATCGCGCGGGGCTCGATGTCGGTGGCGTAGCAGAACACACGGCCCGCGCGCTCTTTTGCAATTGAGAGCGAGATGCAGCCCGTGCCGCAGCCGACCTCGAGCACGCGTGCGACGGCGGGTTCCTCCGGCACGGCGGCACCCTCTTGAGCACCCGCCTCGCCAGCCGCAACCTCATCGGCGGCGGCATCGATCTGCCCCTCGTAGGCCCGCTCGTCCTCCTCGCGCTCGGCAAGCTCCTCGGCATAGGCGCGGGCACCCATGACGTCGCCGGCAAGCTCGGCCTCCTCGGCAGCGCTCACGCCCGCGGCGGCCTTCTGCTCCGCCTGCTTGCGCTCGGCAGCCTCCTTGAGCTCGTTCTCGAGCGCGGCCTCGACCTCGGCGTTCCACGGCAGCTGCGCACGCTCGGCCGCGGGAGCGCCGGCAAGCACGTGCTCGTCCAGGTACTCGAGTACGGTCTCCACAAGCATCTCGGTCTCGGGGCGCGGGATCAAAACGCCCGGCGCGCAGGCCACGTTGATACTGCGGAACTGCGTGCTCCCCGTGATGTATTGGAGCGGCTCGCCCTTGGCGCGGCGGACCACGCTCTTGTGCATGAGATTGAGCTCATCCTCGGTGAGCGGCCGGTCGAAGCTCATATAGAGCGTGGTGCGCGAGTCCATATCGGTAGCGGCGCAGAGTAACCACTCGGCAGCGAGCCCCGGGCGTTCCTCGCCGTGTTTTGCCAGATAATCCCTCGTCCAATCGAGGCAGCTTCGCACCGTCCAGGTATCAGCCATGGCTCGCTCCCGTCTCTCTCGCATCTGCAGCGCGGCATCGCGCAAGGCGATTCTACGGCATGGCGCACGGCACGCACATACATGCATGGCACGCGCGGGCAAAAACTTTGGAGTGGCGAGGCGACTGACCCCATGTTTGCCCCCAGCAGGGCTAAGCGAGCGGTTGAGGCCGCATCCCCGATGCAGCTGCGAACAAAACGTGGCGCACCTTGCCCGTCTGCGACCGACGGCAGCGCATGCATCTCACTCGATTTTTTCACTGGTTCAAAAACACTGTTTCCGTTTTTTGCGAAACCGTAGAGTACTAGTCAACGAAAGGGAGCGCCAACCGGCGCACGACGAAAGGAACCAACATGTTTTGCCCCACTTGCGGAAACCAGCTCAACGACAACGCCAAGTTCTGCAGCGCATGCGGATCGGCCGTGCCCTCGGCCGGAACTGCGCCGACGCCGCAGGCCCAAGCGAGCACCGACCAAGCAGCCGCGGCTACGACCGTCTCGAGCTTTGGCGGTGCCGCCGCAGCAAACGCCCCGCAGCAGAACGCCAACACCGCCCAGCCCAACGCTAACGCAGCGTTCGCCAGCACGGGCGCTCAGGCGGCGGCCGTAAGTGCAAGCAAGGCTGCACCCGCAACCTCCAAGTTCAAGAACCCGTTCTTCATCGGCGCCCTCGCCGCCAGCGTCTTGCTCGTGCTCACGCTCTTTATGCCCTGGATTCACATTTCGTCCGCCGGCTCCACCACAGCCTTCAGCGGATTGGACCTCGGAGCGGAGGACGGTGGCGTCTGGCCTCGCCTCATCGCATTGCTCGGTCTTGTTTCTATCGGAATGCTTCTTCTTATCCGCTCGCCTAAAACGCGCTCCACGCTCGGAATCATCGGTGGCTCCCTCGGCCTCATCTGCGCCGCCTACGAAACGAGCATTCTCAACACGCGTTATATCGAGTCCTCGGCCGGCCAGTTCATGAACAGTTCATTCGCGAGCGCCCTCGCCGGATCGAACATTTCGCTCGGAAGCGCCGGCAGCTTTGTCATGATCGCCTCTGTCGCGCTCATCGCTCTGAACGTCAAGATGTTCCTCGACGCCAAGAAGGCCGCGGACATCGCGGCATAGGGAAAGTGCCTCAGGCCGCGCTCTCCTATGACGCGGGAAATCGGGCTCCGCGGGACGCAGGTCTCACCCGCAGTCGGACCTGCTCCCGTCCTTCCCCACCAGCTGCAGGGGCTCCAAAACGGGCGCCGAAGTTTCAGGTTTTCAAAACCATCGCAGCGCCATGCACGCTCATCACCAGCGGCAATGTCCTCAAGTAGGCGCGCATTGCCCCGCAACCTAAAGTCCGCGCGTAGATAGCAAAGAGCCCGGAATGTCGTTCACTGCGAACGCGTTCCGGGCTCTTCTCATATATATGCAAGCAAGTTAGCCGCAAGGTCGCCGGCCATCACGGTCAGCGGCAACGGCATGCGAGCAACGGTGCAAACGCAACCGCGCCCTCGGCAGCCCACTCCTTACACCGCGGCGGCCAGCTTCTCCGCGCGGTCGGCGGCAGCAAGCGCCTCGATGACCGTGCCGAGCTGATCGCCCAGCAGCACGCCGTTATAGGTGGAGTTAAAGCCGATACGGTGATCGGTCACACGGTCCTGCGGCTGGTTGTACGTGCGGATCTTCTCGGAACGGTTGCCGTGGCCGATCTGGCTCTGGCGCTCGGCGCCGAGCTCGGCCTGCTGCTTCTCGAGCTCCATCTCGTACAGGCGCGCGCGGAGCATCTGCATGCAGACCTCGCGGTTCTGGATCTGCGAGCGCTGCTCCTGGCTCTGCACCACGGTGTTCGTGGGCAGGTGGGTGATGCGCACCGCGGAGTACGTGGTGTTCACGCACTGACCGCCGGGGCCCGACGCGCAGTAGGTGTCGACGCGCAGGTCGGCCTGGTTGATCTGCACGTCGATCTCCTCGGCCTCGGGCAGCACGGCCACGGTGGCCGTGGAGGTCTGGATGCGGCCCTGGCTCTCGGTCTTGGGCACGCGCTGCACGCGGTGCACGCCGCTCTCGTACTTCATGACGGAGTAGACCTTGTCGCCCGTGACCTTGAACTCGATGGACTTGAAGCCGCCGGCCTCCGACGGGCTCGAGTCGAGCACCTCGAGCTTCCAGCCGCGCGAGGTGATAAAGCCCTGGTACATCTTAAAGAGATCGCCCGCAAAGATGGCAGCCTCGTCGCCGCCGGCGGCGGAGCGGATCTCGACGATGGTGTTCTTCTCGTCGTTCGGGTCGCTCGGGATGAGCATGAACTTGATGTCTTCCTCGAGCTGGGGGAGCTTCTCCTCGTTCTCGGAGATGTCCATCTGGAGCATCTCCTTCTCGTCGGCGTCGGTGGCCTCGCGGAGCATCTCCTTGGCGGCCTCGATGTCGTCGAGCGCCGAGATGTACTCGCGCGCGGCGGCCACGAGGTCGGTCTGGTGGGCGTACTCTTTGTTGAGGCGCGTGAACTCCTTGATGTCGGAGGCGACGGCCGGGTCGGAGAGCTTCTTCTCGAGCTCCATGTAGGCGGCGATGATCTTCTCGAGCCTTTCGCGCATGATGCGACTCCTTAATAAGCTGTGCCCGCTCGGGGCAAATCGGCAGAACGTTTTGCGGCACCGTGCAGGCGGCTCGCCCGGGTGCCCATGGCTTTAAGCCAGCTAGAACATGTCGATCTTAAGGTACATCGCGCTTCCTCTCGATTTTTGCCCGTTCATGATAGCGCTTTGCCCCGCCCGCAGGCCACACCTGCACAAATTGGGGACAGGCCGGAGCGGCGCAGTGGCATTGGAGACAGCAGCTACTAGGGAGCGAATGCGTGAGCAAGCACCGCGCAGCTCGCCTCGAATGTGCAAAAGTATTGCGCAGCTCACCTTAGCTGCACCCGTATCGTACTCAGCGTTATTAGGCCCTAACGTCGCATATTTGCGACGTTAGCCGCATTAATGTCTGATATTTCAGACATTAACGCGGCAGAAGAGGCAAAACGGATGACGGCCCTCGACGCAGCGAGGGGCGCGGAACGAGACCTTGATCTGGCAGCGTCCGCCGCGAACCTGGCGGTCTGGTTCACAAAGACGGGCGCCGACGGCGACCGAAAACACCGTCTGCGAAAGCAAACTCCTGAGAATGTACGATTGATTTGGGAATGCAGGAGTAGACGAACGAAAAGCAGCTGCATTTGCCCAGTTGGCGGCAACGAAAATCCTCCGTCTACTCGGCGAGTCGGGATTCAATCGTGCATTCTCAGGAGTTTGAATCCGCCCTGAGTCGAACGGAATGAATGACTCCCCCTATAAGAAAGCGAATTTAGCCCTTGGTGCCGGTGCGGGCGGCTTTGAGTTGGCGGCGACGCTTGGAGCTGAGGAGCTTGAGCACGTTAAGACCCTCGGCATGGCAGCGCACGAAGAGCGGGGCATGCCAGCCGTGCGCCTCGATGTCGGCATCGACCTCGTGCTTGAGCGCAGGCCAGCTCTCGACAAGCGAGCGCACGCGCTTGGCGCCCGTAGCGGGATCCTCGTCGGGGTAGTGCTGGGCCGCGAGCTCCTCGACCGTGGCGCCCTGCAAAAAGGCACGGCGCAGCTCGTCGCGCTTGGCGCCCACGCGCTCGTTGTGCGCGGCGTCGCGGCAGTCGTTGCTGCAGTAGTTCTTCTCGGGGCCGCGCCGGCCGGCCACCGAGTAGGCGCGCCCGCATCGCACGCAGTACTTAACGCGCACGGCGCCCAGGTTGCACGAAAAGTCGTACCACAGCCACGAGAGATAGCTCCTGAACGAGAGATAGCCCGTGGCACCGCCGGCCGAGAACACGTCGACGTAGGCGTCGGTGAGATGCGCTGCCACCAGCGCGCGCACCATGGAGGCGAGGCGCGGCAGGTCGTCCTCTTTGAGCGCGTCGTCAAAGCCGTGCATCCGGTCGTCGGAGAGGCGGTAGGCGCTCTGCTCGCGATCGGCTTTGGCACGGGCCGAGGCATGGGCCGACGACGCGCCCTTAGGGGCTTCCGACTGGTCGGGCGCCACGTCGAGCTGCAGTTTCTCGCGCGCTTCGCGGTCGATCGCGCCTGTGAGCCTGAGGGCGCCGCTCAGCATGCGGTAGTCGGAGGCCGTGATCTCGTGCTCGAACGAGGCGAGCGCCACCTGGAGCTCGGCGGTGCCGGCCTCCTCGTCAACCTCGCCCAGGATGAACGAGTAGTCGATGCGCCCGCCGGCCTCCTCGCGGCGGATGAAGCGCGGCGCGCCCAGCCACTCAAAGTAGTCGGCGCTCACCGTGCGGCCGGTCATGAGCAGGTCAAAGCCCGAACCGGCGTCGTCGCTAACGCGCCAGACCACGAGACCGAGCATGTTGGCGGCAACCGTGGGCGGCAGCGATCCGTTGACGCATTCCTGCGCGAGCACGGCAAAGTTTGCCATGCCAGCGGCGGAGCCCCAGAGAAAGACGTCCTCGTCGAAGGGCTCGCCGGCGGTGATCTCGTCGGAATCGACGGGCCACGCGTAGGGCTCGCGGGCAAAGAGCGGACCGTGCGCCCGGGCAAAACGTGCGAGCTCGGCGCCCTTGATCTGGAGCTGCGTGGCGGGCGCGTCGTCGGGCTGGGCCGCAGGCTCGGCGTCGGGCTGGACATGAGACGCGTCGCCCTGTTGAACCTGAAGTCGGTCGTCGGAATGGTCGGCGACCGGGGATTCTGGGTGAGCGCCGGGGGCTTCGCCCGGCTCGGCATCGGAGTTCTCGTCGGGCTGCACGCCGGGCTGAGCCTCGGGCTGGGCGCCGACAGGCTCGGCAGACTCGGCGTCGGCTTGAGCGTCGGCCTGGTCCGCAGCTGCAACCGGCATCTCGCGCAGCGATGCGCATGCCGAGAGCTCCACGAGCGTCATGGCCGCGCGGCCGCGGATGGCGTCGGTCGTTACGGACGTTTGGGCAAAGCGCTCGACGTCGGTGGGCGCGACCGGCTCAAAGCGCAGGTACGACATGTGCGAGGGGTCGCACGCCTCGCCTTCGAACGAGACAGGCGCCGCCGAGGCGATGGGCACGCCGCCGTCGGTCTTGCGCGTTTGGGCAAAAGCATCGCTCGCCATGCGGGACTCCAATTTTTCACGGGGTCAACGTACCCCAATTACCATGGCACCCATCGTATACCCCCACACCAAAAAGCAGAAGGGGACCTTGGCGCACCGGCGTTCAAACGTGAGCTTAAGCAGCTGGATACTATACGCGCCAGAAGACAGCAGCTCCGTCGTGGAAGATCGGGAGAAGGCGTTCAGCCTCGCCCGAGCAGCTCTAAACCTGCTGCTGCACGAGCACGTTTGCAGGCGCCCGTCTAAAAAAGGCCGGTTGCCCTATCGCAACCCCGCCGGCCGACCGCCCGCAGAACGCGCGGCGGCACGAACGCCCTGCGGCGCGACCCTCTCAAAGAGGCTTCAAACGGGCCACGGAAACACCGCTTATAGCAAAAGACCGGCCAGGCACGTTTACTCGTGCCTGGCCGGTCTTGTTGGCGGTTGATCGTTGATGCAGCTCAACTGGAGGTGTGCGCGGAGCTACCGATCTTAGATGTCGACGGTAACGCCCTTGGCGGTGGACTTGTCGAGCACGTACTGCTCGTTCACGCCTTGGTCGAGAAGTTTAGTAAGACCACCGAACTGTCTGAACGACATGCCGCTGAACGAGGAGACGCCACTCGACGAGTCTTCGGTGAACTCAATTTGTTTTGCCTCCTCAGAGCAGACGTATTTTGCGCTCACTCCGTTTGCCTGTGAGCTGTCATTCGTGCTGACAGTTATATAACGATCCTCAAACGCCGTAAGCTGGATAGTTTCGGTGTTGGTCGACTTGCCATCTGCGCCGGTGACGATATGGAGCGAGAAGGGATTTGCCGAGGGTGCCTCGTACTTAATCGCCTTGACCTGTTTGATGGCTTCCTGGTACTTATTCAATTTTTCGGTATATTGCGACTCGTTGCCACTCTGCGTTCCGTTCTGGATTGCCGCAATGTCTTTCTTTGTCGAGGTAATTTGTCCAGTGTAGAAAACGATCTCCTCCTTCTGCTCCCTTTTGAACCAGTCCTTATCAGCCTTCTTAACGAGCTTGATGATCTCGTCGGTCGACTTGCCCTTGAGACTCGCAGCCGTAAGGCCGGTCGTGTAGTACTCGGTCACGTTGCCCTTACCGTCGAATACGAGTGCAGAGGGAAGCTCATCGGTAGAAGAGCTGATACCTTTACTACTCCAGAACCACACGCCCTTTTTGCTCAGCGCTTTTGAGAGCGGGACCTTGGTGGCCTTGGTCACCTGGACCGTCTCGGCCTCGGACGAATCGTCGCCGGTCGTTGAGCTCGCGCTCGTAGTGGACGTCGCGCCCGTCTGTGACGTCGTCGCATTGCCCGACGGCGTAAGGAACAGAGCAACGGCAATCACCGCCACGAGGACACCGCCGCCGATGGCGAACTTCTTTTTGTGCTCAAAGAACACCGTGAGCAGGTCAACAGAAGATTTGTTGCCGGCAGGAGCGGACGCTGCTCCCGGAATGCCGGTGTTCGCCGCAGAAGCCGTGCTGGCTTGGGCCGGCGCCGCTGCCGGAGCCTGACCCGCAGCGGACGCCGTGGCAGACGGGGCAGCCGCCGTAGCCGCTGCGGCATCTTGTGCCGCATCAGGCGCGCCAGCGGCGTCGACACGTGCCTTTACCGATGCTCCGCACTCGCCGCAGAACGCGGCGCCATCGGGGAGCTTGCTCCCGCACTGAGGACAAAACATGGGAGTTCCTTTCTATCGTTGCCGCCCTGGAGCGGCGCTTTTAAACAA
The DNA here is from genome assembly GCA_963603165.1 of Faecalibacterium prausnitzii. Classification (GTDB taxonomy): domain Bacteria; phylum Actinomycetota; class Coriobacteriia; order Coriobacteriales; family Coriobacteriaceae; genus Collinsella. Next base: position 25,455 of record CAVCLY010000008.1, read on the forward strand.
TCAACAGCCGTCGGCACGTCCGTCAACAGCAGCCCCGACGCCGTTCTTGCCGATACGTGCCCACAACGAGGCCGCCAAACAAGCCACAAAGCACCGGGCTGACCGCGTATGAGCTCCACGCAGCGGCGAGTCGCAACGGCAAGTCCGGCCCGAGCCGACGAACCTCCTCGCTGCTGAGCCGCCGACCAAACCGCCGACGGGCCCGCCCGCGCCCCAGTGGCGGACCTGCCGACGCCTTGCCAGCAGGTCCGTTAGTCAACCGGGCGCGTGCCTTACTTGACCTCGGCAAAGTCGGCGAGCGCGGTCCAGCTAAAGTCGCCCACGGTATACGCTTCGCCTGGATCGCTAAAGGTCGACTGGCCCGTGAGGATCTGCTCGTTGGTGAGCGAGGCATCGAGCGTGAGCGTGCCGTCAGACTCGATGTGGAAGTAAGACGCGCCGCCGCCGTACGTGCGGCTCCCGATGGAGATCTCGCCGCTCTTAAAGAGCATGGGGTACACAAAGGGCCAATCCTGCGAGCCGGCGCCCACGCGCTGGGCCGCGCCGTTGTTGTTGGCGTAGATCTCGACCAGGCCGTACTCCTCACCGTTGATGGCAGCGATCAGCAGCTCGAGCGTGCCGTCGGAGTTGAGGTCGGCGTAGGCGTACTTGAGTTCCTCGTTCTGATCGTAGTAGTACGGGTGAGCCGTGCCCTGATAGAGCTGGCGTCCGCCCTTGATCTCGCTCAGGTAACTCAAGGTGTCGTCGAACGAAGACGTGGGCCAGCCGTCGTTCTGTGCGGCCTGGTAGGCGCTCAGCACGTCGTTGAACACGGCCTTTTGGGCCTTTTCGGGGTCCTCGGGCTCGGCTTTTTCCTCGGTCTTCTTGGCAGCGGGCTTCTCTTCCTGCTGCTCGAGCGCCGGGGCGATGAAGTTCGTGTACACGTAGTGCGCGGCAAAGGCTGCGGAGGCGCAGGCGAGGGCGACCAAGATCACGAGCATCACGACCGGGATCTTGCGGCGCGTGCGGCCGCGGGCCTGCTTGACCTGCTCGGTCACGTTGCCCTGAACGGCATCGGCGGGCGCGGGTGCAGGAGCGGACTCGGAAGCAGCCGGGGTCGCGGTTGCCTGCGTGCGCGTTACCTGGGCCGGAGCGGCCGGGCCAGCCGGAGCAGCAGTTACATCTTGCGACGCCTGAGACGGCGCATCCGTGGGAAGGGCGGAACCGCAGTCGTGGCAAAAGCGCGCTTGCGGCGGGTTTTCTTTTCCGCACTGGGGGCAGAACATGGTGGTTTCCTCCTTGGAGGCGCGGCCGCGTAGGCAACCGCGCCTTTGAAATCAGCAAATAGCTCGTGCTTGTCTCGCGCGACTAGTACAAAACGCTGGCGTCGCCAACATGCACCGCGCCCAGGGGCAAGCTCGTGTCGCTCGCAAACGAGAGGTCGGAGCAGGCGACCGTCGCATGCACGCCGTTATAGCCGCTCCACAGGCTGGCAACACGCTCTCTCTTGCCGCAATCGAGTGACGCGCGCGTGCACAAGTCGCTGCTTCTGGTGGAATAGCCCGGATCGGCGGCATTATGGGCGGTAACGCTCTGCCCCGAATCGAGCTCCAAGACGATGTAGGGCGTGGTATCGGACCTGCCGGCAGAAGAAAGCACCTTCGCGTCGTCGCCGCCGTAATAGGCCGCCAGATCATTGCCGGTGTTGAACACACGGATGGTGCCGGTGAGGACGATCTTGCCCTGGGCCTGCGCATCGGCGACCTTCTGCTGCTGTTCCTGCTGTTTTTGGGCCTCGGCCGCAGCCTGCTCGGCCGCCGCCTGCTCCTCGGCGGCCTTCTGCTCGGCCGCGGCCTTTTCTTCCGCAGCCTTCTGCTCCTCGGCGGCCTTGGCCTCCTCGGCAGCCTTCTTTTCGGCGGCCGTCTGCTCCTTGCTCTTGGAGCTCTTCTTGGACGACGACTTTTTGCCGCTCGCCTTCTGCGCGCTCTCGGTCTGTTGGGCGGGAGCGTAAACCTGCGTGTACACGTAGTAGGTGGCAAACGCGGCGGCCGCGGCGGCGAGCGCGACGATGATCACGAGGAGCATGATCGGCATCTTGCGGCGTGCCGTGCGGCGCGCAGAGCCGACCTGCTGCTCAACGTCGCCCTGCACGGTGGCATCGGCAGTGGTGGGCGCGGCGGCGGAAGCCTCAGAGACCTGCGGCGCGGGCTGCGCCTCCCCCATAACGGCGGTGGGTACGGCCGGCAGGGGCTCGGCGGAAGACGCGGACTGGGCCATGGCGCGCGTGGCCTCGGCTGCGGCCGGGGCGGGGGCGGCCTCGGCATCGAGCACGTGCGTCGGCTCGGCATCGGCGCTCGCAGGGTCGGATGCGAGCGTGGCCTGGGCGGCGGCAGCGTCGGCCTCGAGTGCGCGCGTCTCGGCGGCATCGGCGGCGTCATTGACGGCAACGGCGTCGGTACCCGTAACGGATTGCGCGGCATCCTCGGCAGCAGAATCAGCCTGCTGTGCGCCCTCAGCCACATCCGAGCCCTGGGGCGCATCGGGAGAAGAGGGGTCCGGCGTCGCGCTCTTAAAAGGCGTGGGATTCATGGGTGCTCCGCACGCAGTGCAGAACTTGGAAGCAGCAGGGTTTTTGCTGCCGCAGCGGGTACAAAACATCGGCAGTCCTTTCGTGCAAGTAATATGCCAACACAATACAGGGGCAAGGGGGGGGCGGGTCAAGCGGCTTTTCGCAAACGTTACCTGCAAGGCAAGCCGTCCGCGCCGCCGCGCCCCCTCTCCGCAACATACAAGATACGGATGAGTCTCTACGCATAACAGTGTTTTTGACCCGGTAAAAAAACAGTCCAGCGAACCTGCCCTCACGCGCGGCTCAGCAAGACCCAACACAGCAAGAGGCGAACGACCCAACATCCCCGACGTGTTCCTTTGCCACGATGGGCACGTTGGGCGCTCGCGCGGCGGGCCTGCACATGCACCGCCGGCCTTGCGCCGGGGCGGTGCTGTTACGAACGGCGGCGGGCCGATGGCACGCAACAAGATCGAACGCCCGCATCGTCTGCTCGAGAGCGCAAAGGAGCATGCCGAATAAAAGGCCTGACCCCGGGACAACCCCGAAATCAGGCCCTTGTGGTCTCGTTGTTTTTCAAGCTGCCCGAGTTTGCATCGATGCCCACAGCCGCTTCCACCCGTGTGAGTTCCGCGTCCCACATGAGGGGCGATTTAGCTAGAACCGCGCGAACAGACGATCGCTCCCGGGGATTCGCTCAAAGCCAACACTCAGGTAAAAACCCGCCACGGCCTCGCCGAGCGGATCGACAACAAGCGCTTTGGCTCCAATGGTGTCGGCCGCATTTCTCGCACGGTGGTACGCATCCAGCAGCAATTGCCTGCCGAGCCCCTCGCCCTTGTGCGCCGCGCTCACCCCGAGCATGCCGAGCAAGATAACCGGAATCTGGTCGGGCGCATTTCTCGCAAGCCACCCGGTCATGGCATTGCGATCCATCGAATGAGCCGAGAGCGTATAGAAGCCCGCGAGGGCGCCCGTCGCATCGAAGCTCACGTACACGACCGCGGTCCCGCGCTTGCAGGCATGCCGTGCGTGCTTTGCCAGCCATGCATCGACAACAGCCTCCCCGCAGGTAAAGGCAGAAAGGTCGTCATCGTCCTTGAGCTTTCTCGGTGCGGCAATGTCCGTTAGCGCTCCCATACGGACCTCTGCGAGACGAACTTTTCGAGTTCGGGGCTCATCGGCTTGTCGAGCGCCGCGGAAAACGCATCGAAATCTTCGGGCGACATGACGGTGTGACCGCTGCGGGCAATGACCTCGCGCGCCGAAGCAAGCAGGTTCTCGAGCGACCATTGCGAGAGGCTTATGCCGCCGAGGCTCGCTGCGAGCTCGATCTCTTCTTTCTGCTCAGCCGTCATACGCAAGTCAAGACGCGCGTCCTTCTTTGCTGTAGATATGGTTGCCATGTCTTCTCCCGCTCGTAACCTGTACGGTGATTTACCGTACATTGTAGCACTCATAGCCCGGCCTGAGGCACGGCCGGTTCCAGCAAGAGCAAGGGAAGGCTTAACATCCCCGACGTGTTCCTTTGCTACGATGGGGCACGTTGAGCGCTCGCGCGGGCGGGCCTGCACATGCACCGTCGGTCTTGCGCCGGAGCGGTGCCGTTACGAACGGCGGTGGGCCGATGGCACGCAACAAGATCGAACGCATTGCCGAGGACGGCGAGCTGTTCTGCACGCATATCGGCGGGGCGGCCACGCTCGAGGGCGTGATGATGCGCGGCAAAAAGAGCTGGGCCGTTGCCGTGCGCCGCGAGGACGGCACCATGTACGTGGAGGAGCACGATCTGGCCGATCCGTCGCTCCGCCCGGGCTGGATGCGCTGGCCCATCGTGCGCGGATGCGTATCGTTTTGCGAATCGATGATGCTCTCGTACCAGGCCATGCAGATCGCCGCCGACCACGTGTATATAGACGAGCCCGTTGCGGACAGGCCTGCAGCGCCGAACACGCCCGCGGCATACGAGGCCGAGGTGGAGCCGGCTCGTATTGCAGAGGAATCCGGGCATACGAGCGAGCGAAGCGAGAATGTGCCTTTAGCATGTGGCGACGCTCCGATAGCCGGCACAATGATTGACGGCGAACCGAGCGCCCGCACGCAATCAGAGATGAGCGGCGCCTGCGAGCTGCGCGTCGACCAAGCCGAGCCGGCGCCCGAAAATCAACCGGCTCCCAACCCATCCCCCAGCGCGGTCGCAAGCGAACCCGTGATCTCGCCGCTCGAACTGCTTCTCTCGGCCGGCGCGGGAATGGCGCTCGGGCTCATCCTCTTTGTAGCGCTGCCCGTGAGCGTGGCCACCCTGCTGCTCGGGCAGATCACGCCCGCCAACTCGCTCGCGTGGAACCTCGTCGAGGCGGCCGTGCGCATCTGCATCCTCGTGGCCTACGTGGGCGGCATCGGGCTCGTGCCCGACGTGCGCCGCGTGTACGGATACCACGGCGCCGAGCACCAGTCGATCCACTGCTTTGAGCACGGGCTGCCGCTCACGCCCGAGAACGCCGCCAAGTTCTCACGTCTGCATGTGCGCTGCGGCACGGCCTTTTTGGTGATGACCGTTGCCGTGGCCATCGTGGTGCACAGCGTGGTGCCGGTCGCCGCTTGGGCCGACGCACTCGGCATCGCCGGAATCGCGCGCGGGCTGTTCGTGTTCGCCACGCGCCTGGCCATGCTGCCGCTCGTGGTGGGGCTCTCGTACGAGGTCACGGTCAAGTGGGCCGGCTCGCACCCCGAGAACCCACTGGTAAAGATCGCGCTCTGGCCCGGCCTGCAAATGCAGCGGCTCACCACGCGCACAGCCGACGCCGGTATGCTCGAGTGCGCCATCGAGGCGCTCAAGCGCGTGGATGCCCGCGAGCAACGTTAGATTTTTTCACCGGGTCAAAAACACTGTTTGCGTGTTGGCATCCGTCGTAGATTAGACGCGTGGAAAAGCAGGCGCGAGGGCGCCCAGCGAAAGGAGAGCGTCATGATGTGCACGGTTTGCGGAACGACCCTCAAAGACGGCGCAAAATTCTGCGGCACCTGCGGAAAAAACATTTCTGCAAAGCGCGCGGACAACGGGCAGACGAGCCTCAAGGTGCTCGCCTACCAGAGCGCCTGCCGTCGGTACGGCCAGAGCCTCAGCGTGCGCCCGCGAATGCACGCTGCCCCGATGTTCAGGGTCGCCTGATCCGCCTCCTCGCTCCGGCCCGCGCTCAAGCCCGCTTGCGGAGCCGGAGCGCGAGGCGCCGCCCTCGTGCGAACGTCGCGCACGAGCACCCGTTCTTGTAAATTCTCACCGCGCTCACGGCAAGACCGTCCGCTTGATCGCAAATAGTCAACGCGGTGAGTGATACCCTCAGCAATAAACGCGACCAACCCGGCATGTGCCGGCGCAACGGCCCGGCTCGCGCGGCCGACTTTTGGAAAGGAAACCCCCATGCCCAAGTTCTGCACCACCTGCGGCAACCCGCTCGATGGCTCCACCAAGTTCTGCACCAAGTGCGGCACCCCCATTGCCGCGGGCGATGCCGACGCCACGCTCGTGCAGAACCCCATCGCGACCGAGCCGACTCCCGCCCCCGCAGAGCCCGCGGCCGCACCCGTCTCGAACCCGGCTCCAGCGGCCACGACCGCCCCTGCAACCGCACCCGCGCCCGAGCCCGAGCCCGAAAAACCCGGCCTGAGCGGCGGCAAGATCGCGGCCATCGCCGGTGGATGCGTCGCCGCGGCCGTGGCGGTAACGCTTGCCGTCTGCATCTTCGTGCTGCCGGCGAACAGCTCCTCCACCAGCGCCAAGAGCGAGACCGCGCAGGCGACCACCGCCAAGAAGGCCAAAAAGAAAAAGGCGAAGAAGGCCGAGGCCGCAAAGACCGCCGAAGAGACCGAGACCACGACCGACGACGCCGCCAAGACCACCGAGAGCGCCGACGACGCCTCCAAGACCACGAACGTCAACGTGACCGTCAACAACAACGGCACCGCCGGCACCACCACGAACACCACCACCGGCACCTCGACGAACACGTCCACGAGCAGCTCGAGCGGCTATATCCTGCCCGAATCGAGCACGCGCGTGTACTCCGTGAGCGAGCTCACCTCGATGGGTCTCTCGCGCAGCCAGCTCACCCTCGCCAAGAACGAGATCTACGCGCGCCACGGCCGCGGCTTCAACACCGACTGGATCCGCAACTATTTTCAGTCGCAGAGCTGGTACACGCAGACCTATACGGCCGAGGAGGGCACAAACGGCCGCGATGCACAGGTGCTCAACAGCGTCGAGACGCAAAACGTCGCGAACCTCAAATCCGCCGGCTCCGAATAACGGCTGGGAGCGCCTGCGGTCGGGCGCACGGCCCGCAAAAAGCACCCCGGGCACAGGCTTCGGCCAACAGGAAGCTATAGCCGCCCCGTCACGCAAACCCGCAGCTCGCGCCCTCGCGACCTGCGGGTTTATTGTATAAAAGAGATATCTGCTTAGGCAGCGCCGGCCGTCCCCTTCTGCAAGTGAGTCCTATTCAGCTACGCGGCGCAAGTTGCATGCGCCCAGGCTGGAACCGCGCAAAATCTTGCATGGCGCTCAGAGCAGTACCCGCGCACAATGCCATACCGCCGGCTTCGAATAACGCCGAGCGCAGCGCTCTAAAAATCGAACGCCTTGGCGATGTCGGCCTGAACGACAAGACTGGCGCGCGAGCTCACGGGGATGGGGTCGCGGTTGACCACCACGAGCTCGTCTCCGCAGAAGTAGTCAACAAGGCCGGCGGCCGGGTAGACCACCAGACTCGTGCCGCCCACGATGAGCATGTCGGCCTCCTCGATGGCGCGCACCGAGTCGTGGATCACCTGGTTGTCGAGCCCCTCGCCGTAGAGGACCACATCGGGCTTGATAGGGCCGCCGCACTCCGGGCACACCGGCACGCCATGCTCGTCCTCGTGCTCGCGGGCCATGATCCACTCGGCCGAGTAGGTGGCGCCGCACGCGCGGCAGATGTTGCGGTGGACCGAGCCGTGCAGCTCGAGCACGTTCTTGGAGCCGGCCGCCTGGTGCAGGCCGTCGATGTTCTGCGTGATGACGGCCGTGAGCTTGCCGGCGCGCTCCAGCTCGGCCAGCTTGAGATGCGCCTGGTTGGGCTTGGCGCCGAGGGCGATCATCTTGGTGCGATAGAACTCGTAGAACTCAGCCGTATGCGTCTCAAAGAAGTCGTGGCTGAGCATGGTCTCGGGCGGATAGGCGAACTTTTGGTGGTACAGACCGTCCACGCTGCGAAAATCCGGGATACCGCTCGCCGTGGAGACGCCCGCCCCGCCAAAGAAGACGATACGCTCGTGCTTCTCCACGCGAGCGGCCAGCTCGGCGGCCGCCTCGGCCGGGTCAGTGATGGTGATGGGCATGTTGCCTCGATTCTTCCGCAGGTTTGTCTCAACAAGCATAGCCCCCGCGGCGCATGGCGACACCCGCCGGCTGGGCTACAATCGTGCGAGCACAATCGATACGGAGGTTCACATGGCCACATCGCGCGAGCTCAAGCTCGTCTCTTGGAACGTCAACGGGCTTCGCGCCGTCCTGAAGAAGGAGCCGAGCTTTTCCGAGATCTTCGAAGCACTCGACGCCGACGTCTTTGCCATCCAGGAGACCAAGCTGCAAGAAGGCCAGATCGAGCTCGAGCTCGCCGGCTACCACCAGACCTGGAGCTACGCCGAGCGCAAGGGCTACTCCGGCACGGCCGTCTTCTCGCGCGAGGAGCCGCTGCGCGTCCTGCACGCCGATGCCCTGGCGCCCATCGCGCACGAGATTCTTTCCGCCGAGGAAGAGGAGCTCGTGGCCGTTGCCATCACCGAGGGCCGCGTCTGCGCGCTGGAGTTCGAGAGCTACTGGTTCGTGAACGTCTACACGCCCAACGCCCAGCCCGAGCTCGCGCGCATTGACACGCGCGTGGCCTGGGACAGCTGCTACCGCGAGTTCCTTCGCGGTCTTGCCGCCGAGAAGCCCGTGGTGACCTGCGGCGACTTCAACGTGGCCCACGAGGAGATTGACCTCAAGAACCCCAAGGCCAACCGCGGCAACGCCGGCTTCTCCGACGAGGAGCGCGGCAGCTTCACCAAGCTGCTGGACGCCGGCTTCACCGACACCTTCCGCGCACGCTTCCCCGAGCTTGAGGGGGCCTATAGCTGGTGGAGCTACCGCTTCAACGCGCGCAAGAACAACGCGGGCTGGCGCATCGACTACTTCCTCGTCTCGGACGACGTGGCCGAGAAGGTCACCGGCGCCTCGATTCTCTCCGAGGTCTTCGGCAGCGACCACTGCCCCATCGAGCTCACGATCGAGCTGTAGGGGCGCTGCGCGGTGCAGCTGCTCATCGGCTGCGGCAAGTGCCGCCGCGCCCGCCCCATGGACGTCGATCCAAGCGACAATTTATCCACCCGTCAGAACGGCCCCGAATGCATCCTCTGCTTAGAATGCGTCAAGGCTGCCCAAAGCACGCACTGAAATAAGGGCGAGACAACCAGCACCGAATGCTTTAAACCCTAGAGTCAAATCCGGCCGCTATTCGCCGTAGTAACCTTCATCACTCATGGCCGACCACTTGAGATACATCTCTCGATAGTTCTCTTTGATGAACGCCTGGATAACACGCAGCTCTTTGTCGCTGAGCATCCCACGATTTTTGAGAACGGTGCTGCCATCGCTTTTGACAAAGAACTTAGCCGACCCGGCTTCAGTCAGTCGGGCGTCGCTTGCGTGAACGTGCATGCACTCGATGATGCAGTGACTCGTAAAGTAGAGAAAGTAACCGCAGACTTTGAAGTCAAAATACTTAGGCATGGCTACGCTGCCAATACCGGAAGATTCCGCTTGAGGTAATCGACGACGATTCCAAGCTCAATGTCGTCCATATTCGTCTCGAGCATTTCTCCGTCCTTGTCCAACAGGGCGGCGCTTTCTCCCCCGTTGTTCAAGTTAAGCACGCGATAGTTGCCGTCGTCGGTTTTTGTGAAGGCATATCCGTTCACAATGAAATCAGCGTCGAGCACCGTTTTCTGCAGCTGCTCGTTACTCACCTAACATCTACCTCCTCTATCGGGCTGAGGAACGACTCGGCATCCATATACAGGTTCTCAAGGATAGGAACGAGGTCGATATAGTCCTCGGTAACGTCAGAAAGCCCGCGATACGAGGCATCAACGACAAGGTATCCCTTATCCCATGTTTTAACGCGTACGTAGCGCTCCAGCGCGTTCGGGGTGCGGAAGCGTATCGTTCGCCCGCCAAAAGCAAAGCACGTCACGCCACCATTTGAGCTCAAATATGCCCTCTTTGCCACATCGACCACCCCTTTCTGCAATTTGGCCCGCTTTAGATGTTTCAATTATCCCCCGCAGACAGCGGGGCAAGCCTCAGAACGACACTCTGATACGGAATTGGAAGTCCAGAAACAAAGACCGAGGGTGCTGCGGGTGCGGCGTCCTGGTTTGGTTTGAAGTCGTATTGCTCGAGAGCCGCTTGGCCCGGCACTCGACTCGTCGTCATTGAACTATCTGCTATTTGCTCTTGCTCCATCGGGTTTTTCCGAGGTCAGCTGCAGCGAGCATCAGTACGGCGTCGGCAAGACAAAGTCAGCCCGCTCTACAAGCAGGCCTCTTGAATAAGGCGCGTCATAAAGCGAACGCCCTGCAGGTAGGCACGGCGGGTGATGCGCTCGTCGGTACCGTGCACGCCGCGGTCGCACTCGTCATCGGTGACCACAAAGGCCGAAAAGCGCAGGCACTCGGGGCAGATGCAGGCGTAGTTGGCGGCATCGGTGGCGCCGATCACCGTGGAGGGAACGACCCGCACCGGCGCGCGATCCGCCGCGCTCCCTTCGGGCGTCGGAGCAGGGGGCGTCTCGGTGCGCGCCGATTCGGCGCAGGGGTCGCCACTCTCGGCCGCCGCAGACGAGGCGAACGTTTCCGCCCCTGCCGGCTCGACGGCCACGCTCGCCGGAGCGTCCGTCTGACGGCACTCCCCCGCAGGCTCCTGGAAGTAGCGCGCGGCAACACGCCGCAGCGCCTCGAGGCCGGGGCCGCCCACACGGGGCGAAGGGCTCGCCTCGGAGCTACCGGGGCCGAGCTGCACCGAGACCTCGGCAAGACCCGCCGCATCCAGCGCCGCACGACAGGCAGCCAGTACGTCGTCGATCGTGGTTCCCTCGAGCATGCGAAAGTTGATATTGGCCCACATATCCTGCGGCATCACGTTGGCGCCGGAGCTGCCGCCCTCGATCTGCGTGGGCGCGCATGTGGTGGTCACGAGCGGCATGAGGCGCATGTCGGCAAGACAGCTCGCCAAGATCTCGTCTGCGCGCCCCTCGATATCCCCTGAGCTCACAAGGCCGAGCTCGGTGAGCGTGGCCACGGTGAGCGGCGTGAGGCGCGCGCTCCAATCGATGTTGCAGATCGCCGTGATGGCGCGCGCGAGCTTTTCGAGCGAGGTGCCGCCGAACGGGTTGGACGAGTGGCCGCCCGGGCTCTGCACACGCAGCAGCACATCGGCGTAGCCCTTCTCGGCCAGATCGGCATGCATGAGCCACCCGCCGCCGAGGCCGTACTCGCCCCCCGGCACAATGCGGTAGTCCCCCTCGTCTACCAAAAACTCCAGCTCAACGCCGCGGCGCTTGAGCACATCTGCCACGGCACGCGCGCCGAACTGGTTGGTCTCCTCGTCTTGCCCAAACGCCAAGATGAGCGTGCGGCGCAGCTCCCAGCCGTGCGCAAGCGCATACTCCGCCGCCTCGAGCTCGCCCGCTACCTGGCACTTCATATCAACGGCGCCGCGACCCCATACAAATGTATCGTCCACGTGGCCCGAAAACGCATCGTGCGTCCAGTCGCCCTCGGTGCCCGGAACCACGGGGACCACGTCCATGTGGCCCATGAACATGATGGGCTTGAGCGCGGGGTCGGAACCCGGCAGGGTGATGAGCAGCGAGTGGTCGATGAGCTCAACCGCTCCCGCAGCGAACACGCGCGGCCATGCCTCGGCCATGTAGCGGCGCAGCTCGTCGAACGGCCGCCAATCAACCGCGTCGTTATCCATGGAACTCAGCGTGGGGAACGAAAGCACGCGCCCCATGCGCTCGCACGCCGCCCGTGCGTCCAGATCGGCGTAGTCATCCTCGTGCGCAAAGAAGCGCCAGATGTCGCACGCAGCGGCATCAGCCGAGCCGCGCACGCCGTCTTTAGCTGCCCTATCGTCCACAAAAAGCTCCCTCGAACGCACTTTGCACTTTGCACTTTGATGGGAGCCATTGTACCGACAAGCGCGCACGCGGCAGTGCCTAGTCGTCCAGGTAGCGACTCAAGAACTCACGCGTGCGCTGGTGCGCGGGATTGCTGAACAGCTCCTCTGGGGCGGCATCCTCGAGCACCACGCCCTGGTCCATGAACACCACGCGGTCGCTCACGTTACGCGCGAACGCCATCTCGTGCGTCACGACCACCATGGTCATGCCGTCGGCAGCGAGCTTGTGCATGACTTCGAGCACCTCGCCCACGATCTCGGGGTCGAGGGCCGAGGTCGGCTCGTCGAACAGCATGATCTCGGGGTTCATGCAGAGGGCACGGGCGATGGCCACGCGCTGCTTTTGGCCGCCCGAGAGGCGCCCGACCGGCGACTTTGCAAAATCGGCCAGCCCGACGCTCTTAAGATGCTCGAGCGCGGTCTTTTCGGCCTCGGCCTTGGAGCATTTTTTGAGCGTGACGGGGGCGAGCGTGCAGTTGTCGAGCACGTTCATGTTGTTGAACAGGTTAAAGCCCTGGAACACCATGCCGATACTCTCGCGCAGACCGTTGACGTCGCAGCGCTCGGCCGTGAGGTCGGCGTCGTGGAACCATACGTGGCCGGCGTCGGGCGTCTCGAGCAGGTTGAGGCAGCGCAAAAACGTCGACTTGCCCGAGCCGGAGGCGCCGATGATCGTCACGACCTCGCCGGGCATGACCGCAAGGTCGATTCCCTTGAGCACCTCGAGTTGCCCGAAGCTCTTGCGCAGGCCCTCAACGCGGATAAGCGGTTCTTGTTCCATCGTCGTCTCCTAATTCGAGCTGGGAAGGGCTGTTGCCTCGGCGCCGAGCTTGCGACCGAACGCCTCAAGCAGGCGGTTCGCCGCAAGGGTGAGGATGAGGTAGACCACAAGCGCCACGCAGTAGACCTCCATCTGGCGGTAGTACACGCCGGCGACGGTGGTGGTGGCGTACATAAGGTCGAACACGCCGATGACCGAGAGCACCGAGCTGTCCTTAATGTTGATGACGAGCTCGTTGGTGAGCGCGGGAATGGCGTTCTTGATGCCTTGCGGAAACACGACCTTGCGCATGGCCTGCCACTGCGAGAGGCCGAGCGAACGCGCCGCCTCCATCTGGCCCGCGTCGACCGCCTCGATGCCGCCGCGCAGCACCTCCATCATGTAGGCGGTGGAGTTGAGCGAGATGGTAACGAGACCCGCGGTGAACGTGCTCCACACCTTGTTGGCCTCGGTGGTACCAAAACCGAAGCAGCGGAGCACCGCAAAGCCCGCGTAGTAGATGAGCAGGCCCTGCACCATCATCGGCGTGCCGCGCACCACAGTGGAGTACACGCGGGCAAAGCCGCGGCCGACGCATTTGAAAAAGCGCCCGAGGTCGTTATCGGCACGGTCGCTCTGCTGGATTCGCAGGAACACCATGACGAGCGCAAAGAAGAACGCGATGATGGTGCCGAGGGTGGCAAGGCCCACGGTGATCTCGATGCCGCGCACGAAGAAGTCGCCACTCGCATAGGTCATGTAGACGAGGCTCGGCAAAAAGGCCGAGGGGTTGGAGGTGGCGGCCACGCTCACCTGCACGAGGTCGATAATCCCCATGAGGCCGCGGTCGAGCAAGAAGACAGCCGCCACGGCCCACACCACGTAGCTCGCGATGCGCTCCGCGCGCCAGGCCCTCTCGGCAGCGAAGGGCGAGGCCTCGCGGTAGTCGTTCCAGTGCATGAGCTTGGTCACAAGCGCCGCGGCCGAGAGAGCGATCCAGGCCCAGAGCAGCACCCAGAGCACGTCCTGCGCAACGCCGAGCGGCGCCAGAAAGCTCGAAGGAGTGGGGTTCTTCTGCGAGAGCGCGAGGCCCACAGCGGCAACGGCGCTCGTTCCGAGGAACACGTAGCGATGATCGGCGCGCACGAACGCGCCCAGGCGATTGAGAGTCTTCATCTGCACCCTCCCCTAAGACGGCTGCCGCTCGAGGCAGGCGTTCCACATCTCGTCGCGCTCGGCCTGGCTGACGCCCTTGAGCGTTTTGTTCACGAGCTTGAGCAGCTTCTTTGAGCCCTTGCGCATACCGATGTTGCACGAGACCTCTTCTTTAAAACCCTCGCCCTCGGCGAACTGGATCGGCACGATGCCGGGGTTCTGCTTCATGTAGCCCTGCTCGTTCTCGGTGTTGTAGGTCACGGCGTCGACCGTGCCCTGCAGCAGGTTTGAAAACACGGTGGGCACCGAATCGACCGGGCTCTTGTGGATGACGCCCGGGATCTCGTCGATGACCGAGTCGAGCATGGTGTCCTTTTGGCCGAGCACCGTGGCGCCCGAGAAGTCGGAGAGCTTGGTGGCGTTTTGGTACTTGGACCCCTCTTTGACGAAGAGGCCGAAGTAGCCCACAAAGTAGTCTTTGGAGAAATCGACCGACTCGGCGCGCTCGGGCGTGGCCGACATGCCGGCGATGATGAGGTCGATCTGCCCGTTGTTGAGCGAGTCGATGAGGCCCGAGAAGCTCTGCTTGACGGCGACGGCCTGGCCGCCGAGTGCCGAGCAGATGATCTTGGCGATCTGCACGTCGTAGCCGTCGGCGTAGGCACCTTCGACGTTATCGATGGGGATGGTGTATTGCGTGGGCTCCGAGACCTGCCAGTTGTAGGGGGCGTAGGCCGCCTCCATGCCAACGCGGATCTTGTCTTTATTGATAACCTGATCGGAGAGGTCCTCGCGACCGGAGCCGGTGCTGACCTGCACGACCTCGAGCGTTGAGGGGCGCTGGCAGCCCGAGAGGGCCCCGGCGATAACGCCGGCGCTCGCAGATAGACCCGCGCCCAAAAAGACGCGGCGGCTCACGAGCGGAGCGGCGGCACGCATATCGTGTTCGGGAAAATGCATAAACCTTCCTCCCTGGTGAATGCTTACATGGTGTCGCAACACGATACCGCGCGAGCCGTGCATAAACAGACAAGTTGCGTGATTTAACCTGCAGGACATGTAGAGAGAAGCCCGCCGCACCGCGACCCACCCGCTTGCGGAGATGCTGCCCTGTCTGCGCAACGAGGTTGCATCGCATATCCGCTGTGCTAGGTTGAGACCCATCTGGGATAGCCCAGCCGAACCGACCTGGAGTCTGAGAATTGACCGCAAGCAACACGACCGTATCAACCGCCCCGTCCGCATCCAAGCTCACGCCCGCGCGCACCAAGCTCTGCATGGCGATCCTCGTCCTTTTGGGCTTTTCGCTCGGATGCTCCGAATTCGTCGTCATCGGCATCGAGAGCGAGCTCGCGCGCGAGCTGAACATCTCGCTCGCCACCGCCGGACAGCTCATCAGCATCTTCTCGCTCACCTATGCCGTGCTCACGCCGATCCTCGCGCTCTCGACCGGGCGCTTTAAGCGCTATACGCTGCTCGTTGTCTACAGCATCGTCTTTGTTGCCGGCAACATCGTCGCCGCCCTCGCGCCCAGCTTTGAGATGTTGCTCGTGGCGCGCATCATGCTCGGCGCCGTCTCGGGCGCGCTGCTCGCCGTGGGCGTGACCTATATCCCCGAGCTGCTCGAACCCAAGCAAACCTCGCTCGCCATCTCGGTGGTCTACGGCGCGTTCTCGGTTGCCATGGTGTTCGTGACCTCGGCCGGCAAGATCATGGCCGACACCGTGGGCTGGCACGTGGCCATGTACAGTACGCTCCTCTTTGCCGTGCTCGTGTGCGCCGCGCTGATCGCGTTCATGCCGCGCACCGGCGCCACCGACGAGCCCGCCACCTTCGGTGAGCAGGCGCGCCTCCTCACCGAACCGGCGATCATCTGCGGCATGCTGATCTTTTTGTTCGGCGTGGGCTCGGTCTACGTGTTCTACGGCTACGTGACGCCCTACCTTGAGCAGGTGCTCGGCATGAAGACCTTCGAGGCCAGCAGCACCCTCATGGTCTATGGCTGCTTCTGCCTGGTCTCGAACATCATCGGCGGCTGGATCGATTCGCGCTTTGGCATCAAGGCCCTGCTCGTGACCTTTGTGCTGCAGGCAGCCGTACTCGCCGGGCTCTTTGCCGTGGGATCGAGCATGCCGGTGGCCCTCGTGCTCATCTTCTGCATCGCCACGCTCATGTATCTCTTTAGCGTGGCGTGCATCACGCTGTTCATGCGCATCGCACGCAGGCGCCACCCCAAGGCCATGACGCTCGCGAGCTCGCTCGAGCCGCTTGCGTTCAACATCGGCATCTCGTTCGGCACCGCCGTGGGCGGCATGGTGGTATCGGGACCCGGCCTGCACTACGCGGGGCTCGTGGGCGCCGCGTTCGCCGTGGTGGCCTGGCTGCTCACCGCGGCAACCGTCAAGCTCGCACGATAGGCGCTCGGCGCGCCGCAGCGGCCGGCACGGGTATATAGTGGTGGCATCTGTTGCGCGGGCGCGCCGCTGCGCCCGGACCCTCGCGAAAGGACCCTGCCATGTCCACCATCACCACCATCAAGAACGGGGCCGCCCAGGCGAGCATCGACTCCATGGGTGCCCAGCTCACGAGCTATATCGTTAACGATAAAGAGTACCTTTGGCAGGCCGACCCCGCGTTTTGGGGCAAGCACGCGCCGATCCTCTTCCCCATCGTGGGCTCCATCCGCAACGGGCATGCGACGAGCGCGGCCGGCGAGTGCGCCATGGGTCGCCACGGCGTGGCGCGCATCCACGAGCACAAGCTCGTGGGCGTGAGCGACGACGGCTCCTGCGCCACGTTCGAACTCGTGAGCGACAACGAGACGCGCGCCGCCTTCCCCTTCGACTTCAAGCTCAACATGATCTACAGCCTCTCCGAGGCGGGCGAGCTCACCACCACGTTCAAGGTCACCAACACCGGCGACGTCGACCTGCCGTTCTCGGTGGGCGGCCACCCGGCGTTCAACGTGCCGGTACCCGGCGCCGAGGACGAGGCCTTTGAGGACTATGCGCTCAAGTTCACCGAGGCCTGGACCTGCCGCGTTCCCGTCATCACCGAAGACGGCCTCATGACGTTCGAGGGCTCCTACGACGCTCCCGTCGACTCCGATACCGTGGCGATCACGCACCGGAGCTTCGATCAGGACGCCATCGTGTTCACCGACGTTCCCGGCTCCACGCTCAAACTCGAGGGCACCAAGAGCGGCCACGGCATCCGCATCGACTTTGACGGGTTCAAGTTCATCGGCGTGTGGTCGGCCGCCAACGACGCGCCGTTCGTGGCGCTCGAGCCCTGGACCGGCCACTCCACGCTCGATACCGAGGACGACGTGTTCGAGAACAAGGAGAACATCACGATTCTCGCGCCGGGCAAGGTCGACGAGAAGAGCTTTACCGTCGCCGCGTACTAGGCACGAGGCCACGGGCGACTGATCGCCAAGCAGGGTAGAAGTTCCGCCCCGCTCCACGCGGCGCCGCTCCCCACCCATCACCCGCACATCATGCAACCAAAAGCAGGCAGGGCACCCACAATGGATGCCCTGCCTGCTTGCATTCGGCTCAACAGCCGAGCCGACCGTGCCACGACCGGCGCTGGCAACGGCAAGCTCGGTCAGCGTTCAGCTCGCAAAGAACCGCCTTGGCCCCGCGCCCGCACGTTCGCGCACGCGGGCCGCATTGCGTTCGAACTAGTCGACGTACTTGGCGATGATCTTGTCGTACTCGCCGCTCTTGCGCAGGTTCTTGAGGCCCTTGTCGAACGCCTTGAGGAGCTCGGCGTTCTTGCCCTTTTTAACGGCAAAGCCGCAGTTGTTGGTGTTGTCGGGGTTCTTAAAGACGACCTCGAGGCCGTTGTCGTGCTTGCAGCCGTAGGAGATGACCGGGTAGTACTCAAAGCAGAGGTCGGAGTTGCCGGTGAGCACGTCCTGGTACATGAGGTCGGACGTGTCGAAGTAGCTCAGCGTGAGGTCGTACTCGTCCTTGAGACTCTCGGCCCACTCGGAACCCTGCGAGCCGGTCTTAACGGCAGCCTTCTTGCCCTTGATGGCGTCGAGGCCCGAGAGGCCCACGCCCGCCTTGCAGGCGATGCAGGAAGACGAGGAGTAGTAGGCCTCGGAGAAGTCGTACTTCTTCTTGCGCTCGTCGTTGATGCCCATGCCGGCCATGACGCCGTCGGCCTGGCCCGACTGCAGCGCGGCGAGCGCGGCGTCGAAGCCGAGCGACTTCTTCTCGATCTTGATGCCCTGGTCCTTGGCGATGGCGTCGAGCAGGTCGACGTCGATACCGACGAAGTCGCCGTTCTCGTCGGTGTACTCGAACGGGGCAAAGACCGTGTCCATGGCGATCGTGTAGGTCGTGGTCTTGCTGCTGGAGGAGCCGGCAGACGAGCCGGTGGAGGTGGAGCCGCCGCAGCCGACGAGGCCGAGGCCGAGCACGCTCGCGGCGGAACCGGCGAGGCCGATGAACTGGCGACGGGAGAGAGTTGCAGACATATGGGTCCCCTTTTGTTCGGCGGCCCTGTGTCTCCTGTTTGCGGGCCGCGACCTGTGATGGCATGAGACCTTAACTGCCCGCCGCGCCCCCTATTCTCATGCGTTGCGCACGTTGCCTTTCTTTTACCGTCCGGCAACCTACCGGCAGCAATCCCATAACGCTCTCGAAACATGTGGGGCGCCCAGCAGCCGGCCGAATCTCGCTCAAATAATTAGTTCGGTACCTTGACTCTTATAATCGATGCGGTACCCTAACTATTGTCCTACCTAACCATCCGCGAACAACTATAGAAAGGAGTGCCATGTGCGAAAGAGACGACGGATTTGAACCGCTGCCGATGCCGCGCGACCCCAATAGCGACGACATCGGGCCGGCCGACGAGCCGCCCAGCCCCACCGAGGCCGATCGAGTGGCCAAGCGCATCTTAAACTGCATCGGCTTCTGCGGCCACTACATGCATTTTCACGGCGGCGGCACCTCGGGCAAGGCGCCCATCCTCTGCCTGCTCGCCAAGCACGGCGGCAAGATGTCGCAGCTCGAGCTGAGCACGTACTTCGACCTTAAGCCCGGCTCGCTCTCCGAGATCCTCTCCAAGATCGAGCGCAAGGGGCTCATCGAGCGCACGCGCAACCCCGAGGACCGCAGACAGCTGCTCATCAAGCTCACCGACGCCGGTGTAGAGAAGGCCGCCAAGGAGCAGGCCGCGCGCATCTGGTTCCGCGAGAAGGCCTTTGCGGCCCTAACGCCCGAGGAGCGGCTGCAGCTCGCCGACATGCTCGAGAAGATCCGCGAGACCTGGGAGGGACTCGATGATTAAAACCCTCGCGGCCAGCATCCGCGACTACAAAAAGGTCACCATCGCCACGCCGCTCCTGGTGCTCGGCGAGGTCGCCTGCGAAATGCTGATTCCGTTTTTGACCGCGCGCCTGATCGACGAGATCAAGGTCGGCACCACCGTGCAGGGCCTGATCGAGCCGGCCTGCATCTTGGGCGGCCTGGCCATCGTGTCGCTGCTCTTCGGTGCGGCGGCAGGCGTGACCTGCTCGTATGCGAGCTGCGGCTTTGCCAAGAACCTGCGCCGCGACATGTTCTACAACATCCAGCGCTTCAGCTTTGCCAACATCGACGAGTTCAGCTCGAGCTCGCTCGTCACGCGCCTCACCACCGACATCAACAACGTGCAGCAGGCGTTCATGATGATCATCCGCATCGCCGTGCGCTCGCCGCTCTGCCTGATCTTCGCCTTTATCATGGCCACGATCATGGGCGGCCCGCTTGCGCTCGTCTATGTTGCGGTGATCCCGTTTTTGGGCGGTGGTCTCTTTTACATCATCCATCTGGTGCGCCCGATCTTTACCCGCGTGTTCCACAAGTACGACGCGCTCAACGAGTCCGTTGAGGAGAACGTCACGGGCATGCGCGTGGTCAAGAGCTTTGTGCGCGAGGATTACGAGAAGAAGAAGTTCGCCACCGCCGCGCAGGACGTGTGCGTGGACTTCACGCGCGCCGAGAAGCTGCTCGCCTTCAACAACCCCATGATGATGCTCGCCATCAACATCACCTGGGTCGTCATCATCTACTTTGGCTCGCAGACCATCATCACCACCCACGGCACCGCGTTCGACGTGGGCCAGATGTCGTCGATCTTTACCTACGGCTTTCAGATCCTCATGAGCCTCATGCAGCTCTCGATGATCTTCGTTATGGTGACCATGGCCGACGAGTCCGCGCACCGTATTGAAGAGGTGCTCACCGCCGAGCCCACGATCGCCAACCCGGCAGAGCCCGTGCGCGAGGTGGCCGACGGCTCCATCGACTTCGACAACGTGACCTTTAAGTACTCCGAGCGCGCCGAGCGCCGCTCGCTCGCCGAGATCGACCTGCATATAAAGAGCGGCGAGACCATCGGCATCATCGGCGGCACCGGCTCGTCCAAGTCGACGCTCGTGAACCTCATCCCGCGCCTGTACGACACCACCGAGGGCCGCGTGCGCGTGGGCGGCGTGGACGTGCGCGACTACGACATCGAGACCCTGCGCACCAACGTGGCCATGGTTCTGCAAAAGAACGTGCTGTTCAGCGGCACGATCGCCGAGAACCTGCGCTGGGGCGACGAGAACGCCACCGACGAGGAGGTGCGCGAGGCCGCGCGCCTGGCCTGCGCCGACGAGTTCGTGGACGGCTTTGCCGACGGCTACGACACCTGGATCGAGCAGGGCGGCTCCAACGT
>CAVCLY010000009.1:0-44995 GCA_963603165.1 Faecalibacterium prausnitzii
CTACTGGCTCGTGGGCTTTGGCATCATGTTCGGCAGCGCCGGCCCGCTGGTCGGCAGCTTCGACCCGTTCATCTTGGGCGAGTACGACTTCGGCACGCTGCCCACCTGGGTCTATGCCCTGTTCCAGACGGTGTTTTGCGCCACGGCGGCCACCATCGTCTCGGGCTCCATGGCCGAGCGCACCAACTTCAAGGCTTACTGCCTCTACTCCGCCGCGATCAGCTTGATCGTGTACCCCATCTCCGGTCACTGGATCTGGGGCGGCGGCTGGCTCGCCGAGCTCGGCTTCCACGACTTTGCCGGCTCCACGGCCGTGCATTACGTCGGCGGCGTCACGGCCTGCCTCGGCGCCTACCTGCTCGGGCCGCGCATCGGCAAGTACGACAAGGACGGCAACCCCCGCGCGATCCTCGGCCACAACATGACCGCCATGGCGCTCGGCGTCTTCATCCTCTGGTTCTGCTGGTTCGGTTTTAACGGCGCCTCCACCGTCTCGATGACCGGCGACGACGTCATGACCAACGCCGGCCTCATCGTCTTCAACACCAATCTCGCCGCCGCCATGGCCACCCTCGCGGCGATGATCTTCACCTGGCTCCGCTACGGCAAGCCCGATGTGTCGCTCACCTTCAACGCCTCGCTCGCCGGCCTCGTTGCCATCACCGCCGGCTGCGACGTCATGGACCCGTTCGGCGCGGCCATCACCGGCGGCGTAGCGGGCGTGCTCGTGGTGCTCTCGGTTGAGTTCTTCGACAAGGTCGCCAAGATCGACGACCCCGTGGGCGCCGTCTCGGTCCACGGCGTGTGCGGTTTCTTCGGCACGTTCTGCGTGGGCCTCTTCGCAACCGACGGCGGCCTCTTCTACGGCGGCGGCGCCGCCAAGGTCGGCGTGCAGCTCCTCGGCTCCGTCTCGGTTGCCGCATGGGTCCTCGTGACGATGTTCATCATCTTCAAGGTCATCGACAAGGCGATCGGCCTGCGCGTTCCCGAGCAGATCGAGATCGACGGCCTCGACTACGCCGAGCACGGCCTGCCCACGGCCTACTCCGGCTTTGCCATCTCGGACCCCACCTACGCCAACCTCGAGCTCGTCGACCCCAACGAGGGCACCGACCTGGGCGAGTCCGACATCGACAAGGCCTCCGAGGCCAAGGTCAATGCCGCCGTTCCCGTCGTCGGCGCACCCGTTGCCACCGGCATGCACAAGATCTGCGTGTGCTGCAAGGCCTCCAAGCTCGAGGAGCTCAAGGCCGTGCTCAACAGCATCGGCATCACCGGCATGACGGTCACGCAGGTCACGGGCTACGGCCTCCAGCGCGGCGCGGGCGAGAAGTACCGCGGCGTCGAGGTCGACGCGCGCCTGCTGCCCAAGGTCAAGATCGAGCTCGTGGTGGGCAACATCCCCTTCGAGACAATCGTCGACGCCATCAAGCGCGTGCTCTACACCGGCCACATCGGCGACGGCAAGATCTTCGTCTACGGCGTGGAGAAGGTCTACAAGGTCCGCACCGGCGAGGAGGACCTGCTGGCCCTCACCGACCGAGCCGAGTAAAGGCCCTGCAGCCGGCTCCACGTGGGGCTGGGGCTAAAAATCGAATCGCGACCCCGTTGAGCAGCGCGCTCGACGGGGTCGTTGTTTTGGCAGCTGAGGGCCCCGCGTGTGGGCCGGCTGGGCGCGATCTTGGCGAGGGGTTCGCCGCGGCGCTCGGCATTGTGGCTGTGCGGCAGGGGTCGGGCCGATGCGAGAGAGCGGGGTGTGCCTGTGCCGCCCCTGACTCTGCTCTGCTCGTGAGGGGGGTGCCTCAGTTTGCGCGGGGACTAGGGTGGGGCAAGGCACAGCTCGCTGCGACCCGATCGCGTAGCACGGGTGCTTGCCCGAGTTCTCGCCCCTGCTTATTTCTTGCGACAATGCGCCGGCGTACGCCTTATGGAGCGCCCGGCGGATACAATGGGAAAGTTACATCTCGGCGCACGCTGCCGGGCGGGTTCAGGTGCACGGCCCGGCCGGAGCCGTGCGACACGGCAACGCGAAAGGACGCACATGGCTGCTCAGGATTCCAAAGTCTGGCGCTGCGGCAAGTACGAGCTTCGGTTCGACCGCCCGCGCATCATGGGTGTCCTCAACGTCACGCCCGATTCGTTCAGCGACGGCGGAGAGCACTTCGATGCCGATGCGGCGATCGAGTACGGCCTCAAGATGCTCGACGAGGGCGCCGACATCATCGACGTGGGCGGGGAGTCCACACGTCCCGGCTTTACGCCGGTGGACCCCGACGAGGAGGCCCGCCGCGTGCTGCCCGTGGTGCGCGCGCTCGCCAAGGAGGGCGCCGTCGTCTCCATCGACACGCGTCATGTCGAGGTCGCCAAGGCGGCCGTGCGCTGCGGCGCCTCCATCGTGAACGACGTTACCGGCTTTACCGACCCCAAGATGGTCGACTTTGTAAAGACGAGCACCTGTGGCGTGATCATCATGCATGCGGGCGAGCTCGCCGAGCCCGTGCGCGAGCGCGCCACGGTGCAGCTCGATACGTCGGCTGCCGCCTTTGTGGCCGAGAAACAGCGTGAGGCCGCCGAGGATAAGTCCGTGCCCAAGGGCAAGCATGCGCGCGGGCGCAATCATGGCCGCCGCCTGTTCGGCGAGGTCAAGCTCGGGGGCGGCATGGTTCAGCCCTCGCTTTTCGGCGAGCCTGCCGAGGAGCCTGCGGCCGAAGACACGGCAAAGAAGGCCGCGGCGGACGAGGCCGTCGAGCAAGCGCCGTTTGAGGCCAACGAGCCGAACGGCGCTCCCGCGCATGCCACCGTGTCCGACGGCGTCGAGTCGGTCGGCGAGCCCAAAAAGCGCCTGACCGGCGCCGCGCGCCAGCAGGCCGCGGTGGACGCCGCCCGTCGCGCCGTGCTCGACGACAGCCTCGCGAACATGATGCGCCGTAACGCCCGCCGCGACGAGGCGCGCGCGAGCAACACGAACAGCCAGCTCAGGCGCTTTACCCTGCCCGACTCCGCACCGATCATGCGCCGCGTGATGGGCTTTCTCTCCGACCAGGCCCGTGCGCTCATCCACGCCGGCGTGGCCCGCGAGCGCATCTGCATCGATCCGGGCCCGGGCTTTGGCAAAACCTGCAACGAGGACATCGTCATTCAGCGCGAGACCGCCAAGATGGCCTCGCTCGGCTACCCGCTGCTCTGTGCCGTCTCGCGCAAGCGCTTTGTGGGCGCGGTGACCGATGTTGCCGAGGCCACCGAGCGCGATGCTGCCACGGGCGGCGTGTGTCTGGGGGCCATCCTTGCCGGCGCGAACATCGTGCGCGTGCACAACGTGGCGGCGACCGCGCAGCTCATCAACGGCTTTTGGTCCGTGGCCAAACCGCAGCCCCGCCGCGCGTTCGTGGCGATCGGCTCCAACCAGGGCGACCGCTGCGAGAACATCCGCGCCGCGCGCGACCGCGTGGCCGAGATCCCGCTCACCTGCGTGTCGAACTGCTCGCGGATTTACGAGAGCGAGCCCGCCTACGAGACCGACCAGGCGGCGTTCGCCAACGCGGTGATCGAGCTCAAGACCGAGCTCGCCCCGCTGGTGCTGCTTGACGAACTGCTCAAGGCCGAGACCGAGCTCGGCCGCAAACGCGGCCGCGGCACCAAGCCCAACGGCCCGCGCAAGATCGACCTCGACCTCATCTGGGTCGACGGCGAGATCCATGGCGGCAACAAGCTGCGCCTTCCGCATCCGCGCCTGGGCGAGCGCGACTTCGTGCTTATTCCGCTCGAGGACCTCATGCACGATCCGGCGCGCTTTTTCCGCTACGAGGGCGTGGACGTCAAGGAGCCCGAGCAGCGCGTGGGCCACATCACCGGTGAGCTGGGGCGCATGTGATGATGGCTGCTGGGGAGAACGCCGTGGAGCAGGAGTGTGCGGGCGCGGCCGGGGCTGTGCCTGCCGATGCTGCAGCTAAGATCGCTTTTGTGGAGGACCCGGCCGCCGAGGCCGTCGAGCGCGCCCGTTCGGGCGAGCGCGCCGGCTGGGCGTCTGCCCATGTGAACGCCGAGACCGGGGACGTTGCCCTCGCGCTGATCGCGCGCCCGGCCGTGCGCATGGGCGACTTCCATGCGGTGCCGTTCGTGGCCGCCATGGGCGCGCGCGATGCGTTCGCCGCGCTCGGTGCGGCAAAGAGCGTCGGCATCCGGTGGCCGCACGACCTGGTATGCGCGGCACCCGACTTTAACGAGGAGCTTGCGACCGTTGCGGTCAAGGCCGGCGCGGGTGAGGGTGGCATGTTCGCCGTCGTTTCGCTCGAGCTGAGGGCAGGCGCCTTCGCGGTGCTTGAGCTCGGCGCCCCGTCTGCCGATACCGCGGTGGATACGTGCGATGACGCTGCGGCCGACGCCGCGGCCAAGGCCGATGCCGGCGCCGCGGCCAAGACCGATACCGACGCCGCGGCCGGGATCGCTCCCGCGAACGCTGATGAGTCGCCGCTCACGGATCCCGTCGCCGTAGCTCCGCAGCTAGCCGCCGCGATCCTCGCGCGCATCGACGTCTGGGCGTCCGCACTCGCCGGCAACCGGGCCGTCGCCGGGCCGCTCGCGCCCGTGCTCGGCGAGTACTTCGACATGGTTCCCGCGCTCGGGCATCGCGCTGCCGCGGTCTCGCCCAGCGGGCACCCGCTCGCCATCGGCACCTTTGCCGGCGTTGACGTGTGGGGCCGTGCGACCATCAAGACCACGGTCGACGAGCGGGAGTTCGCACCCGAGGTCGCCCGTATCCGCACGCTGTAGCGCGGTGCTGGGCGCCGGTTGCCGCGCGCGGACTGCACCGCGGCCGCAACTGTGCGCACTTTGATCAAAAGCCGAGGTGTGGCCGTTGGGCCATGTGCTGGGAGCTTGGGTCGGCGCTGCTTGCGCTGTGAGGGGCCGACCCGTCTCGGGAGGGGCTCGCCTGGATCTCTCGAATGATCGATGAACTGAATGATAGATAAGCGCGCCGCGGGGCGGACCGGGCCGTTGTCGCTCTATGACCGATCGATCCTAAAGAGCCCGTGCACCCTTTTTACGAGCGCTGTATGCCCGCACCTCAAGCCATGAATTGCAGAAGCTCTGTTAGACCAAAATCGACATAAGCCAAATCCCCAAAAGTAAAGGGCTCGGGAGCAATTTAGCTTCTGGGCCAAGGCCGTTACTGACTATCTGGCCATCTCACTCTGGAATCTGGCCCTGATTCGCGGCGTCACCCATATGTCAACATCGGCTTAACAGAGCCATTGCAGATGATGCTGTCTGCAAAGAAGCCGCTACGCTTGCATGCGGCGCCAGATCTCGTGGATGCCCTTGAGCGTGAGCATGCCGTCAACGGTGTCGAACGCATCGGTTGCGGCGGCCACGATGCCGGCAAGCCCGCCCGTGGCGATCACGGTCGCCTCCGGCGCGTTGAGCTCGGCTTTCATGCGCGCAACAAGTCCCTCGGCCATTGCCGCCGCGCCGACCACGGCGCCGCTCTGCACGCACTCGGTGGTGGTGCGCCCGATGGCGTGCTCGGGCGCCACGAGCGGCACGCTCGCGAGTTTTGACGCGCGGGCGGTGAGCGCGTTCATCGAGATCCCGATGCCCGGCGCGATCGCCCCGCCGATATAGAAGCCACCGGCATCGATCACGTCGATGTTGGTGGCCGTGCCGAAGTCGACCACGATCGCCGGCGCCCCGTAGAACGTCTCGGCTGCCACGGCGTTCGCCACGCGGTCGGCGCCGACCTCGTCGGGCCTGAGGGCGCGGATCTTGGTTGCGCTTGCAGTCTCGGGGCCCACCACGATTGAGGAAGCCGCAAGGCGCTCGGCAACCTCATGCCACGGTCGCGCGAGCTCGGGCACCACGCCCGCGAACGCGATGTCGGTCACGCTCTCGAGCGAGAGGTCGCACATCGAGAAGTAGCCCACCAGGCGCATCTGTATCTCGTCGGCGGTAAAAGTGCGGTCGGTCGGCATGCGCCATGCGTGCACGGCCTCGCTCCCGTCAAAGAGACCGAGCACGGTCTGGGTGTTTCCCATGTCGATTGCGAGCAGCATATGAGCCTTTCTGCCGAGTTTCCGCACCTCATTGTAACCGTATGCGCGTGCGGGCCGCCCCGCCTCCGCTCGCCGGCCGCGGCGGTGCTCTGTGTGCGCTTTGCGCTCCCTCTCAATCGCTGCCTGCGCGCGTTGCCTCAGGCATGCCGTAGCCGACTTTGGTCCATCGCCTTGCGCCGCGTTCTTCCGTCCGGCTTTTTACGGTGGTCGCCATCCCGCGATGTCTCGCCGTTTCCGTCTTTGCTCGTTTTCCGTCTCTGCTCGTCGGCCCCGCCGCACCGCCGCCGCCCGCTGCCAGCCCGGTGCTCGCCTCTCCTGTCGCACCTTGACCGCCCCCGTATCCGTTCTCCCTGTTCAGGCTCGAATGTTGCGAAATCGCTAACAAGTTGTTGCCGTTCGTTTTCGTCCGCGCAGATTCGACCCACTGTAACCAACGCGAAATATCGCGCACCTATTCTGCAGCGCATATTCAACACGGATCCTTGCGTCGCTTTGGGACAGGGGCGGCGCGGTTCCCCAATACATCAGGAGGCACACATGTCTAACTTCGAGATGCTCAACCAGATGAGCCGCCGTCAGTTCGTCGGACTTGCCGGTAGCGCCGCCGCCGTGCTCGGCCTCGGCCTCACCGGTTGCGGTGGTTCCGGCTCCAGCTCCAGCGCGGGCTCCTCGTCGAGCTCCGAGGGCGTCAAGGGCAAGACGTTCACCATCGCCATGGACACCGTCTACGCGCCGTTCGAGTACACCGATGAGAACGGCGACTTCGTGGGCATCGACGTCGACATCATGAACGCCGTGGCCAAGGACCAGGGTTTTAAGGTCGAGCTCAACTCCCTTGGCTTCGACGCCGCCCTCGCCGCGCTGCAGTCGAGCCAGGCCGACGGCGTGATCGCCGGCATGTCCATCACCGACGAGCGCAAGAAAAAGTACGACTTCTCCGACGGCTACTACCAGACCTACGTCTCCATCGCCGCCAAGGAAGACTCCGACATCAAGAGCCTCGACGACATCAAGGGCAAGACGGTTGCCGCCAAGACCGCCACGATCGGCGCCAGCTGCGCCGAGTCGCTCAAGGACAAGTACGACCTCAACATCACGTACTTCGACACCACCGACCTCATGTTCCAGGATGTCCTCACCGGCAACTCCGTCGTCTGCTTCGAGGACTACCCGGTCATGGCCTACGGCATCACGCAGGGCAACGGCTTTAAGATCATCGACACCAAAAAGGGCAAGTTCTCCGCCGACTACGGCTTTGCCGTCCTCAAGGGCAAGAACGCGGCGCTTCTCAAGGCGTTCGACAAGGGCCTCAAGAACATCAAGAAGTCCGGCGAGTACGACAAGATCTGCGCCAAGTACCTCGGCTAGTCCCGTCTAATCACAACCGATCATGCGGCCCGGCGCCAACCCGCTCGGGCCGTTTCCATCCAAAGCTTAAGGATTGCGCATGGATCTCCAGACCCTTATCGAAACCTTCCAAGATGCCTGGCCGTTGCTCGCCACCGGCCTCAGGATGACGGTGTTCGTGACCGTTCTCTCCTTGTTCCTCGCCATGTTCCTGGGCATCTTCACCTGCCTCATCAACATGAGCCGCTTTAAGCCGTTGCGCGGCATCGCCAAGTTCTACATCTGGATCATCCGCGGCACGCCGATGCTCGTCCAGGGCTTCTACGTGTACTTTGCGATCCCACAGCTCATCCAAACGCTTTCGGGCACCGATTTTCGCATCGACGTGGTCACCGCAACGATCGTGACCATGGTGCTCAACACCGGCGCCTATCTCTCCGAGATCTTCCGCGGTTCCATCCAGTCGGTCGACAAGGGCCAGATGGAGGCCGCCCGCAGCCTCGGCGTGAGCTACGGCCAGGCCATGAGCTCGATCGTCATTCCGCAGGCCGTGCGCATCTGCCTGCCGAGCCTCGTGAACCAGTGCATCATCACGCTCAAGGACTCCACGATCATGTACGCCATCGGTCTGCCCGAGGTCATGAACCAGGCCAAGGTCTACGTTGGCCGCACGTTCGAGTCGTTTGGCACCTACACCCTCGTGGCCCTGGTGTTCCTCGTCATCACGAGCGTCCTCATGCTCGCCTCCAACGCTCTCGAGAAAAGGATCCGCAAATAATGGCAGAAGCAAAGATCAAGGTCACCGGCCTTAAGAAAAGTTTTGGAAGCAACGACGTCCTGCGCGGCATCGATCTAGAGATCGAGGCGGGCGAGGTCGTGTGCATCATCGGTCCCTCCGGTTCGGGCAAGTCGACGCTCCTGCGCTGCCTCAACCGTCTTGAGGAGGCCACCGACGGCCAGATTCTTGTGGACGGCCAAGAGATCACCGGCAAAGACGCCGACGTCGACTCCATCCGCCAGCACATGGGTATGGTGTTCCAGCAGTTCAACCTGTTCCCGCACATGAACGTGCTGCAGAACCTCACCTGGGCGCCCGTAAAGCTCGGCATCAAGAACCGCGAGCAGGCCTACAACAAGGCCGTGCAGCTGCTTGACCGCGTGGGCCTTTCGGACAAGGCCGAGGTCAGCCCCAGGTCGCTCTCGGGCGGCCAGCAGCAGCGCGTTGCCATCGCGCGTGCTCTCTGCATGGACCCCGACATCATGCTCTTTGACGAGCCGACCTCGGCGCTCGACCCCGAGATGGTCTGCGAGGTCCTCGACGTCATGCGCGAACTCGCCAACGAGGGCATGACCATGGTCTGCGTGACCCACGAGATGGGCTTTGCGCACGACGTGGCCGACCGCGTGGTGTTCATCGACGGCGGCGTGATCTGCGAGCAGGGCACGCCCGAGCAGGTGCTCGAGCATCCGCAGAACGAGCGCACGCAGAGCTTCCTCTCCAAGGTGCTGTAGCGCCCGCGGGCGCGGATTGCGCCCGCGAGGCGGTCGAACAGGCGTCAAGCCCCGATTGGTATTGGTTTGGCGCCTTTTTTCTTTTCCAACTCCCGTTTGGTATTGGTTTGTGACGAGGGGTCGAGTAGACAAGAGTTTTCTGTGCATAAAACCGCAGGTCGCGGCTTTTAGAAAACGGGTTCTACTCGGCAGTGCGCGCAAAACCAATACCAAACGGGATTTCGTTTTGCGCACAAGACAAAAACCAATACCAAACGGGGTTTGGCGCTTGGGTTTCGGACGAAAAGACGGAGCGATGAGGATCTGGACCGAAGATTCGCTTGCATGGCGGGGGATGTTCTCGACCTGCGCTCTCGTTTGTGCGACGAGGAGATGGGCGCGCGGGAAGCGTCGGTGCGCTCGGCGGTTAGTTTTTGGGCGGGTAGAGCGTTCAGAGCACGCTGGCATGGTCGCCGGCATGCTCTTTGCGGTAGGCGGCTGGCGAGGTGCCGATTTTTGAGCGGAACTTGGTGATGAAGTAGCTCGAGCTCGAGAAGCCACAGCTCGCGGCCACGGTGGCAACGCTCGCATCGCTGGAGAGGAGGAGTCGCGCCGCCTCCTGCAGGCGCGCGTTAAGGACGTACTCCGTGAGGGTGCAGCCGAGCTGCCGTTTGAACTCGCGGCAGCAGGTGGACCGGGCAAAGCCGATGTGGTCGGCGACATCCTCGAGTGAGATTGGCTCGTCCAGATGCGCCGCGACGTACTCCATCGCGGCACGTATCTGCGGGCGGATGGCTGTCGGCGTTCCGGCGTCGCCGCGCTCCAGGCGGCTCGCCACGATGTGCCAAGCGCTGGCCAACCAGATGGCGATCTGCAGCTCGTCGGGGGCCTCTGAGCTGTAGCTGCGGTACGTTCGCAGCAGGAGGTCGATCAGCTCGGCGCCCCACGGCTCGTTCCTTTCGAGCTTGAGATAGGGGAGGGCACCCTTGCGGATGATGGGGTCCATGAATTTGCTCTGAACGGCACTCCCGTCAAAGCCGTAGATCAGGCGCGGGTGAAAGTCGAGACAGATGTAGGTGGCGTCCGCGCCGGGTGCGTTGGCGATGGAGTGCAGGCGCTGTGAGTTGATGAAGAGCCCCTCGCCCTTGTGGAGAGTGAGGGAGTCGCCCTCGACCGATACCTGGATGCTGTCTTTGGTCACGAGGCAGAACTGCAGCTCGTCATGCCAGTGCCAGTCGATGAAGCCGAGGATGTTCTTGGAGACGATGGTGGTGTAGACGGCGAGCGGAAAGGCTGCGGACCCGTGCCGCGTGAGCTCATGACCGGTACCGTCGATGTGGATATCGTAGGTCTGCATGGCGGGTGCTGCCCTCTCTGAATAAGGCGCTGGTCGTTTAACTAAGCAATAAAGCTAAATTAATGGGCAACAAAATTATATAAAACGCTCAGGCATATCAATATTCTTATATTCATCAAAACGGCCGGGTTGGCTTGCCGATCGTTCCGTGCGCGGAGCGCGTTCTGTCCCTTTTGCGTGCGGGCCGCCCCTGCCGTTTTCGGTGCCAGCGAATTTGCCAACAGAAGGGAGCTCCCATGAGCGAGGGCTTGATCGATTTTTTGCAGCGCGCGGTGCAGACCCGCAGCTATTCAGACGAGGAGGGCCCCATGGCCGAGCTCGTCGTGGCCGAGATGAAGAAGCTCGGCTATGACGAGGCCTATATCGACAAGACGGGCAACGCTGTGGGGCGTATCGGCTACGGCCCTAAGGTCATTCACTTCGATGGCCATCTCGACACCGTGCAGGTCAACGACCCCGAGGATTGGGAGCATGACCCCTTTGGTGGCGAGATTATCGACGGCGAGCTGTGGGGCCGTGGCTCGGTGGACATGAAGGGCGGTCTGTGCGCGAGCGTCTACGCTGCGGCGGCCGCGCGCGATGCTGGCCTCCTCGAGGGCAAGACGGTTTACGTGACCGGCACCGTCTGCGAGGAGTACTGCGACGGCGTGAACCTCGAGCTCTTCTATGGCGATACGGGCCTTACGCCCGACTTCGCCATCATTTGCGAGCCGAGCGGCAACCTCATCACGCCCGGCCACAAGGGCAAGGCCCAGATCCGCATCAGGGCTCACGGTGTCTCGGCCCACGGCTCGGCGCCCGAGAAGGGCAAAAACGCCGTCTACGAGATGGCCGAGATCATCCAGCGCGTCGAGGCGCTGAATGCCCGCCTCTACAGGCCAGACGCACCCCACGGCACCATCGTGCTCTCCGACATCTCGTGCGTTTCGGCCTCGCTCAACGCCGTGCCCTCCGAGTGCGAGATCTATCTCGACCGTCGCCTGTGCCTGGGCGAGACCCTCGAGCAGGTGCGCGCCGAGATGGACGAGCTCGTGGCTGGCAAGGACGCCACCTGGGAGGTCGGCTGCCTGGATCACACGAGCTGGAATGGCCGCGCCCTGCACTACGAGCCCATGCACGATCCCTGGAAGACCGCCGAGGACGCGCCGATCGCCGGGGCGCTTATCGATGCCTATACGAGCGTGACCGGCCATGCGCCCGAGAAGTTTGACTTTTGGGATTTTGGCACCAACGGCATCACACCCGTTGCGCACAGCGTGCCGACCATCGGCTTTGGCCCCGGGCCCTACAAGCTCGCGCATATGACCAACGAGCGCACGCCCGTGGCCGAGGTCGAGCAGGCGTTTGAGATCTACAAGGAGCTCATCGGCAACCTGTAGGGCACGAGACTTGCACGATGCGCCTGTCACGCTCGTCCCGTATCATGGTTTCTTATGAGACGAAAGGGGACTGCCGTGGCAATAACCAATGAGGTAGGCGCTAAAACTGGACAGATTCGCTGGGGTATTCTCGGCGCGGGCGGCATCGCCAAGCGTTTTGCGGCGAGTCTTAAGACCGTGGAGGGCGCCGAACTCGTGGCGGTCTCGGGTCGCTCGGCCGAGAAGCTTGCTGCGTTCGTGCCGGCGCGCGCCTATGCGGACGGAGCGGACGGCAGCACGGCCCACAGGGAGCTCCTTGCCGACCCCGAGGTCGACGCTATCTACCTGGCGCTTCCGCATGCCATGCACCGTGCGTGGGCGATCGCCGCGCTTAAGGCCGGCAAGCCCGTGCTCTGCGAAAAGCCGGCCGTGCTCAGCGCGGACGAGGCCGAAGAGATTGTCGAGACTGCACGCCGAACG
Source organism: Faecalibacterium prausnitzii (assembly GCA_963603165.1). Classification (GTDB taxonomy): domain Bacteria; phylum Actinomycetota; class Coriobacteriia; order Coriobacteriales; family Coriobacteriaceae; genus Collinsella. The sequence goes on from CAVCLY010000009.1 coordinate 12,084, forward strand.
GGCACGCTTTTCGTCGAGGCGATGAAGTGCCGCTTTGTACCGCTGCATGCCCGCGCTCGCGCGCTGATCGATAGCGGCGAGTTGGGCGGCGTGCAAAGGATCGCATGCGTGCAGCATGTCGATTATGGCCAGGGGAGCCTGCGCTACCTGGAGGATCCCGTCGGCGGCGGTGCGCTTTTTGACCTCGGCTGCTATTCCATGAGCTGGGTCGAGGAGCTGACGGTGGGCGAGCCGACTGAGGCTGAGGCGCAAGTTCGCTGGCGCGATGTCCCGGGCGGTCGTGTCGATTGGGCTGGGCGAGCTGGGCTCTCGTTTGCGAACGGGGTCGAGGCGAGCGTCGACTGGGCGGGCGATTCGCCCGAGTACGAATGCTCGGCCCGAATCGTGTGCAAGCACGGGAGCGTCGAAATCGAGAAGGCGCATCGCCCGGAGCGTGCCGTGGTGCATCGCGATGGTGAGCCCGACGAGGTTATCGAGGCGCTCTACGACCCCGATGATTTTCACGGTGAGATCGCGCACTTCTGCGACTTGCTCCGTACCGGCGCCGGCGAAAGCCCCGTTATGCCGCTCGATGCCACCGTTCGCAACGCCGCCCTCATAGACCGCGTACGCATGGCGATGGTGTAAGGGCGCCGCTGGCCGGGGCTCTGCCGGCCGGCGGCGCGCTAGCGCGAGTGTCCGCCTGCAAATGTGGAGAAAACTTGTCGGAGCAGAATTTCCTTGCACGGGGGTGCGCTCGCGCATAATATTTCTACTTGCGCACTTGGTGCGTCCAGACATTGCGGGGTGGAGCAGTCTGGTAGCTCGCCGGGCTCATAACCCGGAGGTCGTAGGTTCAAATCCTGCCCCCGCGACCAAGAACTTACAGCTCGGAAGCTTAACGGCTTCCGAGTTTTTTTGTTTTAAGCCCACCCGGGGGGCGAAATTCTCAATGTGCGTTGTTTTCGGTTGATTCCAAGCCGGTCAAGGCGGCTCTCGCATTGTCCAAGTTGACGGCTGGCTGTGTGGCCCTACGCCGTAATGGGCCGCATTGCGGCGGTGCGGTGCTCCCGTATGCCAGCGCTGTCAGTGGAAAGTGCATTTTTGCTGGGTTTGACCTGAATTCATGCTTGTCAAGAACCATCGGGGTGAGGTTCAATAGATAAATTGGATTTTATGCATATAAAGACCCTATCAGTCTTTCTTGAAGGGACGACTTCCATGAAGAAACGATCCTCGCTCTTTATCCTCTGCGCAGCGCTATTCGCCGCAGTCATCCTCGCCCTCCCGTCCGGAGCCTGGGCCGACGAAGACTACGTTGCCAAGTGCGGTGACAAGGGGTACGGCACCCTCCAGAAGGCCATCGATGCTTGCCCGAGTGGCGGGGAGGTCGAGCTCCTCAAGAATACTGAAGAGAGGGTCACGCTTAGCCAGAGCAGCGGCTTTGTCTCTAAGGACATCACGCTTAACCTCGGTGGCAATACGCTCAGCAGCAGCGACGGCATTCCCGTCATCGTCTCTGCCGCTGGCAACATCACCATCAAGAACGGCTCCATCGACGGCCACAGGGAAGGCGTCTACGTTAGTTCCTACATTTACGGCGACGCTATCGTTACGCTCGAGAACGTCAACGTGACGTCCGACATCCTTCAGGCCGTGAGCGTCAGCGATGAGACGCTCACCATCAACGGTGGAACCTACACGGTCAAGTCGAACAACGGCTCCGAGGTGCTCCTTGTGAACGGTGGCAAGGTGACCGTCAAGGACGGCATCTTCACCAGCGGAAAGAAGAGCTCCACCTGCGCGCGCTACAATGGTGGCAGCCTTAGGATCGAGGGCGGCGCCTTCTCAAACAACGTGGGCCTCACCGGTGGCGATACCGATCTCACCATTACGGGCGGCACCTTTGGCAATACCACCAACGCTGCCTACGTTGACGATGGCTACGCCATGTATCTCTCCTCTGCAACGTCCGGCCGCTATCAGGTGGTCGAGGCCACCAAGGCTCGTCAGGAGGCTAGCTGGGGCGTTACCGTCAACGGATGCGCCGTCTACTTCGACAGTAAGTCCGATGCGCAGGCCTACGCCGAGCAGAGCAAGGGCGACGAGGGCAACATCCCGGCGGTCTACAAGCTCCATATGACCGTTTCCTATCTGTATAAGGGCGACTCCATCTACACCCAGCACGTGGAGCACGGCGACGAGCTCGGCGCCTTTGCCGGCACGCTGCCCACGGTGCCCGGCTACGAGTTCACCGGCTGGGCCATCAAGCTCGAGGATGGAACCTACCAGATGGTTGACTCTGCCTACGAGCCCATTGACGACCTTGAGCTTCACTCCCTCTGGATCAAGTCCGGCGACGAGTCCGATGACAAGGGCGATGACAAGGGCGATGACAAGCCCGGCGACAAAGACGATAAGACTCCTACCGAGGACCCAGAGGACGAAGACACCGACGAAGACGCCGACAAGAAGGGTGACGACGAAGACGCCGACGCCGGAGCCGACAAGAAGGACGCTGACAAGAAGGACGAGAAGGGGACCGAGAAGAAGGGCGGCGAGAAGAGCGAGGGCGACAAGAAGGCTCTGCCCCAGACCGGCGATACCGCCGTGGCCGCAGCTCTTCCGCTCGCAGCCGGCTTCGTGGCATTGGTCTTCGCAGCGATCGTCAAGAAGCGCACCGCCTAGCGAGCAACCGAATATAGCAATTTAAAACCCGGGGGCGGCGATCGTCGATGTGATGGTCGCCGCCCTTCTCTATCTCGAAACAGAGGATCACCATCCCTCAGGTAAAGGAAAAGCTGCCGCTGCTGCAGCAGGTGACCGAGGAGGGCTATTTCGATAACGTTTCCGTGCTGGAACTCGAAAACCTACGAAACGAGCTGCGCGGCCTGATGCGATTTATCCAGAACGGCTCGGCACGGAAGCCCGTGATCACGCATCTCGACGACCCCGTGACCGAGATCGTGTATGGGGCGACGGCTGCGACCGGCGAGGACTTTAGCGATTATCGCCTCAAGGTCGAGCGGTACCTGCGCGACTACGGGGACGCCCTTGTTGTGCAAAAGCTGCACCGCAACCTGCCCATGACGGAGTTCGAGTTCGCCGAGCTGGAGCAGATCTTCACCGAAGAGCTCGGGAGCGTCGCCGACTACGAACGCACCTACGGGGACACGCCGTTCGGTCTGCTCGTGCGTAAGCTGGTCAAGCTCGATCACGATGCCGCCATGGAGGCATTTGCCGAGTTTATAAACTCGCAGGAGCTGAGTGAGTTGCAGATAACGTTCGTCCATAAGGTAGTCGACTATGTGGTTGAGAACGGATACATGGAGCCGACCGCGTTATCCAAACCGCCCTTCGACCGCCCGCGGTCGTTTGTCAGGATGTTCGATACAAAACAGCAGATGAAGATCGTTGCCATTATCAACAACATCAAGCACAACGCCGAGGCGCCGGCTGCGTAGGGGCGGCTGGCGCCATTGCCGTTTCCGTTTGGTGCGGCATCGCCCGGCGGCAAACGGTCGTGACACCAACTTTCGGCACGCGATCCCAGATTGCGGCTGACCTTGCGAAGATCAAGACCGGTGACCAACACGTGATTGAGGAGTACAAGGCCTTCATGAACGGGAGTGGGAGTACCGCCTTGACGGCTTCCGGTAGACTCGATGGCTTTTTAAGAATAGAAAAAACGATAGTGAGTAGCAGTTTTGCGGGTCGGCGAGTAGGGCGGCGCTTTTGCTATAAAAACCGCAGTTGAAAAAAACCTAAACAGTGGACGCTACTTTCCGAAATCGAAAACTGCTACTCACTATCGAAAAAACCTTTCAACCGCCCATCATTTTCGGCTCCGAAAGCTTCTTGACGAGATTCGCCGACGCGGGTGTCGGTCTTCAATGCGGCCGATAAAGCGCGGCGCACCCTGCCATAGGCCGGTTCGAACGATCCTGGACCTGCGGGCGGCCGCTCGCTTCACAATGAGGGCGTCTTGAAAACCGAAATGGGGTGGTTACGTGGATATCGGATATCTGCTGCAGCTGCAGAACTTCCGTGAGGTGACGAACAGCGTACTGTCACCCCTGATGAACGGGCCGAGCAAATTCGCGATCGAGGTTTGGCCCATCCATATGATGTGCTCCATCTATTGAGCACTCGACCGCGGCGGCTTTTCTTTTTGGCGGCTTGCCGCCGCAGGCCCCGCTATGCGTTCCAGTGGTTGCCGCAGTTTTGGCAGACGCAGACGCTAAGAGTTTTCTGAACGAGCTTTTGGCGCTTGGGTGCCAGGAGCTTTACGATCAGCGCGGGGACGGTAAAGCAGATCCACTTGACCGGGATCCACCACCACCCAATGAAGAGCCACCAGATGATGCCGTGCCGCTTGGGAACCAGCTGGGTTTGCTGAACGATCTGCACGTTCACATTCGAAGACCCGCATCTGGGGCAATACATCGCGTATCCTTCCAACGCCGTTTTGAGATTCAACAAACTATAGGGCGTCGCTCAGACACCGTTTCCCGGCAGGGTCGTATCTCTTCCATCTGGCCAGATTGGATATAATCAGGCTAGATACAGTGGGAGAGGAGCCACGATGCCGCTGCGAAAGATCGAGGATTACCCCCTCACCGAGGCAAAGGATAAGTTCAGCGCACTCACCGCTCAAGCAAATGCGAGCGGGATGCCGTTCAGGGTGCTCAAAGGCGGAAAGCCCTGGGTCGTTGTGAGCCCCGTGTCGACGAGCCCGGCGGACGACCGCGATGGAATCACCATCCAGCCTGTTAAGCGGACTGTTCCCGTTGCGGACCTCGACGCGCTGTTCGCCGGATACGACAGAGACTTCACCCCGCATGAAGACGGATTTGCCGATCCGGTCGGAAGCGAGGAGATCTAGATGGCGTTCCGGTGCGGTGATGTGGTCTGGGCAGATCTTGACCCTTCGGCCGGGCACGAGCAGGCAAAGCGTCATCCGCTCATCGTGGTGAGCAACGACAAGTTCAACGCGCATTGCAGCCTCACCATGACGGTGCCCATCACCTCAACCGATTCCGGATATCCGCTGCACATTCCCGTCGGCTCGGTTCCCTCCGATGGCAAACAGCCTCCATGCAAGGGGTTTGCCGAGATCGAGCAGCTCAAATCCCTCGATCTTGAGGCGCGCAATGCGGTGCTCGTGGGCAATATCGGCGAGCAAGGGATGGACAAGATCCTCTCGATGGTCATGGGCTGCCTCGTCACGCCGGATATGACCGTTATTTCGGGATACTAAGATGTGCCGAGATGCGACGGCGGCGTCGCGTTGGCAAGCTGCCGGGCCCCCCGTCGCCAAGAATTCCCGCTCGTTTTTCTCGCCGATATTCTCATTCGGGCTTTGCGCCTCGCGATGTGCATCCATCTCGACTGTTAGGAACCCATTCATGACTCGCGTTCTCTTTATCTGCCACGGAAACATCTGCCGCTCGACCATGGCGCAGTTTGTGTTCGAGGAGCTCGTGCGCCGCGCTGGGCGCGAGGACGAGTTCGAGGTCGATTCCGCTGCCACTTCGCGCGAGGAAATCGGCAACCCGCCTCACCGCGGCACGGTGAACAAGCTGCGCGAGGTCGGTATTCCCGTGCGCGCTCACCGTGCGCGCCAGATCACGCGCGACGAGTACGCGGATTGGGACCATATCGTGTACATGGATGCCGAGAACGCCTGGGGCCTCGAGCGCATTTTGCACGGCGACCCTGATGGCAAGGTGAGCCGCCTGCTCGACTGGACCGACGCGCCGCACGACGTGGCCGACCCCTGGTACACCGGAGACTTCGACGCTACCTACGAAGACGTGTTCGCGGGCTGCACGGCATTGCTCGCCGCCCTGTAGGGGCCGCCGCTATGTCCTGGCGAGGGGATAGCATAGATAGTGTTTTGAGGCTTGAGCGGGGGAGTTTTGGTGCGAGGGGATAGGCTAAAGAAGTGGTGCGGCGCCCTGGTGACGCTCGTTGTGCTCGTGCTGCTGGGTGCGGCCGGCCCTGGGCTGAGTGCCAAGGCTGACGCGGCCTCTCCGGCGAGTTCGACGGTCGCCCCGGCGCGGACTTTGACCGCCCAAAGTGCGCGTCCGTCTGCGCAAGCGGCGAAGAAGTCGTCTGCGAGCAAGAAGACGGCATCGGCCAAAAAGGCTAAATCAACCAAAGGCAAATCCGCCAAGCAGGGCTCCTCTAAAAAGAAGAGCGACGCATCGAGCGGTGCGGCCTCGGCCGACGCATCCGACGAATCGGCTTCGGGCTCAGATGCCGCTATCGCCGACATGCTCGTCGTGCGTTTTGTGGACGTGGGCCAGGGCGATGCGAGCCTGATCGAGTTCCCCGATGGCAAGACCATGCTCATCGATGCAGCCTCGTCGAACGAGGTGCTGCAGCAGCTCAGGGACGATGCCCGCTCTCAGATCGACTGGCTGGTCGCCACCCACCCCGATGCCGACCATATCGGCGGCTTGGCGGATATCATCAACAGCTATCCGGTCGTATCGGTGTGGGCGCCCGAGGTCAACAGCCCCACTAAGACGTACACGAACTTTTTGACCGCGATAGCCAACAAGGGGCTGGGGATCGAGCCGTGCTATGCGGGCCGTCAGATCGCTGTGGGCGAGGGTTATTCAATCGACCTGCTTTGGCCGCAGCAAGGCGTCTCGTACAGTGCAGACAATGACTATTCGGCGATCGTCAAAGTCACCTACGGGGCGAATGCGTTTCTCTTTACGGGTGATGCGCCGGTCGAAGCCCAGAGCCAGAGCACGGGCGGGCATGTCGACGTGCTCAAGGTCTCGCATCACGGCAGCGCCTCAGGGATGGACGCGTCGCTTGCACGCAAGCTCACGCCGGCGATTTCGGTGCTGAGCTACGGCAAGAACTCCTACGGACACCCCACGCAGGTCGTGCTCGACGCCCTCAAGGGGGTCGGCTCGAGTATCTATGGCACCTACGCAAACGGAACGGTGACGGTGACGTCGGACGGCAGCAGCGTTCTCGCGAGCGCTTCTAAACAGGGAACGATCGAGGCTGCGAGCAAGAGCTCGGGCAGGGGATCCCGCCGTGTGCGCTCGTCAGGTTCGACGGGCGGCGCTGCAAGCGCATCGACTTCACAGCAGGCGGACGCCGGCTCTCAGGCAGCCGCGTCTGCGGCAAATGCCGAGACCTCGGACGAGACGGTCTACATCACCCCCACGGGGAGCAAATACCACCGGCAGGGTTGCAGGACTACGAGCCGCTCCAAGAGCCTTGCGCCTCTGAGCAAATCGCAGGCGCAGCCGAGCGGCTACGAGGCCTGCGCCGTGTGCAATCCCTAAAGGCAAGCCACAAGAGGAGGAGCCATATGCAGGCAATCGTCGACCGCATCGAGGGCGACATCGCGGTTCTCGAGATAGACGGCACCGGATTTATGGACGTGCCGCTCGGCGAGTTGCCGCGCGGCTGCAGGGAGGGCGACGTGTATTCGGGCGCGCCCGGCAGCTGGCGGCGCGATGATGCCGCCAAACAGGAGCGCCTTAAGGTTAACGCCGACCTCATGAGCAGGCTGTTCAAGCACTAGAGTGAGCGTCCGGGCTCAGTACCTGAGCTCAACAACCGTGCGGAGAGGGCATGCCAGAGCGCGCGACCGATTGGGCGCGGGTCACCGCCTTTTACCTGCAAGCGCAACTTTGCTTGGGGTTTGGATCCGTCGCCCGCTGAGCCCCTGCTCGTCCTGCGCCCGTCCTCGCCTTGCTGTGCGCCGGGGCTCAAGAGGCCTCCGGGCCCACTGGGATTGCCTCGGCCGGCGAGACCGCAGCGTGCTGCGGCCGAGGCCCGCGCGACCAAGCCAAGCCTGCTACCTTACCTCGCCGTACTCGGCATGGTGGGCGCTCTTCTCCTCGTACATGCGGCTATCGGCCAGCACGCGCACGCCCGCGATGCTCGGACTGTCGTCGGGCCACGAGGCATAGCCGCAGCTCACGCCGATTACAAGTTCGATGCCGTCGATCACGTAGGGCGCGCGGATCTGCTCCTCAACGCGCTCCCTCATGCGCTCGCAATCGAGGTCGCTCATGCCGCCCGTGACGATGAGCGCGAACTCGTCGCCGCCGATGCGGAAGGCAAAGTCGTTGGAGCGCACGCAGGCCTGCAGGCGCGCTCCGACCTGCCTGAGCAGCCGGTCGCCCATCTCGTGCCCGTAGGTGTCGTTGACGGGTTTAAAGCGGTCGAGATCGAGGAAGAACAGCGTGAACGGAATGCGCCGGAATTCCTTGATGTTCAGGATCCGGGTGAAGTAGCGCTCGTTGAAGATGCCGGTGAGGTTGTCGGTGTTGGCGGCGCTCTCGAGCTCCTTGCGCAGGCCTATGTCCTGCCCGATGAGCATGACGCGCTTGAGCTCGCCGTCTTCGCCGAACTCAAGCGGAACCACGGTCATGAGCATGTAGACGGCCTCGGAGCGGGCGGCGTATTCGAACTTGATGCGGTCGTTGCCCGATTTGAGGTGCGCTTTGAGCGCATCTGCGCAGATGAGCCGGTCGACCTTGGCGTTGTCGTCGTCGGTGAGCGCGGTGTAGCGCTTGGAGATCGCGGCAACGAGGTCGGTGTAGGCCCCGCGTTCCCTGTAGAGCTTTTTGTCGAGCAGCTGCTCGTGATACTCGTAGGTCTCGGCAACGAGGTCTGCCACGGCGTAGCGGTCGGCCGTCTCGGCCATGCCGTGCAGGAGCTGCAGCGCCATATCCTGTTCGTGTACCGCTTTTTGGCGCTCTTGCGACTCGCGGACGACGCGCGCGCGGGACATGCCGACGATGATCGCGCCGCCGCCGAGGAACAGCACGATCGAGAAGATCGCCTGCGCGATGGTCGTGACGTTGCGCACACGGTAGAGCGACGAGTCGACGCTCGACGCCTTGACCATGCACACGATGCTCCAGTCGGAGAGGTTGGCGGGCTGGCAGATCACGTAGTAGTTCGAGCCCTGGTACGAAACGAGGGCGCTGGCCGTAGCGTTCTGCTTGAGCGCGCGTTCGAGCTTTGCCACCGAGCCGATCTTAAACGTCGTGTTGCTCCTGAGATAGCGTTTGATGTTGGGCACGAACTCGGTAAAGACGGTCTTGGGCTCGAGCGAGAGGACGACCGATCCGTTCTTGCGTGCCACGTAGCAGTCGCTCGCGTCGGTTGCGATGGCGCTTGTGACGATGCCCTCCACGTACTCGTTGTCGTACGAGACGCCGACGGCGGTGTAGGTGACCCCGTCGACCTCGATGCTCTCTTGGAGCGGCTGGGCAAAAACGATCTTGCGCACCCCGCTCGACGCGAGGTAGCTCGAGACCGTCGGCGCGTTCTTTTCGTACATCTCCGTAAAGGCGTTTGCGATACTGTCGGCCGTACCGGCGCGACCGGACGCGGCCAGGTAGCTGTTGTCCTCGTTAAAGAGATAGAACTCGCTGTAGCCCCAGGTCTCCTTCAGCTTTTTATAGCGCTCCAGGGCGGTGTCGAAGTCGTCTGGGCCCGTGATGTAGTCCAGGCTGTTCTCCCAATCGTCGAGCAGGCTCCAGTTGCGGTGCGCGAACAGCTTGAAGGTGCCGGCCACCTGTTTGTAGGTGGTGGCGAGGTGCTGGGACCCCTCGGTAAAGAACATGCGGTCGAGATAGCTGTTGAACCAGGCGATGCTGAGGAGCAGGGCGACCGCCACGACCAACACGGCCGCAAGCTCCTTAGCGTTCGAGCGGGCGATCTCGCTGAGATGCACGCGCTTTTCGGCGGTGCTTGCGTGCGGCTCTTCGGCTGTTTTGTGCATAGAGAAGAGGGGCACGGTCGGCCTTTCTCGGTTGCGCCGGCAGGCCGGCTTGCGGGCAGGTTTCTATAGTATTCCCCGCACGGGCGCGCGGGGCATGGGACGCGCGGCTCTAATTTCGCATTTAACTCGAGAGGGCGGCTCGAATGTCGTCCGCCGCTGCGTAGCGGTAGATGAGGCGGGCTCATCTTTGTGCCGCGTATGGATGCCCGCGGGCGCGGGTAGGCTGTGCAGCAGGGCACATCTAACGAAAGGATTCCGCTATGGAACTCATCAAGAACATCGAAAAAGAGACCGTCTTCAACCTGGCTGCGGCCGTTCCCGCCGAGGCCGGCAAGGTCAACAGCCTCACGCTCTCGCAGATGCCGGGCGCCAAGGTCACGCTCTTTGCCATCGACGCTGACGAGGGAATGAGCAGCCATGCGGCCGGTGGCGACGCCATGGTCAACGTGCTCGAGGGCACGGGCGAGATCACCATCAACGGCGTGGCGCACGAGGTCCACGCCGGCGAGACCGTCGTGATCCCCGCGGGCGCCCCGCACGCGGTCCGCGGTGTCACGGCGTTCAAGATGCTGCTCGTCGTCATTCTCCCGGCGTAAGGGGCGCGGGCGATGCCGTTCAGGAACCTGCCGACCGAGGCCGCGGCGCCGCTCGCCTCGCTCATCAGCGCGCGCCCGGGCCAGGTCTCGAGCATGGCGCTCACGCGCTTGGGCGACCCCATCGGTGCCACGCTCCTGGCTTTTGCCGAGGGCGAGAGCGTCTCGGAGGAGCGCTATCCGGGCGATATGCTCTACTTTCTTGTGGAGGGTGCCGCGCAGATACGCTTTGCCGAGGACGGTCGCGAGATAGCCATGGCTGCGGGCGACGTCTTGCGCGTTCCGGCCGATGTGGAGCATGCCGTTGAGCCCGTATGCGCCACCAAGCTCCTGCAGGTCTGCTTTGTGTAGATCGACATAATCCCAGAGCGCGCTCCGGTGAGAAAAAGTGCTTTTAAATGTGCATTTTATTTGGGTAACGTTACCTCGATGTCAATTGCACGCCATCTGACCTGCGGTTTGTTAACCTTCGTTTGAATTGGAGCGCGATTGTTGATTCCATTGCCAGATTTGCCCGGAAGGAATGCTAAGATTCACCGAACTAAGGCTACTAAAAACCTATCTTTTTGGTTCGAAGTGTTTGGGAAATGGCAGAAGCAAAGCGACGTGTATACGGCGAAGACATTCGAAAACAGGCTGTTCTGATTCTTGCTGAGGGAGTGGGCCATCGTGCCCTGGCGGCGCGCCTGGGAATCCCCGAGGCCACCGCGCGTCAGTGGGCGCGCACCTATGCCGTGGGCGGCGCGGATGCCGTGATCGACGCCGGCATGCGCCATCGGGTCTATTCGTACGAGCTCAAGCTCGCGGTCGTCAAGGACCGCCTCGAGGGCGGGCTTACTGTGCGCGAGGCCATGGTCAAGCACGGCGTTCCGAGCGAGTCGTCCGTCAAGTCGTGGTGCCGCCTCTATCGCGAGAGGGGCCCCGAGGCTCTCGTCGACAAGCCGCGCGGTCGCAAGCCCCGCAAGCGTGCCGAATAGACGGCCTGTTTCCGCGGCTTAAAGGTGCTGGACGGAGCGTTCGGCACCTTTTCTTTTCGCCCGTCTTCTGCTCGCTTGTAATTCCTAAAAATCGCAGGAGCCCCGCTGCGACCGCGCGACAGCATGTACCACAAATAGTTATCCATGGGTTACTATGTAGAAAACAAGTAATCTCGGGTTAACATTTGGGGGAACCATGGCTGCTCAAGAGCCCTATGTGCGCGTCAGCAACCTCTGCAAGCACTACGGCGACGGCGACGCTCGGGTCACCGTGCTCAACGGCATCGATACCTGTATCAACAAGGGCGAGATCTGCGTCATGCTGGGACCGTCGGGCTCGGGCAAGTCTACCTTTCTCAACCTTATCGGCGGGCTCGAGGAGGCCGATTCCGGCACCATCGAGGTGGGCGAGTTCTGCCTGAGCGAGCTCAAGGCGGGCGAGGTCGGCGAGTATCGACGCCGCGAGCTAGGCTTTGTGTTTCAGTTCTACAACCTCGTGCCCGACCTCACCATTCGCGAGAACATCGAGGTCACGGCTCATCTCTCCAAAAAGCCGCTGCCGATCGACGACCTTTTGCGCTCGCTGGGGCTCTATGAGCACCGCAACAAGTTTCCGCGCCAGGTCTCGGGCGGACAGCAGCAGCGCTGCGCCATCGGACGCGCGCTCGTCAAAAACCCGGGTCTGCTCCTCTGCGACGAGCCGACAGGCGCGCTCGACTACAAAACATCCAAAGAGATCCTGCAGCTCATGGAGGAGGTCAACCGCGACTATGGCTGCACGATCGTGATCGTCACCCACAACGCCGAGATCGCCAAGATGGCCGACCGCGTGCTGCGCCTGCGCGACGGCAGGCTGGCCGAGGACGTGCTGAACGACGCCCCGCTCGCCGCCTCCGAGCTGGAATGGTAGGTTGCCATGTCGCCCCTCTTCAAGCGCCTGCCGCGCGAATTCAAGCACAATCTGGGCAAGTACCTGGGCATCTTTTTGCTCATGTGCGGATCGGTGGCCCTCACCTCGGGCTTTTTGCTCGCCGCTCACTCCATCGAGGTCATCATGGACGGCATGCGCGACGCGTACACCATCGAGGACGGCCGCTTCACCACTACGTTCAAGGCCACGTCCGCGCAGCTTAAAGCTGCCGCTGCCGAGGCAAAGGACGAGGGCGGCGTAAAGATCTACGAGAACTTTTCGCACGACGCCTCGCTCAAAAAGAACGCGCGCGGTACGGGCGCCAAGCGGACGCTTCGCACCTACGTGCACCGCACCAAGGTCGACATCGCGGCCTATTGCGAGGGCAGGGTCCCCAAGGCGGACGACGAGGTGGCCATCGACCGCGTGTTTGCCGCCAACAACGATCTGGCCGTGGGCAAGAAGGTTTGGCTCCAGGGCCGGCGCTATAGGGTCGTCGGCATCATGACGTTGCCCGACAGCCAGGCGCTTTTTGCGAACAACTCGGACTTTACTGTCAACACGCTGAGCTTTGGCGTGGCCGAGGTCTCGGAGGAGGGCTTTGCCGCTCTCGAGGCCGCCGGCGCGTCGCCCGCCTACGTCTATTCGTTCTGCTTTAACGACCGCGACCTGTCGGTGGCCGACCGCACCGACATCGAGAAGGACATGGTGAGCGCTCTCGCGGACGCCGACGCGCGCGTGAGCGACCTCACCGACGCGAGCGCCAACCAGGGCATCGGGTACGCGGCCGACGACGTTTCGGGCGACTCGGCCATGTGGATCGTGCTGCTCGAGATCATCGTGGTCATCATGGCGTTCGTGTTCGTGGTGCTCACCTCGGCGACCATCGAGGAAGAGAGCGCCATCATCGGCACGCTCCTTGCGAGCGGGTATCGGCGTCGCGAGCTCGTGCTGCACTACTTGCTGCTCCCGGCCATTGTCGGCGTGCTGGCGGCGGGTATCGGCTCGGTGCTCGGCGTGACCGTGTTCACAGGTCCCATGCGCGATCTTTACTACGGCTCGTACAGCCTGCCGCCGTTTTGCGTGAGCTGGAGCTGGGCTGTTTTTGCCCAGACCGCCGTGGTGCCCGTTGTGGTGCTCGTGGGCGTGACGCTCGTGGGCCTGCTCCGCAAGATGGGCAAGACCCCGCTGCAATTTTTGCGGCACGAGGCGGGCGGCAAGTCGGGCACCAAGCGCGGCTTCGCGCTGCCCGAGCGCCTGGGGTTCGTCGCGCGGTTCCGCCTGCGCGTGTTCCTGCGCAATCTCGGCAACTTCGCCACGCTCTTTGTGGGCATCGCGTTCGCCTCGCTCCTGCTGCTCTTTGGTCTGGCCGTGCTGCCGACCATGCAGCACTATGCCGACAACCTCAAGAACAGCCTGGCGGCCGATCACCAGTACACGCTCAAGGCCCCGCTCGAGCTCGAGGGCACCGACGAGGAGCGCGCCCAGTGGGCGGCCGTCGATGCGCTGCAAAGCGTCGATGCCAAGCTCCTGAGCGAGGCCGAGGAAGCGGGCGATGCGCTCGAGAGCGCGGCCGGCGCCGCCGAGGATGCCGCCGCCACGGCTCAGGCGTCGCCCTCGGCTGCGACCCTGCAGGCCGCGCAGGACGCGCTCGCAGACGTGAGCTCGGCTCAGGAGGCGCTCTACGCCAAGGTCGACGCCATCGCGGACGCGCTCGGCATGAGCCGCGACGACTGCGCGGACCTCATCGAGGATGCCTCCAAGGTTTCGAGCGATAGCGACGACGTGCATCCCGTAAACACCGCGGACAACGGCACGAGCGCGATCGCTCAGGCCGAGAAGTACGCGGTCTACACGCTTGAGTTCGACCGCGGCGAGGGCAACGGCGAGGAGGCCATCACGGTCTACGGCATCCAAAAGAACTCGCGCTATTGGAAGGGCCTGAACGTCGGCGGCGGGCGCATCGTGATGGGCGCGGGCCTGATCGACAAGTTCGGCTGGGACGAGGGCCAAAAGGTCGCGCTCTATGACAAATACGAGGACAAGACCTACAAGATCGAGTTCGGCGGGGCATCGCGCACCTGGGGCACCAAGTCGAACATGAACATCTACATGAGCCTCGACGATTTCAACGAGCTCTTCGGCAACGACGCGGGCTACTTCAACGCCTATGCGAGCGACGACGCGCTCGAGCTCGATAGCCGCTACCTTGCCACCGAGACCACGCCGAGCGATATGCAGGCCATCGGCGACCAGTTCGTCGGCATGATGGGCGATCTGGTGGGAATGATGGTTGTGCTCTCGGTCTTTATCTTCCTGCTCTTTATCTACCTGCTCACCAAGGCGGTGCTCGACCACTCCGCGCGGAGCATCAGCTACATGAAGGTCTTCGGCTATCGCGATGCCGAAATCTCAAAGCTCTATCTGCGCTCCATCACCATCTGCGTGGCGGTTTCGCTCGTGGTGACGCAGCCGCTCATCATCGAGAGCCTCACAGCCATCTACCACTCCATGATGGGGCGCTTTAGCGGCAACATCGAGATCTACGCGCCGACCTCGGCGATCCTCGAGACGATCGCAGCCGGCTTTGCCACCTACCTGGTGGTGGCGCTCCTGCACGCGCGCGATATCAAGAGGGTCCCGCTCGCCGAGGCGCTCAAGGTTCAGGAATAAGGAGGGTTCCGCCGTTCTGCCGAACGGCGGAATCTGCCGACGCTGCGCGGCCCGCATCCACGGCAATCTGACGTTCAACTTCACGGCCGCGGCCAGATGGGTTCCGGCGTTCTGCCGAACACCGGACCCGCCGACGCTGCGCGGCCCGCATCCACGGCAATCTGACGTTCAACTTCACGGCCGCGGCCCAAAGGCCAGCGGCCGCTTGTTTCGCGTCACCTTGCCGCACATGCGGGTCGCTCGCTGACTTGGGCTCGACCTGCGACACAAGCGTCGTTGCTGCTTGTTATCGCTGACGCCGGCTCAACCCGCGGCGTAGGGCGTTGCCGCTGCTCGTTGGCGCTGGCTTGTGTTCGACCTGCGTCGCAGGCGTTGATGTTGCTCAACCCATAGGCGCTAGATGTCGCGGCCGCTTGTGGGCCCCTGGGCGGGACCGTTTGGTTTTCGTTTGACCTAAAGTGCGCTTGAGGGGGTACGATTCGGGCATCGCCTGTATGTCCGCATCGTCTGAGGGGACGCTTATGACAACCGAATCCGCTGCTGCCGGCACGCCGGCCAAGGTTTACTTTACTGACCTGCGCACGCATGGTCGCGAGAGCCAGCTCGACAAGCTCAAGCGCTTGATCCGCCGCGCGGGGATCGACCAGATCGACTTCGAGAACAAGTTCGTGGCCATCAAGATCCACTTCGGCGAGCTGGGCAACCTCAGCTTCTTGCGCCCCAACTACGCGCGTGCCGTGGCCGACGTGGTCAAGGAGCTGGGCGGCAAGCCCTTTCTCACCGACTGCAACACGCTCTACGTGGGCAGCCGCAAGAACGCGCTCGAGCACATCGACACCGCCTACCAGAACGGCTTTACCCCCTACGCCACCGGCTGCCAGGTGATCATCGCCGACGGCATCAAGGGCACCGACGAGACGCTCGTTCCCGTAAAGAACGGCGAGTACGTTAAGGAGGCCAAGATCGGCCATGCCCTCATGGATGCCGACATCGTGATCAGCCTCACGCACTTCAAGGGCCATGAGCAGGCGGGCTTTGGCGGCGCCATGAAGAATCTCGGCATGGGCGGCGGCAGCCGTGCCGGCAAGATGGAGCAGCACGCGGCCGGCAAGCCGAGCGTGGCCACCGAGCAGTGCGTGGGCTGCCGTGCCTGCGAGAAGATCTGCGCGCACGGGGCGTTCAGCTTTGACGGCGTGCGCGAGCGCACGCTTGCGAACGGCAAGACGCGCGAGGTGCATGTGGCGAGCATCGATCACGATCGATGCGTGGGCTGCGGTCGCTGCATCGCCGTCTGCAACCAAGACGCCATCAAGCCCGACTACGACGCCGCGGCCGACGTGCTCAACTGCAAGATCGCCGAGTACACGCAGGCCATCGTGCAGGATCGCCCGAGCTTTCATATCTCGCTTGCCATGGACATCAGCCCCAACTGCGACTGCCATGCCGAGAACGACACGCCGATCGTCAACGACATCGGCATGTTCGCGAGCTTTGACTGCGTGGCCATCGACCAGGCTTGCGCCGACGCCGCGCTGGCGCAGACCCCGCTGCCGAACACGGTGCTCACCGAGAGCGCCGAGAAGATGGAGCACGACCACGAGCATCTCGAGGGCGAGCAGGCATCTGACCCCTTCTGCATCACGCACCCCGACACCGACTGGCGCTCGTGCATCGCGCATGCCGAGAAAATCGGCCTCGGTACGAGCGAGTACGAGCTGATCACGGTCAAGTAACGCGCAAGGGCGCTTTCGGCCAAAATCAAGCGCGCAAACACCGGCTCCCCGGGCTTCCCGGGGAGCTTTTATTCGATAGTGAGTAGCAGTATCGCCAGAGCTCGAGTACACCCGGATGCTAGGGCTGGTTTAGCTGGGATTTTTTTCGCAAAAACGGCTCTCTACTCGGCGAATGCCAAAACTGCTGCTCACTATCGAATTTAATGTCTTGGCGCTCCGCCAAGAAGCGCCTTGAAGGCCCCGCGAATGCGGCCCCGCCCGTGCCCGCGAATGGGTACAACAGTCGCAAGTTCGCGCCCTACCTCGCTCTTTGCTATAGTGTTGAGAATTCTTTTGGAGGGTTTACCAGCGCATGACCGATACCGGCGACAGTTCCGAGCCGCGGCCCGAAACCGCGGCGCTTCCGCACTACACCGT
The DNA here is from genome assembly GCA_963603165.1 of Faecalibacterium prausnitzii. Lineage (GTDB taxonomy): Bacteria > Actinomycetota > Coriobacteriia > Coriobacteriales > Coriobacteriaceae > Collinsella. The sequence goes on from CAVCLY010000009.1 coordinate 29,141, forward strand.
GGGCGAGGAGATCATGAACTCCATCACCCATGGCGTCGGCTGCCTTCTGTCCATCGCCGGCCTTGTGTTGCTCATCGTGTTCGCGGCCCTGCGCGGCGGCGGGGCGGTCCACGTGCTCGCGGCCATCACCTACGGCGTTTCGCTCATCCTCGAGTACCTGGCCTCAACGCTTTACCACGCCATCCAGCCCGCGCGCGCCAAGCGCGTGTTCCGCATCATCGACCATAGCTGCATCTACCTGCTGATTGCCGGCAGCTATACCCCGTTTTGCCTCATCACGCTCGAGGGTGCGGGCGGCGCTCAGCTCTTCTTTGCCGTCTGGGCCATCGCCTTCGTCGGCATCGGCTTTGAGGTCTTTTTGCGCGAGCGCCAGCCGCACTGGCTGGCCGGCCTCGTCTATCTCGCGATGGGCTGGCTCGTCGTGTTTCGTCTGCCGCAACTCATCGCCCTGCTCAACCCGGTCGCCCTCGCGCTCCTTGCCATCGGCGGGGTCTGCTACACCGTGGGCGTGCCGTTCTACATCGCCAAGAACGTCCGCTACCTGCACAGCGTGTTTCACCTGTGGGTGCTCGCCGGCAGCGTGTTCCAGTTCATGGCGGTGATCCTCTTCGTGATCTAGCGCCCGCGCTTCGCGCCCTACGCACCGCGACTCAGACGTCTGGCTCCGAGAGCCGCCCGCCTGCGGCCTTTCCGTCATCTCTCCCGAACTTGGAGGTTCGAGAATCCCCCTATGGACATAACGGTTTCAATCGTTACCACGCTCATCCTCACGCTCATCAACGGCTACTTCTCGATGTCCGAGATGGCGCTCACCACGGCCAAGCGCGCCGTGCTCGACCACGATGCGGAAGGAGGCGACAAGCGCGCAGCCCTTGCGGCGAGTCTCGCCTCCGACTCCGGTGACTTTTTAGCCACGATCCAGGTGGCCATCACGCTTGTGGGCTTTGCGTCCTCGGCTGTGGCCTCGACCAACCTTTCCGACCCGCTGGCCCGCTGGCTCTCGAGCTTCGGCTTCGCCCCGCTCACCGCTATCGCCGGCGGCCTGGCGCCCGTGCTCATCACGCTGATCGTCTCGTATCTCTCGATCGTGGCCGGCGAGCTGGTGCCTAAGCGCATCGCGCTCGCCAATGCAGAGAACGTGGCCAAGCAGGTCGCGGGCCCGCTCTCGTTTTTCAAGAAGGTCGCCCGCCCGCTCGTGTGGCTCACCGGTGTCTCGGCCGAGGGCCTGGCGCGCCTGCTGCGCATCAAGAGCGCCGACGACCGCCAGAACGTCTCCGAGGAAGAGATCAAGTACATGATCAGCGAGCAGGACTCCCTGCTCGACGAGGAGAAGCGCATCATCCACGAGGTCTTTGACCTGGGCGATGCCGTGGCCCACGAGGTCATGGTGCCGCGCGTGGATACCACTATGTGCGAGGACACCGATACAGTGGCCGAGGTCATGCAGGTCATGCGCCGCACAGGCTTCTCGCGCGTGCCGGTCTTCCACGAGGACCAGGACAACATCGTGGGCATCGCGCACATCAAGGACCTGATCGAGCCCGTGGTGAACGACGATGAGGACGATCCCGTCTCCAAGTACCTGCGCGACGCCACCTTTGTGCCCGACACCAAGGACATCCTGCCGCTGCTCTCCGAGATGCAGACGGCCCACGAGCAGATCGTGGTGGTGGTGGACGAGTACGGCGGCACGGCCGGCATCATCACCATCGAGGACATCGTCGAGGAGATCGTGGGCGAGATCGAGGACGAGTTCGACCCCGACAACAAGTACCTCACGCGCCTCTCTCGCCGCGAGTGGCTGGTCGACGGCCGCTTTTCGTGCGATGATGCCGTGGAGCTCGGCTGGCCCATCCAGGAGAGCGACGGCTACGAGACCATCGCCGGTTGGATTCTTGAGCTTTGCGACTCGGTTCCCGATATCGGCGAGGTGTTCGCGGTCGAGGGGTACAAGTTCAAGGTGCAGTCCATGCGCGGGCAGCGCATCTCGCTCATCCGCGTGATCGCGCCCGTTGAGGACGGTCATCGCGAGGCGGCCGCGGGGGAGCCCGAGGCTGCGAGCGAAAAGGCTCCCGAGCACGAGCCCGAGCACGGCGACGAGTAGCGGCCATACGGCCGAGGAACGGAACGGAGAACCATGGCGGACCTGTTCGACATCAAAAAGGTGACGGTCGGTAAGGAGAAGCTCTGTGCGCGCGTGCGCGTGGCAGACGGCGCTCCGCTCATGACCTCCGAGGATATCGAGGCCACGGCGCGCGTGTACTATCTTGCGCCCACGATTGCCAAGCACCTGTGCCTGGGCGACGCCGGTCGCGAGTTCCAGGATTGCATGGGCGCGACCGAGCTCGCGCACCTGCTCGAGCATCTCTCGGTCGAGATCCTCAACCAGACGGGGCTTGCCGGCAAGGTGAGCTGCGGGCGCACGCGCGCCGTGACGGGCGAGGAGCGCACCTATGACGTTGAGCTCTCGTGCCCCGACGACGCGCTCACGATCGGCGCGCTCTCGTCGGCGGTCTTCATGATGGAGTGGGCCTATTTTGGCTCTGACCAGCCGGCCCCCGATTTTGAGGGCACGGTCGAGGCGCTGCGCCACTTGGCGCTGAGCCTGCGTCCCGATGGCGGCGCGTCCGAGCGCGCTGGCGAGACCGAGGCCGACGGTGCGCCCGTGGCTGCATCCGACCCCGAGCTCGAGCAGCCTGCGGCCGCCGCTCCGGCGGATGCCCCCGCGTCGGCAGACGCCACCGCGGCGTTCGAGGCCATGCCCGCGGACGAGCCCGAGCCTGAGCAGCCAAGCCTTGCCGACGATGAGTTCCTGGCTCCGGTCTTTGCCCACGCGATGGCCGCCGCCGAGGAGGAGCCGGCTCCCGCCGAGCCCGACTACGCCCCCACGACGCGCATCGATACCGAGGGCGTTGCCCCTATCGACCCTACGGTCGCACTGGGCGATGCTTCCGTTTTCGGCGGCGCCGCCGGCTCTACGACGGCGATCCCGCCCAAGCCGACCGCTCCGACCGCGCCCGCCGTGCTCGTCTCGCCCGCGACCTACGGGTCGACGCCCGCGAACGCCGACGCCGACGCCACGAACGTGATGCCGCCGCTGCAATAGCGAGCTGCCGCAAACGGTTATCGGCCGGCTGCCCTGGGGCATCCGGCTATAATAGTCAGCCAATACATGATCGAGCTCTCGTGAGCCATAGGAGAGGACATAACAATGGGTAAAGCTTTCAACTTCTTCGCAGGCACCGTTATCGGTGCCGCCGCAGGTATCGTCGCCGGCGTGGCTATGGCCCCGCGCTCGGGTGCCGAGACTCGCGCCATGGCAGCGGACCTCGCCAACGACGCCTGGGATAACGCCCGCGACAAGTACGAGCAGAGCGCCCAGCAGGCCCGCGCCGCCGTCGAGGACTTCGGTCCGGCCATCGACGCCACCGCCGACGACCTGCGCGCCAAGGTCGACCTCGCCCGCGAGCGCATGGACCAGCTTCGCGAGCAGCTGAACGACGCCGTCGCCGGCGGCAACGTGACCCCCGCCGCCGATGTCGTGGTCGAGAACGCCGTCGAGGCTGAGGTCGCCGCCGAGGTTGAGACCGACACCGAGGCCGCCGAGGCCTAAATGCTCGTCAGCAGCTTTACCGGCACCAAGGTCTACCGCAAGCCCGCCGCCGACAAGCGCGTCAAAAAGGACGGCTCGCCCCGCAGCCCCAAAAAGCTCGGACGCATCCACCTCCCGGTGTTCACTCCCGATGGACGCCGGGTCGTGGGCTTTATGGTGAGCCTTCCCGACATCGCCGGTATGGTCAAGCAGCAGGATCGCTTTGTGGCGCTCGACGCCTTCGGCATGTACGAGGGCGCCGTGGCCGTGGACGATGCGCGCGAGACCTACGACAAAGCTGCGGCCAAGCGCCTGGGCATTGATCTCGATGCCTGCCTGGTGCTGGTGGGGATGGACGTCTGCACCACGGCGGCCAAGCAGCTCGGCTATTGCTCCGATGCCGAGTTCAGCATGAAGACGGGCAAAGTCGAGAGCTACCGCATCACCACCAACGCCGCGGCCAACCTTTTGATCGGCGACATCGAGATGCCGGCCGAGCTGTTCCGCTGCTATAAGGCGGGGCACATGGTTGTTGCCAACGACGTTGAGCAGATCGCCCTTTCGGGCGGTGCCGCGGCCAAGGCGGCCGAGGTGAGCGTTGTGGTGGGCGACAAGGTCAAAAAGGGCGCCAAAGTGCTCGACGACAAAGGGTCCGTTGCCGTGGAACGCGGCAGCAAGGCCATCGGCAAACAACTCGGGCGCACGCGCGGCATGTTCAAGTCGTTCAAAGACGAGTACAAAAAGGCCGCCGGCAGCTCCGGGGGAGCGAACAAAAAGTAACGGCGATCAGGCTCGCGCCCCATCGGGCTCGTACCGTACCGGCATGGGTGAGGAGAAACATTGCCTAATCACACCAACTCCTACTCAGGTAGGGCCCCGGGCGGCAAACGCCGCCCCGCCAAGAACAACCAGGACCTCGGGCGCTACGCCAGGCGTGACCTCGGCCGCGTCTACTCTCCCAAAACCAAACGCCGCCGCAAGCCGGGGGCGAGCTATCTGCAGCACACGCAGGGTTTTGGCAAGAACAACCGCACGCACATGCGCAGGCCGCGTCGTCGCGACGGCCGTTTGGTCTACGCGCTCATCGGCGTGGGCTGCGCGCTCGCGATCTTTGTGGCGAGCATCATCGGCTACGTCAACCGCAGCGTCGACATCAAGCTCAACGGCAACACGGCCTCGGTGCATGTGGATTCGAGCATCTCGGCGATCATCGAAAATCAGGGGCTTTCCAGCACGCTCAAACACGGCGATCTTTTGGCCGTGGACGATTCCGTGCTCAAAAAGGAGGGCGGCGAGTCGTACTCCGTCAAGCTCAACGGCAAGCGCATCAAGCCAAAGAAGTTCTCCAAGATCACCGTCTCGGGTGGCGAGAAGCTCACGATCGAGAGCGGGCACGACGTTTATGAGCCGCATACCGTCGAGGTGAGCTCGACCGAGCCCGCGCTCAGCGAGGCGCCCACGGGCGCTATCCAGTACGTAAAGACGTGGGGTGTAGCCAGCCGTTCTGAGGTGTGGGTCGGCAAGACCTCGGGCAAGTCGGCCGATCGCGGCGAGGTCCGCGCGGTCACGGATTGCACGCTTGCCGGCGGTTCCGCCTCGCCTTCGGGCAAAAAGAAGCTCGTGGCCATCACCTTCGATGCCGGTCCGAGCAAGGCTACCGATCAGATTCTCTCGGTGCTCAAAAAGAAGAACGTCAAGGCCACGTTCTTCCTCACGGGCCAGCAGGTCGAGAAGAACGCCTCGGCAGCCCGCGCCATCGCCAAGGCGGGCCACGAGCTCGGCTCGAGCGGCTATACCCACGCAACGCTCAGCAAGCTCGAGAAAAGCGAGCTCAGAGACGAGATCAAAAAGGGCTTTAGCGCCATCAAGACGGCAACCGGCACGAGCACGGCGCTCTTCCGGGCGCCCTCGGGGCTTTTTACCGCGCAGAACTGGGCCGACTCGATGGACCTCATAGGGTGCAACATCTCGTGGAACATCGATTCGGGCGACCGCCTGCTCAAGGGCGCCGATTACGCCGCACAAAACGTTACGGCCACGGTGAGCAACGGCAACATCGTGCTCTTTACCGACTCCGACGCCACCGCATCGCAGACGCCCGAGGCGCTCGAGCAGACCATCGACACACTCTCGAGCGAGGGCTACGAGTTCGTCACCATCTCGGAGCTCATCAAGAGCGACAGCGTGCTGTCGGAGCGCCTGAGCGACCCCGCCAAGGTCTCGATGCCCAAAGACGCCACGCTCCCCGAGGTCGAGACCGAGGACGATGCCTCGTAGCGGCGCATGCTTGCGCGGCCGCATGTGCCAAGCACGTCCGTGCACGCATGCACAACGCCGTGTTTTTGGAGACGGCTGCCTCGCCGCTTGCTTCTGCTGCGGTTCGTCATGCGTGCAAGCATGCGGGGAATCGCGCCGGCGCATGCGTCAAGCGTGCGTAAGGTGCGTAAGGTGTGCGTATGCGTCGGTAATAGCGGGTGGCATATCGAGCGGCAGCTGCTATAGTATCTCCGGTTGCGACGGGCTCCCATGGGGGCGCGCCGCCGCATGTTGAATTTGAACGTAAGGGTCAAGAGAAAGGTCAAAGGTGAAATCCAAACCTCGACCATACAGTCGATGACCCCTGCGTGTGCTTCTGGGTGCGCGCACGGGGTGCCAACCAATCGGTAGGGCGAGCTCGCCCGCACGCCGGTTGCGCGTATACATGACTCTGCGGCAGGTTTTTGCGTTTGCAAAGCGCGCGGGCCGCCGTTTACCAGAGGGAGCACTATGAATTATCTTTCCGAAATGCTCAAGCTGCCGGTGATCGACGTCGACGGCGAAAAGCTCGGCATCGTGAACGACTTCGGCATCGCCACGGGCGAGGTCTTTCCGCACGTGACGTCGCTGGCGTTCCGCGGGCCGGGGCAGACGCCGTTCATGATCAGCTGGCGCAAGTACGTCGACCGCATCGACGAGACGGGCGTCTACCTCAAGACGCGCGCCACCGACGTGCGCTTTTCGTACCTGCAGCCCGACGAGGTGCTGCTCGCGCGCGATATCCTCAACAAGCAGATCGTCGACACGCAGGGCCTCAAGGTCGTGCGCGTGAACGACATCAAGTTCTCGATGTCGGGCGAGAACCAGCTGCGCCTGCTCGGTGCCGAGGTCGGCGCCGCGGGGCTGCTGCGCGCCATCAGCCCGCGTCTTGAGCGTGTGGCCTCCAAGATCATGAAGGCGATCGGCCGCCCGCTCTCCGAGGATATCATCGCCTGGTCGTACATGGATCTGCTCGAGCGCTCCACGCAGAACATCCAGCTTTCGGTGAGCCACAAGACGCTCGGTGAGCTGCATCCGGCCGACGTCGCCGACATCATCGAGCAGCTCGACCCGCGTCTGCGCGCGCAGGTGTTCGCCCAGCTCGACACCGCGCAGGCGGCCGAGGCCATCTCGGAGCTCGACGACGACGAGCTCATGACCGAGATGCTCGAGGGCCTCTCCGACCGCGACGCATCGTCGATGCTCGCCCTCATGGACCCCGACGACGCAGCCGACCTCATCGAGGAGCTCGACTACGAAAAGGCCGAGAAGCTCCTGCGCCTCATGGGCGTTAAAGAGGAGAAGGCGATCCGAACGCTGCTCGGTTATGAGGAGAACACCGCCGGCCGCATCATGACCTCGGAGTTCGTGTCGCTGCCCGCAACCGACACGGTCGCCGACGCCATCGAGGCCATTCGCGCGCTCGATGAGGACTTTGAGAGCGTGTACTACGTCTATACCGAGGATCCGGCGGGTAAGCTCACCGGCGTGCTCTCGCTGCGCACGCTGATCGTCGCCGACCACGCGGCCACGCTCTCGAGCCTGGCCTTTCGCGACGTGGTATGGGTCGCGCCCGACCTCGACCAGGAGGACGTGTGCGACGAGATGACCAAGTACGACCTCGTGGCCATCCCGGTTTGCGACGAGAACCGCCGTATCCTCGGCATCGTGACCTTCGACGACGCCATGGACGTCATTGCCGAGGAGCACCAGGAGGACCTGCAGATTGCCGGTATCGCCGGCGGCGAGAACGTCACGAGCGAGTCGACGCACGCGCTCAGCTGGTTCGTGCATCGTCAGTACTGGGTGGCCGTGTGGGCCGTGGCCTCGATGGTCATCGCCTCGGTGCTCGGCACGCTCGGGCACGACACGCAGCTCTTTGTGTATCCCATGTGCGCCATGCCGGTGGTGCTGCTCGCCGCGAGCCGCGCGGTGTCGTTCGTCAAGAACTTCTATCTGGAGTACGACGAGGACGACGACGAGTCCAAGCCCTATCTCGGCTTCTTCGTGCAGACGACGGCCCTCGGCCTCATGCTCGCCGCGATCGTCTATCTCTGCGCGCAGCTCGTGCGCACGGCGGCGTTCCCCGATGCATCCTCGATCTACGAGACGCTCTTCACCGCGTGTTTCGACATCGCGGCCGTGGTGGCGCTCGCAAGCTCCATGAGCTCGGTCATCTATCTCAAGGTGCTGTTCTGGCGCGATGAGCACGATCTCAACACCTCGGGCACGGCCATGAACGTCTGCGCGGTGATCATCGCCTGCGTGGTGTTCTCGGTGGCGTGCGTGGCTGCGACCTGCCTGCTCGCGGGATAGGGGGTCGTCGTGCAGAACATGCGCAACACGAGCGAGCACCGCCGCAAGCTCACCCCGGCCCTCGTTCTCGGCGCCATGGGTCCCGGCCTTTTGGCTGCGCTCTCGGGCAACGATGCGGGCGGCATCGCCACTTACTCGAGCGCCGGTGCCAACTACGGCTACAAGATGCTCTGGATGCTCCCCGTCATGACGGTGCTGCTCATCGTCACGCAGGAGACCGCGGCACGCTGCGGCTGCGTGACGGGTAAGGGCCTGGCCTCGCTCATCCGCGAGAAGTTCGGCGTGCGCAAGAGCGTTCTCGCCATGGCGGCGCTGCTCATCGCCAACACGGCCGTGACCATCTCGGAGTTCGCGGGCATCGCGAGCGGCCTCGCGCTCTTCGGCATTCCCTCGAGCATCTCGGTTCCGCTCGTGGCGCTGCTCATCTGGCTCCTCACCATGAGCGGGAGCTTTCAGCGCATCGAGAAGATCCTGCTGCTCGTGAGCTGCGTGTTCGTGTCCTACGTGGTGGCCGCCTTTATGGCCGGCCCCGACTGGGGCCAGGTGGCCGTCGATACGTTCGTGCCCAATATCCAGAGCGATCCCGCCTACGTGTCGCTCGTGGTGGCCACGATCGGCACCACCATCGCACCGTGGATGATCTTTCTCGCCCAGAACAACGTGGTCGACAAGAACGCGGGCGAGGACGACATCGTGCTGCAGCGCATCGACACCATCTCGGGCTCCATCGCGGCCGACCTTGTGGCCTGGTTCATCATCATCACCACGGGAACGGTGCTGTTCCCGGCGGGTATCCGCATCTCCGACGCGGCCGACGCGGCCAAGGCGCTCGAGCCGATCGCGGGCCAGTTCTCGACGATCCTCTTTGCGAGCGGCCTGGTGGCGGCAAGCTTTTTGGCCGCCTGCGTGCTGCCGGGCGTGACCTCGAGCGCGATCTGCGAGGCGTTCGGCTGGGAGCGCGGCGCCGACCGCAGCTGGGACGAGGCGCCGATTTATCGCGGTCTCATCACGGGGATCATCGCGGTCTCGGCCGTGCTCGTGCTCCTGCCGGGTGTGGACCTGTTTCAGATCATGATGACCTCGCAGGTCATCAACGGTGTGCTCTTGCCCGTGGTGCTCGTGTTCCAGGTGCTGATCGCCGCCGATAAGCACGTGATGGGCCACTTTAGGAACGGCCGCGTGTGGAACGTGCTCACCTGGGCCACCATCGCGCTCATCACCGTGCTCACCGTGGTGATGTTCGTTCTGCAGGCGATGGGGTACTAGGACGGCGTTGCCGGGCCGTCTTGCCGTTGCGGACGGAGCAGCTTGCGCCCGTCCCGGTGCGTCGCGCGGGGAGAGGTCTGGCACCGGGTTGCATCGGTCCGCCGGGCGCCTCTGCGTATGAAGCGGCTTGGCACCTTCCGGTGCGTTGTATGGCACAGATCCGACTCGAATAACGCGGGTGCCGGGAACCCGGTGCCTCGCGCGCAATCTGTACAGACGAGCCGCCCCGAGGCGATGTGTCTCGGGGCGGCTCGTCTGTATAAGTCGGTTGGCAGCTCACTCTAAGCCGCGTGGTGCGCGGGGCACTTGCGGCGTGCTCAGAACGCGCGGGTGCGAGCGCTCGGAGTGGCTGCTGTCCCGCTACTGCTCCTCGGTCTGGCGCTTTTTGGCAGCGGCCTTGAGCTCCTTTTTGGTCTGCTTGCCCACGGCTTTGCGCAGGTCGCTGAGAAGCGTGTTGCCGGCGGAGGGCACGGGGTCGTCGCTGTAGTCCTCAAGATGGAAGGGCAGAACGTCCTTGACCGCCTCGTAGATGAGCTGCAGATACTCTTTGGCGCCCTTGGCGTTGAGATGCGTGCCGTCGCCGTCAAAGAGGTCGTTGCGGTTGGCGCTGTAGTTGTACCAATCGACCACGCGCACGTTGGAGTAGCGGCTCTTGGCGTTCTCGTAGCTCTGGTTGGTCTGCGACACCCACGAGGTGCGCGAGCGGGTGTTCACGAACACACAGATGCGCTTGGTGCCCACGTCGTTCATGAGCGAATCGACCATGGCATCGGTCACGGGCCCGTTGGTGCCGAGCGCAAAGACCGAGATCTTGCCGCAGAGGTTCTGCTGCAGATAGCTCTCGTAGACCTGCTGGCCGGCATCGAACTGGCGGCTCTTGAGGGCGTCGATGTGCCCATGCTTGAACGTGCCGGTAAAGATGTCGTTCAGGCGCAGCGACACCGAGTCGCCGATCATGAGGATGTCGTAGGAGCCCTCGGGCCAGTCGGAGTCGGTATCGGCGGCGGTGCTCGATGCGGTGTCGGTCGAGCTATCGTCCGACTCGGACGAGCCCTCTTTAGAGGACTTTTTAGACGAGGACGACTTTTTAGAGCTCGAGTTGGCCGTGGACGAGCCGGAGTTCGCGATGTCGGCGCTCGTGTTGGTGGCGTCGGCCCCCGCTTGGAGCAGCTCGGCGCCGTCTTTGCTGAGCGCCGAGGTGTCGGGGACGAGCGCCACGCTGCCGACGGCCGCGATAAGGACGAGCGCCACGCAGCCCGAAAGGATGCGGTGCGTGCCGATCCAGCGCCGCGGCGAGTTGGTGCCGGCGCGCATCTCGCTTAAGAACGCGCCGATAGCGCCCTTGCGGAACGGCGTCTCGATAAAGCGGTACGAGGCCTCGGCCACACCGACCACGACCAGCACCTGCACGAGCATCTTGAGCGGCGAGGCCTCGGTGATGTCGGCCACGGGGTTCATGAGCAAAAGGAGCGGGTAGTGCCAGAGATAGATGCCGTAGGAGCGCTTGCCGAGCCACACGAGCGGAGGCAGGGCGAAGGCGCCCGCCACGAGGCCCTCGGGCTGCACACACGCGGCGATCACGCAGAGCGTGAGCACCGTGCAGAGGAGCGTGCCGCCGCGGTACTGGAACGCGTCGTAGCCGTTGGTGAGGAACACCATGGCCACGAGGCCCAAAAGTCCGATGACGCCCACGAGGTCGATCGAGGCCGGCGTGGCCAAAAACTCGGTGACGGTGCCGTTGGCCGCTCCCTGGCGGTAGCCGAAGCGCCCGCGCGTGATGCGCCCCACAAGGCGCGAGGGCGCCATGTCCTGTTCGGGGATGAACGCGAGCCAGGCGCCGAGCAGCAGCGAGAACGCGCGGGTGTCGGTGCCGTAGTACACACGCGTGGGGTCTTGCGCGGGGTTGTAGAGCACCATCATGGCGATGGCCGAGGCGGCTGCCAGGCCAAATGCCGTGCGTCGGACGGCGGGGCGGTTGGCGCGTGTGCCGCCGATCACGAGCAGGATGGGCGGCCATACGAGATAGAACTGCTCCTCGATGGCGAGCGACCAGAAGTGCGTGAGCGGCGAGGGGTCGCCCACGGCGGCAAAGTACGAGGTGTTCTGGAAGATCTGGAACCAGTTGTTGAAGAAGAAGAGCGACGGCAGGATCTGCGGGCGCATCTTGGTGAGCATCACGTGGTTAAAGAGCGCGCAGAGCACGATCGTGACCACCACGACGGTGGCGCAGGCGGGCATGAGGCGCCGGATGCGGCGGATCCAGAAGCCCTTGAGGTCGATGGTCTTGGTCTGCTGAATCTCGTTGAGGAGCAGGCGCGTGATGAGGTAGCCCGAGAGCACGAAGAACATCGTCACGCCCAAGAGGCCGCCCTGCGCCCACGGGAGATTGAGGTGGTAGATCACCACGGCGGCCACGGCGAGCGTGCGCAGGCCGTCGAGGGCGGGGATGTAGCGCGACTTGGGCCGTGCGTTCGCGTCGCGCTTGCGGGTGCCCGAGGGCGCTGCCTGCCTACGATCGGTTGCGGCCGCCCGGGTGCCCTGAGCGGGTCTTTGCGTGGAGGGTCGGTTATTCATCTGTTCGGCTCCTGCGGCGATCCGCCGTGAGGGGGAGTGTTTGCATGGGCGTCTCGCGGTTTCTTTGTATGGTAGTCGGGCCTATGCTATCACATGCGCAGCTCAGGCCCTATGTTCGCGGGCGACTCCATGCAGGTGGCGGAGTACTGGCGCCCGTCGGCGCCCCGTTGGCGTTAGCATAGGTGTGCGCGTGACGCATATCGAACAGTACCGGCCCCATCTGAGCGGCCGAGGAAGGCGGGAGACATGCAGCGAAAGAAGATCATCCTCGACCTCGACATGGGCATCGACGACGCCATGGCGCTCGCCTACGTGCTCGGCAGCCCCGAGGTTGAGCTCATCGGCATCATGGCGAGCTTCGGCAACGTCAAGGTGGGCACCTCGGCGCGGAACATCCTCGCCGTGCTCGACATGCTCGGCGTGCCGCAGATCCCGGTCTACATCGGGGCCTCGCATGCCCTCGCGGCAACCGAGAGCTTTGTGCCGTCGGTCTCGACCACGCTCATCCACGGGCGCAACGGCATCGGTGAGGCCAACATCCCCGATTCGCCCTATGGGGCCGTGGGCACGCCCGAGGGCGACGGCAACAGCGCCGTCGACTTTTTGATCGAGTCGGCCCGCGCGTGGGGGAGCGACCTCATCTACGTGCCAACGGGTCCGCTCACCAACCTGGCCTGCGCGCTCGAGCGCGACCCGGCGGCGGTGCGCTCCATCGGCAACATCACGATCATGGGCGGCGCGCTCGTCTGCGCGGGCAACGTGAGCGCCGGCGCCGAGGCGAACATTGCGGCCGACCCCGAGGCGGCCGACGCGGTCTTTAGGTCGGGCGTGTCGGTCACGGTCGTGGGACTCGACGTCACGCGCCAGGTGGTGCTCACCAACAAGGACACGGCGCGTTGGCGCGGCGACGGCACCATGGCCGGCTGCGCGTTCGCCTCGATGGTCGACTACTACATCGCGGCCTACGCCAACTCCGAGCCCTACCTCGGCGGTTGCAGCCTGCACGACCCGCTCGCCGCCGCCGTGGCGATCGACCCCACGCTCATCGGCGCGTTCCCGGTCAACCTGCGCGTCGACCTCATCGGCGAGTACCGCGGGCGCATCATCGGCGACCCCGAGCGCATGCTCGATTCGCACAAGTCAGCTCTCGTGGCGCTCACAGTGGACGGCCCGCGCTTTATGGCGGAGTTCCGCCAGCGCATGGCCCGCGCCATGGCATAGGGCGCAAGAACCGCGACTGCTTTTGCATTTGACGGGCTCGGGGCCACGCGGTCTCGAGCCCGTTTTGTGTTCGACGTGCGGCAGGTCGCCGCTTGGGTTCGGTAAAGGTGCCTTCTGCTTTCGTTGCTGCCGTTCCTGCAGCTTGAGGCCTTGTCGACAGGGGGTGTTGCCTGGCGGCTTGGGCTTGGGGCTGACGCAAGCCGGCGCGCGCTTCCCTGCGTCGGAGGCCGCTGTGTCCGCGCGTCTAAGTGCCATGTCGTGCGCAGGGTCTGCCGCTCACCGTAAACGAACGTTTTTGTTCGGTTTCTGAACGCGAATGTTCTAAACTGTTCAAAAGCGTTCTTTTTATTGCGAGAAAGGCCCCCCATGCACATCTATTCCGTAACCGACGATGAGTTCAAGCCCTACGGCAAGCTTTGGAACGACGTTCCCGCCGATCTGCTCGACCCCGTGGTCGCAGAGCTTGCCAAGACCGAGATTCCTGCCGGCAGCGCCTATGTTCCGAGTGCTCCGCAGATGGAGTCGGTTGCCGGGGCCGATGCGCTCATGCAGCTCATGTTCGGCGGCACCCCGGCTCAGATCGGCACCTGCTGCGGCCACAATACCAAGCTCAACTGCCTGGAGTACCACCGCTCGAGCGAGTTCAACCTCGGCGCGCGCGACTTCATCCTGCTGCTCGCCAAGCGCCATCAGATCGAGGATGGCAAGCTCGACACCTCGCTCGTCAAGGCGTTCCGTGCGCCGGCCGGTACGCTCATCGAGGTCTACGCCGACACCATGCACTACACACCTGTCATGGTCGACGAAGGCGGGTTCCAGGTGATGATCGGGCTTCCGCGCGACACCAACACCGCCAAGCCCGCTGCGGCCGAGAATGCGCCTGAGTGCTGCGATTCCTACTGCTACTGGAAGCGCGACAAGTGGGTGCTCTGCCACGCCGAGAGCCCCAAGGCGGCCGAGGGCGGCTACGTTGGCCTCGTAGGCGAGAACCTCGACCTCGCCGACCAGATCGGCTAGGCAGCCGTCTCGTTTGCGCTGCGTTTTGCCCGTATGCTTGCTGTGCCGGTTGTCGCATGCGCGCTTGGGGGCCTGCCTCGCGTTCGATAAGCAAAGGGTGGCCATTCCTCGCATGTGCGTAGCGAGAACCGATCGCCGAGAGGGTGCGGCGCGCGTGCGCCATCGCCGCTCGGAGTGAAGGCCCCGCGCCTCGAACGCAGAGTGCGGCGCCGCTTGTGCTCGCGCCCTTGATCGCGCCCCGCCCCCGCCCTTCGCTCGCTCACCTCGCCGACGTATCAAAAAGTGTCAAAACCCGGCTCCGTTCCGCGCTTCTGCCGAAAAGACGTGTCCAACCCCCGACAAACCGTTGAGGGGTTGGGTGATTGCGCCCAAAATGAACACGCCATTCAATCGAGAAAGGAACGAGATGGGTTTTCGTAAGGACTTCCTGTGGGGCGGCGCCACGGCCGCTAACCAGTGCGAGGGCGCGTACAACGTCGATGGCCGCGGCCTGGCCAACGTCGACGTGATGCCGCACGGCGCCGACCGCGCTGCCGTGGGCAACGGCGACCGCAAGATGCTCTCTTTTGAGGACGGCTACTACTATCCGGCGCAGACCGGCATCGACTTCTACCATCACTACAAGGAGGACATCGCCCTCTTTGCCGGCATGGGCTTCAAGACCTTCCGCATGAGCCTTGCCTGGACGCGCATCTTCCCCAACGGCGACGAGACGGAGCCCAACGAGGCCGGCCTCGCCTTCTACGAGGACGTGTTCCGTGAGTGCCAGAAGTACGGCATCGAGCCGCTCGTGACCATTACCCACTTCGACCTGCCGATTCACCTCATCAAGGAGTACGGCGGCTGGCGCAACCGCAAGCTCATCGACTTCTACAAGAACCTCGCGCAGGTCATCTTCACCCGTTACAAGGGCCTCGTTAAGTACTGGCTCACCTTTAACGAGATCAACATGATCCTGCACATGCCGTTCATGGGCGCCGGCCTGGTGTTCGAGGAGGGCGAGAACCGCGAGGAGGCCAAGTACGTGGCCGCCCACAACGAGCTCGTCGCCAGTGCCTGGGCCACCAAGATCGCCCACGAGATCGACCCCGACATCATGGTCGGCTGCATGCTCGCCGCCGGTTCGTACTATCCGTACAGCTGCCGTCCCGAGGACGTGCGCGCCGCGCAGATCGAGAACCAGAACAACTACTTCTTCGTTGACGTCCAGAGCCGTGGCTACTACCCGGCCTACGCGCTCAAGCGACTCGAGCGCGAGGGCATTGACGTGGGCATGACCGAGGAGGACAAGAAGATCCTCGCCGAGAACACGGTGGACTTCATCTCGTTCAGCTACTACTCCACCCGTTGCGCCTGCGGTCCCGACAACACCGAGGCCGAGCGCACCGAGGGCAACGCCTTCGCGGGCGCCAAGAACCCCTACCTCGACGTGACGCAGTGGGGCTGGGTCGTCGATCCGCTGGGCTTCCGCATCACCATGAACGACATGTACGACCGCTACCAGAAGCCGCTGTTCGTGGTCGAGAACGGCCTGGGCGCCAAGGACGTCGTCGAGGAGGACGGCTCCATCAACG